>JAIRJX010000157.1 GCA_031260425.1 Gemmobacter sp.
GATGTCGGACCAGACCAGCACCTCCACATCCGCCTCCGTGTGCCGCCCCTCGATCTCGCCCCGCACCTGCCAGCCATAGGGGCCTTGCACCCGCTTCGGCCTGAGATCCAGCCGGTAGCCCGAGAGGGCGGCCTGCGCTGCCCCCTCTTTCCGGTAGAGCTCGCGATAGCGCCGGGGATGGATCGGGTCATAGCCGGGAATGTAGAACACCCGCCGCCGGAGCGGGGACGTATCGGTGCCGTCCTGTCCTTCGTTCCCGGTCATGATCATCCTCCCACTGCCATCCTAGCGCCTGATCCTGGTCGGGAACAGGCCCGGGATCAGACCCGATGTGCCGGCGGAGCGGTGGCGGCAACGGAGATCCGGCATCGCGGACTCCGGTGCAAACCCCGGATGGATCGTCAAGCGGGCTCCTCTGGATGGAGCGCATGTTCCCTGGTGTTCCGCGAAATGACCTCCTGCGGCCACCATGTGAGCCCTTCCCCCTGCCCGGAGCAAGGCGCGCAAGCGCCTACGGCAGCCCCCTGGCGCTTCGGGGACGCTGGCACGGGAATATGAGCTGGGTGTGGTTGTGCCATAAAGCGACGACCACAATCGTATCAGCGTCCACCCGCAGTCGGACGCCAACCTTTCGTTGCACGGAACGGGAGGTGCAGCCCTAGCCGAGCGTCGCCAGCGCGGGGAAAGTGTCGAGCAGCCAGAACGAGATGTCCGACAGCGCGCCGGTGACCAGCAAGAGGCCTACCAGCAGCAGCAAGAGCCCCATGATCCGCTCGATCAGCCGCATATGCGGCCTGAGCCGCGCCATCAGGCCCAGTGCGCGCTCCACGAACAGCGCCGCCAGCAGGAAGGGCAGGCCAAGGCCGATGGCATAGACCGCCAGCAGCGCGGTGCCGCGCGTCATGCTGGCCTCGCTGGCAGCGAGCGACAGGATCGCGCCCAGTTGCGGGCCGATGCAGGGCGTCCAGCCGAAGGCGAAGGCAAGGCCCAGCACATAGGCGCCAAGCGCCGAGCCGCCGCGGTCGCCTGCATCCATCCGCGCCTCGCGGTCGAGGATCGAGATGCGGAACACACCGAGGAAATGCAGGCCGAGCACGATGACCATGAGGCCGGAGATCCGGGCAAATACCTGCTGGTTCTTCAGGAAGAACGCCCCGAAAGCCGAGGCGGTGAAGCCGAGAAACAGGAACACCGTCGACAGGCCCAGCACGAAGAACAACGCCGGCAGCAGGATGCGCCGCCGCGCCGCCATGCCACCCTCGCGCAGCTCAGGCATCGAGATGCCGCCCATATAGGCGAGATAGGGCGGAACGATGGGAAGCACGCAGGGGCTGAGGAAGGAAAGTACTCCCGCGCTCAGTGCCACCAGCATGGCGGGCAGCAGACTTGCGTCGAAGAGATTGATCCCGAACATGGCGCCTCCTTCCGGCCGCTCCCTGATAGCGCGAAATTGCCGGGCCGTCACGTGGTGCTACCTCACAGGATCGTGCGCAGGGGGCTATCCGGGAGCCCCGGATGGCCATGTGCGCCTGCTATTCATCATCCTTGCGGTGAAACTCGGTCTTGACGCATAGACTGAAAGCTCAGTCGACGAAAAACCTCAGTTGCTCCGCTGTCAGGCCAACATACTATCCGTCGTGTTCGGTCTGGACATAGATGAATATTCTACCGGAGTTTCCCGGTTCGTTGATGAATGCGCGGAGTTTATCGAAGCTGGCAGAGCAAGCGCCGATCATCCAGTTGATATGTTTTGCCAATAGCTGCGTGTTCTTTATTGAAACATCGCTTTCAGGGAAAATGCCTTTGCGCCGCCCACGTGATTTTTGGGTTTAAAATTCGCGGATATGCCAATCCTTTCCGATAGTTCATCGGAGGTCAGCCCATCACCGGATCTGACCCTGAGCCAGACAAGGGCCCTTTCTTCCCTGGCACTTGTATCATCTTCGTTCATGGCGCTATTCCACACTGTGGGGGGGCCGAGATATCTCGGACCGGATCGGGAGCTATGGATTTATGCCTGTCGCATGTCGGGGTGGAATGCATTGACCTTTGCAGGTCGGGTTCCGTCCGGTCGGGATAGCTCAAATTACATCGCATTGCTGAAATTGTAAACGCCGCGGCCCTCTCGGGATTTGCTCGGGAAATTCCGGACGTCTCTTGCGCGGCGGGGCTAGTTGCGGTTTCTATCCCCTTTCGTCGCGATTCTCATGGCGTCTGTGCCGGTTGGATATGATCCAGCCAAGCTTGTGGCGCGCGCCGATCCGGCCTAAGGGGAGGGGATGGAGCATGATGTCGATCTGGATTGTGAGGGGCTGCTCTGTCCGCTGCCGGTGCTGAAGGCACGCAAGCGGCTGATGGTGATGGCGCCGGGGGAGGTGCTGCGGCTCCGGGCGACCGACGGCATGGCGGCGGTCGATCTGCCGCATTTCTGCGCCGGGACGGGGCATGACTATCTCGGCGCCGAGCCGGCGGGGGCCGCCACCGCGCATTTCATCCGGCGCGGCGCGCAATTACCGCAAAACAGACTGCGCGGTGGCTGAGCTTGTGATCCTGTCCTTCCGGCTCCCCGTCGGTTGCGAACGTTTTTCGCGGATGAAAACCCGGCGCGAATGAAAAGCGCGGATTCGCAATCGGCCTTTCCCCTACCACATCGTTCGGGACTGCCTTCAAGGCATGAAAAAGCCGGGCGTCTGGCCCGGCTTTTTCATCTCTGCGGGGACCTCGCTCAGCGCCCGACCGACCACCAGCCTTTGCGGCGCTGCTTCGGCTCACCTACGTCCGAGGCCGGAGCCTCGGCCTGGCGCGGGTCGGCCACCGGACCTTCGGCGATGCTGGCATCACCTGGATCGGCCTGCAGCGGCGGCGATCCGGTCGCCGCAGGAGCCGCCATTGCAGGAGCCTCCGTCACCGGTGGAGCAGGTTCGGTCGTCGATGGCACGCCCTTCGGCGACTCGGCCTCCGGCACCGCTTCTGATGCGGGCGTCTCGGCTTTGGCTGCCTTCGCCCTGGAGCCGGCGCCGCGGGCGCGGCCGGAGGCGGGCTTCGGCTTGGCGGGCTTTTCCGCCTCGCTGCTTTCCGCCGCAGCCTCGCTGGCCTCGGCCGCTTTGTCTGCCTCGGCCACCCTGGCTGCCTTTGCCTTGGCGCTGGCGCTGCTGCGGGTGACCTTTTTCACCGCGGATCCGGCTTTGGCCTCGCCGGATTCGTCGCTTCCGCTCTTGGCGATGGATTTCGCGGCGGCTTTCCTCGCGGTGGACCTGGTCTTCGGCGCAGGCTCTTCCGCCGGCATTTCAGCCACGCTTACCACGTCCTCCACAAGAGGCTGTGCGTCAACAGTGACGGCCTCG
Organism: Gemmobacter sp.; assembly: GCA_031260425.1. Lineage (GTDB taxonomy): Bacteria > Pseudomonadota > Alphaproteobacteria > Rhodobacterales > Rhodobacteraceae > Gemmobacter. The sequence continues at coordinate 3,345 of JAIRJX010000157.1, forward strand.
ACCGGCGCCGAAGCTTCAGTCACCGCCTCCGCCGCCCCGTCGTCTTCGCCCGCATCATCGCCCTCGTCGGTATCGGTGCCGTCGGACTGGTCTTCTTTCTTCGGCGACCCGCTGCGGCGGCGCGGCCTCCGCCGGCGCTTTTTCCGGGAGCCGGAGCCGCCTTCACCCGCAACCTCAGCCCGGGGCTCGACCTCGCCTTCCTCTTCGTCCTCTTCCTCATCGAGCGGCAGTTCGGGGTCCTCCTCCTCCTCCATCGGCGCGCCCATCAGCGCGGCATGGCCCGAGATCGCCGCCGAAGGCTCAGGCACGGCGCGGATGGCGGTCTTGAACTTCTCGATGCTGTAGTCGGGGCTGACCAGATGCGGATCGGCCTCCAGCCGCACCGCCATGCCGTAGCGCGCCTCGATCAGCGCGATATGCTCGCGCTTGGAATTGACGAGGTAGTTGATGACGGCGACCGGCGCCCGGAGCAGCACCTCCTTGCTGCGCTTGCGGGTGCCCTCTTCCTCAAGCGCACGCAGGATGGTCAGCGCGAGACTGTCATCCGAACGGATCAGCCCGGTGCCATGGCAATGCGCGCAAGGCTGGGTGGTGCTTTCCAGCATCCCCGGCCGCAGCCGCTGGCGGCTCATCTCCATCAGGCCGAAGCCCGAAATGCGGCCGACCTGGATACGGGCGCGGTCGGTCTTCAGCTTGTCCTTCAGCCGCTTCTCGACGGCGGTGTTGTTGCGCCGCTCTTCCATGTCGATGAAGTCGATGACGATCAGGCCCGCCAGATCGCGCAGCCGCAATTGCCGCGCCACCTCGTCAGCGGCCTCAAGGTTGGTCTTGAGCGCGGTATCCTCGATCGAGCCCTCCTTGGTGGCCCGGCCCGAGTTCACGTCGACGGCGACCAGCGCCTCGGTGACGCCGATCACGATATAACCGCCGGATTTGAGCTGCACCACCGGGTTGAACATGCCGGCGAGATAGCCTTCCACCTGATAGCGCGCGAAAAGCGGCATCTCGGCGGCATAGCGCTGCACGACCCTTGCATGGGTCGGCATGATCATGCGCATGAAATCCTTGGCGGTCCGATAGCCGGTCTCGCCCTCGACGAGGATTTCCTCGATCTCACGGTTGTAAAGGTCGCGGATCACACGCTTGATGAGGTTGCCTTCCTCGTAGATCGGCGCGGGGGCAACGGATTTCAGCGTGAGCTCGCGGATCTCCTCCCAGAGCCGCATCAGGTATTCGTAGTCGCGCCGGATTTCCGGCCGGGTGCGCTTGGCGCCGGCAGTGCGGATGATGAGACCGGCGCCCTCCGGCACCTCCATTTCCGAGGCGATTTCCTTCAGCTTCTTGCGGTCGGTGGCCTGGGTGATCTTGCGGCTGATGCCGCCGCCGCGCGCGGTGTTGGGCATCAAGACGCAGTAGCGACCGGCGAGGCTCAGATAGGTGGTGAGTGCCGCCCCCTTGTTGCCGCGTTCTTCCTTTACCACCTGCACCAGCATGATCTGGCGCACCTTGATGACTTCCTGGATCTTGTAGCGGCGGGCACGGGGCTTTCGCGGTGCGCGGATCTCGTCGGCCACATCCTCTTCGGCGACCGATTCGATCTCGTCATCCACCTCGGCAGCATGGTCGAGCGCCTCGTAATGATCGCCGCCATCACGTTCCGAGGCCACCAGGCTGCGATCATCGTGCCGGCCGGCCATCGGCGTATCAGCGCCGGCCTCCTCGTCAAGGTCGATGACGTCCATGCCGGAGATGTGGACGGCCTCGGGTGCGGCCGCGCCGGCCGGCGCTTCCGCTGCGATCACCGCATCGCCGCCGGACACGGCCTCCACCGCGGCGGGCAGGGGGGCGGGGCGACGGGACTGCGGGCGGGAGCCGCCGACCCGGCGCGGCCGGCTCTCCTCTTCCTCCTCGGCACGGGCCAGCGCCTGCTCCTCCTCCAGGAGAGCTTTGCGATCGGCGACAGGGATCTGATAATAGTCGGGATGGATCTCGGCGAAGGCAAGGAAGCCGTGGCGGTTGCCGCCATAATCCACGAAGGCCGCCTGCAGCGAAGGCTCTACCCGCGTGACCTTGGCGAGATAGATATTCCCCTGAAGCTGCCGCTTGTTTACCGTCTCGAAGTCGAATTCCTCGACCTTGTTTCCGTCAACCACGACAACCCGGGTTTCCTCCGGATGCGTGGCGTCGATAAGCATTTTCTTGGCCATGATGTTCCAATGCGCCATGGCCCGGCCCTCCCTCCCGGGGAAGCCCCGGAAGAAAGGCCGAGCGGATGGCGGCTTGTTCGGGCGAGGCTGCGGCACATGCAGGCTGCCGGGAGGCCTTGAGGCTTCCGGTCGTCCCTTGTTGCATCCAGCGCGCGGCTCATCGCGGTTCGGTTCCCGGGCGCGGATGCGCCCAAATGTAGGGCCGATCGCTCCAGCAGGGGTGATCGGCGAATATGCGGCCTCGCGGCCAGTGATATCTGCGGGAAAACGCGCTTCGGACCCGTGGCCCAAGCCGCGCTTCCAGCAGCGAAACTGAGGTCCGGGGCCTTGTCCATGACAGGAGAGCGCCCGTTCCGTGACAATAGGGGGAGCGTGACGGAAAAGACAATGGCAAAAATCATGTGGCAAAATCATGAGGCTGGGTTCGGGTGCCCGCGATTCGGGGGCAGGCAATGCGACCTCCGCTCCCGCAATCGTCCTTGCCTTGCGTCCAGCTGAAAAGCTGAAGGGGGGCTGTCTGCCCCCCACGGTGCCTTGCGGCACCTCCCCCCGAGGATATTTTTGAACAGATGATGAACAGAAAAGCGCCCTGGCTTCATCTGTTCATAAATATCCTCAGGGGGTGAATTGAGCGCG
>JAIRJX010000216.1 GCA_031260425.1 Gemmobacter sp.
AGCAGATCGGCGCTCCGCGCGAGATCTACACCCGCCCCGTCAACCGCTTCGTCGCCAGTTTCATCGGCGAGACCAATTTCCTGCCTGCCATGATCGGGCCGTCGGGCGCCCGTCTCGCCTCGGGCGATCCGATCGACCTCGCCGGAGGATCCGGTGAAGGCCCTGTCACCGTGACCGTGCGCCCCGAACAGGTGCGGCTGGTCCCGGCCGACGAGGCAGGCGCCATCGTCGCCACCGTCCGCGACTGGGTGTATTTCGGCACCGATACCCATATCCACCTGCTGCTGAAGGACGGCAGCGAAATCACCGCCCGGCTGCAAAGCAACCCGAGCGGAGAGACAGGGCTGGAAAGGGGCGCCGCGACGGGCCTGCGCTTCGCCTCCGGCGCCCTGCAGGTCGTGGGGGACTGAGATGAACGGAGAGGAGAAAGCCCGCGCCCGCTCCGTCCGCAATGCCTGGGCGCTCTCGGCTCCGGCGTTGGTCATCCTGGGCATCGCTGCGTCCGGGCCGCTGTTGATCATTCTGATCTACTCCTTCCTGAGCCCCGGCCAATACGGTAACGTGAGCTGGGCCTTCAGCCTCGAAGGCTGGATCGGCATCCTCTACAGCAAGGACATCTTCGACGGCACGCTGCAACTGGCCGATGCGCATCTGACGATCTTCTGGCGCTCGGTGAAACTGTCGCTGCTGACCACGCTGATCACCTTCGCGGTGGGTTTTCCGACCGCCTGGTTCATCGCCACCCGGCCGCCGAAGGCACGGGCGCTGTGGCTTTTTCTCATCACAATTCCGTTCTGGACCAACCTCCTGGTGCGCACCTTCGCCATCAACGAGGTGGTCCGCAACGAGGGGCTGGTGAACACGGTGCTGATCAAGCTCGGCCTGATCGCGACGCCGCTGCGCATGATCAATACCGATTTCGCGGTACTGGTGGGGATGACCTATGTCTATCTGCCGCTGATGGTGCTGCCCTTGTTCGCCACGATCGACCGCTTCGACATGAAGCTGCTGGAGGCCGGCTATGACCTTTACGCCACCCGCCTGCAGGTGCTGCGACGGGTGATCCTGCCTATCGTGAAACCGGGGATCGTGGCGGGCTCGATCCTCGTCTTCGTGCCCTCGCTCGGCGCATACGTCACGCCGCGCGTGCTGGGCGGCGGCAAGAACATGATGATCGGCAATTTCATCGAATTGCAATTCGGGCAGGGGCGCAACTGGCCGCTGGGCGCGGCCCTTTCCATGACGCTGCTGATCGTGGTGATGGCGGCGCTGCTGATCTATGTCCGCACCGCGAACAGAGGGGGGGCCGGCCATGGCTGAGCGCAGCTTCGAGCCGTCGCGCATCCCCGGCTTCGCTGCGGTGGCGGTGCTGGCCTTCATCTGCCTTTATCTGCCGATTTTTACGCTGGTCGTCTATGCCTTCAACGGAGGCAGTTCGATGGCGGTCTGGGAGGGCGTTTCGTTCCACTGGTTTGAAAAGGCCTGGGCCAATGAGGCGGTGAAATCGGCCACGCTGCGTTCGCTTCAGATCGCATCCTCCGCCGCGCTGATCGCAACCACGGTAGCGACACTGGCGGCGCTCGGCACCACAAGGCGGACGGCCTTCCGGGGGCAGACTTTCATCTATGTCATGATCAACCAGCCGCTGATGGTGCCCGAAATCGTTACCGCTGTCGCGCTCCTGATCCTGTTCGGCGTTGTGAAGCAGTGGACCGGCTATCAGGGCCTGGGCTATCTGATCCTCGCTCATACCGCCTTCTGCATTCCTTTCGCCTATCTGCCGATCCGCGCCAGGCTCGAAGGCATGGACCTGACGCTGGAGACTGCCGCCGCCGACCTATATGCCGATCCGTGGCGAACCTTCCGCCATGTCACGCTGCCGCTGCTCGCGCCGGGTATCCTCGCCGGGGCGATGCTCGCCTTCGTCATCAGCCTCGATGATGTGGTGATCACGGAATTCGTAAAATCCGGCGGGCAGGATACGCTGCCCACCTTCATGCTCGGCCAGTTGCGCCGCGCGATCACGCCCGAGATCAATGCGGTCTCGACCGTATTGCTCGGCCTGACGGTGATGCTGCTGACCGCCTTCTTCCTGCTGACCCGGAAGAAGGACTGACCGCCACCAAAACGAAACAGAACAAGGGAGTATGGGAATGAAGAACCTGCTGACCGCAACGGCGATGCTGCTTGCCGGCACCACGCTTGCCAGTGCCGAAGGGCAGCTGCAGCTTTATAACTGGGGCAACTACACCAGCCCCGAAATGCTGGCCAAGTTCGAGAAGGAGACCGGGATCAAGGTCACCGTCACCGACTATGACAGCAACGATGCAGCGCTGGCCAAGATCGAGGCCGGCGGGCACGGCTTCGATCTCGTGGTGCCCTCGGCTAATTACGTGCCGATCTGGGTGGAGAAGGGGCTGACGGTAGAACTCGACCAGTCGAAACTGCCCCATTTCGGCAATATCGCCCCGGAATGGCAGAATGTGGAATGGGATCCGGGCCGCAAATTCTCGATCCCGTGGCAATGGGGTTCGACCGGAGTCGCGGTGAATACCAGCATCTATGGCGGCAACATCAACACCTCTGCCATTTTCCTTGATGTGCCGGACGAGTTGAAGGGCAAGGTCAACGTCGTGCCCGAGATGAACGATGTGGTGAATCTGGCCTACTGGTATGTCGGCGGCGAGACCTGCTCCGAGGATACCGAGGTGCTGAAGAAAGCGCGCGACACGCTGCTGGCCGCGAAGCCCGACTGGATCGCCATGGATTACGGCGCGACCGAGCGGCTGCCGAATGGTGACTGGTCGGCAAGCGTGAACTGGAACGGCTCGACCATGCGGGCGCGTCTGGCCAACCCGGACATCAAATACGGCTACCCGCAAGAGGGCTTTCCGCTGTTCATGGATTCGGTGATGCTGCTCGCGGATGCGCAGAATGTCGAGGAGGCCTACAAGTTCCTCGACTTCATCATGGTGCCGGAGAATGCCGCGATGCAGTCGGCCTTCGCCCGCTACGCCAATGGTATCGCCGGGTCGGAAGCCTTCATGCCCGAGGATATGCTGAACGCGCCGGAAGTGATCGTCCCGGAAGAACTCAAGGCGGCGGGACATTTCATACCGGTCTGCTCGCCCAAAGCGATGGAATACATGACCGCGATCTGGACCGAATTGCAGAAATAGGCGAAGAAGGCGGGGGGGCTGTCTGCCCGCCGTTTCCGGCCCGCCGCCTATGCGGCGGGCCGGAACTCCCCAAGGATATTTTCAGACAGAAAATGGAGGAAAGCGTGGGGCTTTCCGAACTGGGCGCATCGGAACTGTCGCGGCTGATCGCCTCGGGCGAAGTGAGGCCGTCCGAGGTGATGGCGGCACATCTGGAGCGGGTGGCGACAGTGAACGGCGCGCTGAATGCGCTGGTGTCGCTGCGCGATCCCGATGCGTTGATGGCGGAGGCGCAGGCCGCGGACACGGCGCCGCGCAAGGGCTGGCTGCACGGGCTGCCGGTCGCGGTGAAGGATCTGGTGGCAGTGCAAGGGCTGCGGACGACTTGGGGCTCGCCGCTCTTTGCCGCGCATGTGCCGCAGGCGGATGATCTGATCGCGGCACGGATGCGGGCGGCAGGGGCGATTTTCACCGCCAAGACCAATACGCCGGAATGGGGGCATGGCAGCCATTCCTTCAACCCGGTCTTCGGGGTGACGCGCAACCCCTATGATCTCTCGCTGAGTGCGGGCGGATCATCGGGCGGTGCGGCGGCGGCGCTGGCGGCGCGGATGGTGCCGGTGGCCGACGGCTCCGACATGATGGGCAGCCTGCGCAATCCGGCGGCCTTCTGCAATGTCTACGGCTTTCGCCCGAGCTGGGGGCTGGTGCCCGCCGATGCGGTGGGCGACGCCTTCATGGCGACACTGGCGACCGAGGGGCCCATGGCGCGCGATATCGAGGATCTGGCGCGGCTTCTGGAGGTGCTGGCGGGCGAGAACCCGGAAGTGCCGTTCTGCCGACCCAATGAGCCCTTCGCCGACCGGCTGGAGATCAGCCTGAAAGGGCGCCGCATCGGCTGGCTGGGCGATTGGGGCGGTGCCTATGGCTGCGAGACGGGCATCCTTGCGCAGTGCGAATCGGGCCTGCGGGTACTGGAGGATCTGGGGGCGGAGGTGGAACCGGTGGCGCCACCCTTTCCTGCCGAACAACTCTGGCAGGCCTGGACCACGCTGCGTGCCTTTCTCAATGCCGGAGCCAAGGGAGCCTGGCGCGATGTGCCGGAAAAATGGGCGGCGCTGAAGCCCGAGACGCAATGGGAGATCGCGCAGGGATCGGCCATCAGCGCGACGGCAGTGCATGAGGCGAGCGAGATCCGTTCGCGCTGGTATGCTCGGGCGGCGAAGCTGTTTCATCGATTCGACGCGCTGGTCATGCCGGCGGCGCAGGTCTGGCCCTTCCCCGCCGAATGGCGCTGGCCGCAAGAAATCTCCGGGCGGGCGATGGACACCTATCATCGCTGGATGGAGGTGGTGGTGCCGGTAAGCCTGATCGGCCTGCCGAGCCTTGCGCTGCCCTGCGGCTTCGGGCCAGGCGGGTTACCGACGGGGATGCAGCTTTTCGGACCGGTCGGCGCGGATGCCCGCATCCTCGCCATGGGAGAGCAATATCACCGCGCAACCGACTGGCCGGGGCGTCGGCCACCCCCGCTCTGATCCGGGCGCGCGTCGCCGTCCACGGCAGGGGCGAGCCGCGCCGGGCGGAGGTGGGCAGCCCCCCGGGGACTGACGGGGAATGTGGTGGCGCACCTGACGCCGTGTGAGCCCACTCCCAGCCCGGAGCAAGGCGCGAAGCCCGGGCGGGCGTTGCCCTTTTGTTGCACAGGATGTCGAGGGTGAGGGAGTAGATTTTCCGCAGATCACACCCGACGTGTATGAGCGTTATTTCCTCCTGCGCCCCCGCCTGAACCCGCGCCCAGCCCGGAACAGGGCGCGAAGCGCCGCCGGGCAGCGCCCGCCGCCGCCCTCCAGGCAGGCACTTTGATGACACCTGCGCGGAGACCGATCATAGGCATGGCTGAGCCATAGAGTGCAGACCTCAACCGGAGACAGCGGCCACCCACGGTCGGGCGCTACCCTTCGTTGCGTGGGGTGACGAAGAGGAGGGCTCTCCGCCCAGGGGCCAAGAGGCGAGTATAGCTCCTGCCCGGAGCGACTACCTACGAGCCGCCCTTCCTTGTCCGAAACAATCCGCATCAAGGACCCATGACCGGCATGGGCCACGAGCGGAAGGCCCCGCCTGCCAACCGGACGGGGACGCCGGGACTTACCGGACTTCCGAGGTCGGGCGCGGGGTGGTTGCCGTCTCGGCGGGCAGGACGGGCAGCGTCACTTCGGGCATCTTGCCGGTGAGACTGTCGAGGAAGGCCACGATCTGGGCGGTCTCCTTCGGCTCCAGCGCCGCGCCAAGCTGGCTTTCGGCCATGATCTCCACCGCCACACCCAGATCCCAGACCTTGCCAGAGTGGAAATAGGGCGCGGTCAGCGCGATATTGCGCAAGGGTGCGGCGCGGAAGACATACTCGTCATCCGCCGTCGCGGTCACTGCAAAGCGGCCCTTGTCGCCGATGGGAAGCACGTCGGCGCCGGGCTTCTCGACCAGACCGAAGGGATAATAGCCATACCCGCCCACGTTCACACCGGAATGGCAACCGGAGCAGCCCTTGTCCATGAAGAGTTGCAGCCCTGCCCGCGCATCTGCCGACAAGGCGTTGTCGTCACCGTTCATGAAGGAATCGAACGGCGCCGGGGTGATCAGCGTCGCCTCGAATGCCTCGATCGCCCTTGCCATATTGTCGAAGCTGACCGGATCGGCCTCGTCGGGGAAGGCGGCCTTGAAGCCGGTGACATAGGCGGGCATCGAGTTCAGCGTCGCCACCACGTTGTCGGGGGTATTCGCCATCTCCACCCCGGCCTGGATCGGCCCCTTGGCCTGCGCCTTCAGGTCATCGGCCCGGCCATCCCAGAACTGCGCCTCGTTCAGGACCGAGTTCAGCGCCGTCGGCGCGTTGCGCGGCCCCTTCTGCCAGCCATGGCCGACCGAGGTTTCCATGTTGTCGTCACCACCGGTGGTCAGGTTGTGGCACGAATAGCAGGAAAACACGCCCGAGGCCGACAGCCGGGGATCGAAGAACAGCGCCTTGCCGAGCTCGATCTTCTCCGGGGTGACCGGATTATCCTTCACGGCCGGCACGGTGGACGGTAGCGGTTTGAATACCTCCAGCGCCGCATCGCGCAGGGCATCGGCCTCGGCCGCCGTCCCGAGCAGGGCCGCCAGAAGAGTAATGGATAGCAATCTCATCCCTTGTCTCCATGATCTTGGTCCGCGCGTCCGGAGGTGAATCTGGGATGGGGGCGCCTGCGACGACATGATCTGGATCAATTCTAATTCCAAAAGATGCGGCAAGTTGCCGCAACTCCTGCCCGGCTTGCCAGAACGGCCGCGCCGGCCTATGCAAAAACCTCGATCCAGGAGGCGATCTTGTGGCTTTACCGGCTCATCCTGCGGATTGCCGCACCGGCACTGGCCGCCCATGCGCTCTGGCAGCGGCTGACCGGGCGCACCGGACCGGGCGCGCTGTCGGAGCGGCTGGGCATCGCCCCCACGCCGGGGGCGGCGGTCTGGCTGCATGGCGCCTCGAATGGCGAGCTTGCTTCGGCACGCTGGCTGATCGAGCGGCTGCTGGCGGCGCGGCCCGAACTTTCGATGGTCGTCACCAGCAACAGTGCCACGGCACGGGCAATGGTGGCGGGCTGGGATCTGCCCGGCGTCACCGCCCGTCTCGCCCCCTTCGACACACCGGGCGCGGTGGCGCGGTTTCGCACGCGCTGGCGGGTGCGGGTGCTGATCGTGCTGGAAAACGAGCTGTGGCCTGAGCGGATTGCTCAGATGGCTTTGGCCGGGCCGGTGATGGCGGTGGGCGCGCGGATGTCAGAGCGCTCGGCTTCAGGATGGCGCCGGCGGGCGCCGGGACTGATCGCCGGAACCCTGCGCCGGCTCACGCTGGTCTCGGCACAGGATGCGGGGTCCGAGGCGCGGCTGATCGCCCTCGGCCTTCCGCAAGAGCGGATCGGGCCGCGGCTGATGCTGAAAGCGCATACCGCCCCGATGACCGCCGCCGCCCCTTTCCCCGCACCGGCGCCGCGCGGGCGCATCCTGCTTGCCGCCTCGACCCATACCGGAGAGGAGGCAGCGATTCTCGCTGCCTTCGCTGCCGCGCGGGACAGGTTCGACTTGCTGATCCTCGCCCCGCGCCATCCGCGCCGCTCCGCCGAGGTGGCGGGGCTGATCGCGGCGGCCGGGCTGCCCTTCACCACCCGCTCGGCAGGCGAGGCACCGGGGCCCGACACAGTAGTCTACCTTGCCGATACGATGGGCGAGATGGCGCATTGGTATGCGATGGCCGGAACCACGCTGATCGGTGGCACCTTCTGCGCAGCGGGAGGACACACACCCTATGAGCCGGCGGCCTTCAATTCCGCCCTGCTGCACGGACCATCGGTCCACAACTTCGCCGAAGTTTTCGCCGCCCTCGATGCTGCGGGCGGCGCGGTGGCGATAGCGGATGCCGCGGCCTTGTCCGAGGCCCTCCGTGCCTTCACGCCCGACGCACAGGCAGCTTGCGCCGCTGCCGCCGCACAGGTGCTGGGCACGCCTGAGGGAGGCGAGGCGCTACTTGCCGCGATCCTGATCCGGCTGGATGCATGAAGCAGGGCCAGGCTTCATCCCCCTTGCCGTGCGACGGAGGGAACCGTATCTCTGCCCCTGAAGGCGCGTTGGAGGGGTGACGATGTTCAAAGGCCTGGGTAGCATCGGCGACATGGCGAAGATGATGAAAGCCGCACAGGAGATGCAGGCCAGAATGGCCGAGGTGCAGGACAGCCTTGCGCGTATCGTGATCATGGGCGAGGCCGGTGCCGGGCTCGTCAAGGCACGCTGCACCGCCAGGGGCGAGATTACCGGGCTCGACATCGACCCCGCGATCCTTGTTCCTTCGGAAAAGGAAGTGGTCGAGGATCTGATCATCGCCGCACTGAAGGATGCACAGGCAAAAGCCGCCACGCGCGGCCAGCAAGAGATGGCTCGGCTCACCGAAGGGCTCGGCCTGCCTGCGGATTTCAAGCTGCCCTTCTGATGGCCGTCCCCTCCGACATCGAGGATCTGATTGCGCTGATGGCCCGGCTTCCCGGCCTCGGCCCCCGCTCGGCCCGCCGGGCGGTACTGGCGCTGCTCAAGAAGCGCGGCCCGCTGATGGCGCCCCTGGCACAGGCAATGGCGCATGTGGCGCTTACCGCGCGCGACTGCACGATGTGCGGTAATATCGGCACCGCCGATCTCTGCCCGATCTGTGCCGACCCGACGCGCGCCACCGGTGAGATCTGCATCGTCGAGGATGTGGCCGACCTCTGGGCGATGGAGCGCGCCGGCGTATTCCGCGGCCGCTATCATGTGCTGGGCGGCACGCTTTCGGCACTCGACAGTATGGGGCCGGAGGAATTGCGCATCCCCCGCCTCGTTGCCCGGATGCACGAGGAAGACACGCGCGAAGTGATCCTCGCGCTCAACGCCACGGTCGATGGCCAGACCACCGCGCATTACATCGCCGATGCGCTGGCACTGAGCGGCGTGCAGATCTCCTCGCTGGCGCAGGGTGTGCCGGTGGGGGGCGAGCTTGATTATCTGGACGATGGCACGATCGGCGCTGCCCTGCGCGCGCGCCGCAGCTTTTGAGGAAAGCCGTGATGACCCATGCAAGCCGCATCGCCCATGCCCTGATCGGACAGGAAGACCTTTACGGTGCCCTGCGCAGGGCCGGCGCCGGCCTTGGCCGGGCCGAGACGGAGGCCGCGCTGCCCGCGATCCGCGCGGCGCTCGGTAACGCGCCCGAGGCGGCACGCCTCGCCTCGGTCGACCAGGAGCTGCTCACCTGCCTTCTGCGGGCCGGCGCGGGCCTCGCCGCCACCCGCAACGCGACACGTGTAGTGGACTGGCTCACCACCACCACACCCGCGCCACTCTTCCTCCCCGCGATCGCGGCCAGCCGCCATATTCCCCTGCTCTCCGGCGGCCAGATGCCCGACATGCCCGCCTATTCCGACCCCGCCTTCGATGCCTGGTTCGCGGCGCAGAACGCCGATTACGGCCTCGGCCCCTATTGCGAGAAGCGCTCGGTCTACACGGCCGCCCAATTCGCCGATGCGGCGAGCCCCGAGCGGCGCATGATCCATCTTGGCGTTGACGTCTTCACCCCCGCCGGCACGCCAGTTCACGCCCCCCTGCCCGGTCGCGTTCATTCGGTCGTCTACAACCCGGCACCGCTGGATTACGGCCATACGCTGATCCTCGAACACGAGGGCGGCGACACGCGGTTCTGGACGCTTTACGGCCATCTCGGCGCCAGCCTGCCCGGCCTCTGCCGGCCGGGACAACCAGTCGCGCCCGGGCAGATCATCGCCCATATCGGCAACTGGCCCGAGAATGGCGGCTGGGCGCCGCATCTGCATTTCCAGATCATGACCGACCTGCTCGAACAACGTGACGGCAATTTCTTCGGTGTCGGGCATGAAAGCCTTCTCGACATCTGGCAGCAGATCTGCCCCGATCCGAACCTGATTCTGCGCCTGCCCGAAAGCGCCTTCACCGGCTAGGTTTTGTGGACACCTGTGCTTTCCTGTTCTGAGGCAAGAAGCTGCAAGGTTTCTGTTGCAGGAGGTATGCGATGGGAGTTCTGGATCGGGTTTTGTTGTCGGACGGGCAATGGAACCGGATTTCCGGCCATATCATCGGGGACGAGCGGACACGGGGCAGCAG
>JAIRJX010000228.1 GCA_031260425.1 Gemmobacter sp.
GCCTCTTCGCCGAGGCCGAGAAGCTCCTGCACGATCCGCTGAACCGGCTGGCGCATCTGCTGGTGCGCCCGGTCGCGCTGGTGCTGTTCCTGTTCGGCCTGACCTGCGGCGGCGCCGACTTCGCCGCCTTCGCCCCCACGACCATCGTGATGATCGCCGCGCTCTGGATCGGCAAGCCGCTTGGGGTGCTGGCGGGCGCGGCGGCGGCCTGGCGGTTGCTGCGCCTGCCGCTGCCCGCCGGGATCGGCCCTGCCACGATGATGCGGATTGCCGGGCTTTCCTCGCTGGCCCTCACGGCTCCGGCCCTCGCGCTCGGTTCCGCGATCCCGGGCGGTGCCATGGCCGAGGCCGCGCGCCTCGGGCTGGCGCTCGGATTGCTCGCCATTCCCGCGCTGCTGCTGGCCAGGATCCGCTGAACGCGCGGTTCACAGCCCGTCCCCGCACGGCTGCGATTGCCATTGCTCCGCTTTCCCGACATAATCCCGCCCAAATGGCATGGCACTTCCGGGTCCGGGAAACGTCATAGGCAAGCCATATCGGGAACGAGTGACGCGTTGTTAATGAAAAGAACCTATTGCAGGGAGACCACCGAAACGGAACCAGCGCGCACCGCCGGATGTGACGAGGCCTGAATGATCGAGTTCATGAATGTCAGCAAGTCGTTCTGGACGGGCAAGACCCGCAAGATCATTCTTGACCGCGCCTCGTTCCGGGTCGAGGTCGGCCGCTCGCTCGGCATCCTTGCGCCGAACGGAACCGGCAAGACCACACTCATCAACATGATGGCAGGACTGGAGAAACCGGACGAGGGGAGCATAGTCCGCACCTCGCGCATCTCTTTTCCGCTTGGCTTCATGGGCGGTGTCATCAACAAGCATTCCGGAAACGAGAATGCCCGCTACATCGCGCGGCTCTACGGGCTTGATCCCGACTATATCGAAAGCTTCTGCCGTTGGCTCTGCGGGCTTGGCGAATATTTCGACATGCCGGTCGGCACCTACAGCGCCGGGATGCGCGCGCGCCTCTCCTTCGCGCTGTTGCTGGCGCTGGAATTCGACATCTACCTGATCGACGAGGGGATGCCCGCCACCACGGATGCCGAATTCAACCGCAAGGCCGCCTCCATCCTGAGCGAGCGCCTGCGCCATACCACCGTGGTGGTGGTGTCGCACCAGGCCTCCACCATCGAGAAATTCTGCCATTCCGCCGGCGTCCTGAAGAATGGCAAGCTCTACATGTTCGAAACCCTCGAAGAAGCGAAGCGTCTTTATGACTTCAAAGCTAACCGCTAGCCGATTCCGCATCCGCAAGGCCGGGCCGGTAGAGCCGCTGCCTCCGCGCGCCACGCCGCCGGTGGACGAGACTTTGTTCGAGCCGGTCGAGGATGGCTTTGGATCGCAATCCTTCGTGACACCCCCGCCCGAGAACTCCGCCCCGGCACGCACGGTTGCGGCAACAACCGGCCAATCCAGCGCCGATCTGGAGGCGATCCGCCGTGAGGGGCTGACCGGCCGCCAGCTTCGCCTCGCCCGGCGGCTGGCGCAGAAGCACAACCTGCCCGCCACCTCGGATTTCGACGCGGTCAGGCTGCTGCGGCAAGCCGGGCTCGACCCGTTCCAGCGCACCAATCTGCTCGACCTGCTGCACGGCGCCGGCAGCCGGGATGCGGACAAGAGCGGGCCTCCCGCGCTGACGACCGGTGCGCCGGGCAGCGACGGCGTGCAACTGCCGCAGACCGTCAAGCCCATCCAGGTGCCCTCGACCGAAATCCGCGCCGAGGAAAACCATGTCAACGACGTGATGCGCATCCAGCGCGACATCGCCAACCGACGGCGGCGGCGCTCGGCGTTGCTTGCGCTGCGCCTGTTCTTCTTTGTCGGCCTGCCGACGCTGCTGACCGGATTCTACTTCTATGTCGTGGCCACACCCTTCTATTCCAGCAAGACCGAATTCGTGATCCAGCAGTCCGGCAGCATCGGCGGCGGCGGTGGGGGCGGCCTGGGCGGTCTGCTCAGCGGCACCGGCTTTGCCACCCAGCAGGATTCCGTCGCCGTGCAGGGTTATCTGCAATCGCGCGACGCCATGCTGCGGCTCGACCGCGAACATGGTTTTCGCGCGCACTACGAATCGCACGACATCGACCCGATCCAGCGCCTGGCGTCCGATGCCTCGCTGGAACGGGTCTACAAGACCTATGGCCGCAATATCCTGATCTCCTACGACCCGTCCGAGGGTATCATCAGGATGGAGGTGATCGCGACCGATCCGGCGAAGTCGGTGGAATTTGCCAAGGCGCTGGTCGGCTATGCCGAGGAACAGGTAGACCAGTTGACCCTCCGCATGCGCGAGGACCAGATGAAGGGCGCGCGCGACGCCTATGCCGATGCCGAGGCGCAGATGCTCGCAGCGCAGCGCCGCGTGGTGGAGTTGCAGGAGAAGTTCAAGGTGCTGAGCTCCGAGATCGAGGTCTCGCTCATCACCAGCCAGATCGGCAGTCTGGAAAACCTGCTTTCCGCGGATCGGCTGTCGCTACAGCAGATGGAAAGCAACCCCGAGCCCAATCCGGCGCGGACGGAACCACTGCGGCGGCGCATCGCCACGATGGAAAACGAAATCGCCACACTGCGCGCCAGACTGACCGAACAGAGCGGCGACTCCGAAAGCATCGCCGTGGTGCAAAGCAAGCTGATGGTGGCGCAGGCCGATGTGGAGACGCGCCAGCTCCTGCTGTCCCAGTCTCTCGCCGCACTGGAGGCCGCAAGGATCGAGGCCAACCGGCAGGTGCGCTATCTCTCGCTGTCGGTCAGCCCGGTGGAGCCCGACGCCCCGGCCTATCCGCGGGCATTCGAAAGCACCGTGGTTGCGTTCCTGATCTTCTGCGGTATCTACCTGATGCTCTCGATGACCGTCGCCATCCTGCGCGAACAGGTCTCGGCCTGAGGAGAATGCGATGAAAGATGTGCGGATCGGCGGCTTGACCGCCGGTAATGACCGACCACTTCTGGTGATCGCGGGCCCGTGCCAGCTTGAAAGCCTGGACCATGCCCAGATGATCGCCGGTCGCATGGCGGAGGCCTGCGCGGGCGCAGGGGCGCAATATGTCTTCAAGGCCAGCTACGACAAGGCCAACCGCACCTCGCTTGCGGGGCGGCGGGGCCTTGGAATGGAAGCCGGGCTGAAGGTGCTGGAGGCGGTGCGCGACATGGGCATGCCGGTCCTGACCGATATCCATGACGAAGGCCAGGCGCGCGAGGCGGCGCATGTCGTCGACGTGATCCAGATCCCCGCCTTCCTCTGCCGGCAGACCGATCTCCTGCTGGCCGCCGGCAATACCGGCGCGGTGGTGAACATCAAGAAAGGCCAGTTCCTCGCCCCCTGGGACATGGACAATGTGGCCGGGAAGGTCGCCTCGACCGGGAATGAGCGCATCCTGCTGACCGAGCGCGGCGTGAGCTTCGGCTACAACGCGCTGGTCGCCGACATGCGCAGCCTGCCCATCATGGCGCGCACCGGCTGGCCCGTCATCATGGACGCCACCCATTCGGTGCAACAGCCCGGCGGCCAGGGCGGCAGTTCCGGCGGACAGCGTGAATTCGCGCCGGTGATGGCGCGCGCGGCCGTCGCCATAGGCATCGCGGGCGTCTTCGTTGAGACGCATGAGGCGCCCGATACCGCGCCCTCCGACGGGCCGAACATGATCCCGCTCGACCGGATGCCGGCCCTGATCGCAAGCCTGATGGAATTCGACCGGCTGGCCAAGGCCGATCCGCTACGGGTCTGACCCGCAGCAAACGCGGCCCCTGGATTTCCCTCCATAACCGGAACTGCGTAGCTCTGACGAGATGCCGCCCCGCTTACCGACCTGACGGTCGCGGGGCGTGCCGATTATGCGCATGGGTCCAAGTCCGGTCGGGGGCCCGGCTTCGCTCCGGGATCATTCGGCCTCTTCGACGACAACCAGATCCCGCACGCTCGCGCCCCTCGCATGATCCAGCGCCGCCTGATATTCCGCGCTGTGATAGCAGGCGACCGCCGCCTCCAGCGAGGGGAAGCGCGCCACCACATTTCGTGCCCGGTCATTGCCTTCGAGTTGCACATAGCGCCCACCCCGGGCGAGGAAGGCGCCGCCATGCGCCGCGATGGCAGGCCCCGCCGCCTTGGCATATTTACCATAGGCGTCGGGGTCGGTAACGGTCACATTGGCAATCCAGAGCGCTCCGGGCATCTCAACCTCCGATAACGGCTTCCGCCGCAGCAATGGCCTTTTCGGCCTGAGAAATATCGGCACCGCCGGCCTGCGCCAGATCGGGCCGGCCACCGCCCCCCCTGCCGCCGAGCGCCTCGGCCGCCGCCTTGACCAGCGTCACCGCCGAAAGTGAGGCCGTCAGATCACCGGTCACCCCCGCCGCCACCGCCGGCTTCGCGCCGGTATCGGCGATCAGCAGCACCGCACCGGAGCCGAGCCGGACCTTCATCTCGTCGATCAGCCCCGGCAGATCCTTGCCGGATACGCCCCGCATCACCTGCGCCACGAACTTCACGCCGTTGATCTCTTTCACCTCGGGCCCGCCGGACCTGCCCCCCATGGCCAGTTCGCGGCGCAGTTGCGCAACCTCATTCTCCAGCCGGCGCCGCTCATCGAGCAGCGCCTTCGCCCGCTCGGCCAGATCCGGCGGGGGCACTTTCAGAACCGCAGCCACATCGGCAAGCCACCGCGACTGCTCCGCCATATGGGCAAGCGCCGCCGCGCCGGTCAGCGCCTCGATCCGCCGCACGCCGGAAGACGACGCACTATCGGACAGCAGCACGAAGGCTCCGATCTCGCCCAGGTGCCGAACATGGGTGCCACCGCAGAGCTCGACGGAATAGGTGGTGCCGTCCAGCCCCTTGCCGGAACCGCCACGCCGGCCCATCGAGACCACCCGCACCTCGTCCCCGTATTTCTCGCCAAACAGCGCCTGCGCACCTAGCGCCCTTGCATCGTCAGGCGACATGATGCGGGTTTCCACCGCGCCGTTCTGGCGGATATAGGCGTTCACCTCGGCCTCGACCGCGGCCAGTTCCGCCGGAGTCATCGCGCTCGAATGCGCGAAGTCGAAGCGCAACCGATCGGCGGCGTTCAGCGAGCCGCGCTGCGCCACGTGATCGCCCAGATGCAGCCGCAGCGCCTCGTTCAGCAGGTGGGTCGCCGAGTGATTGGCCCGGATCGCCTGCCGCCGGGCATGGTCAAGCTCCAGCTTCGCCGGCTGCCCCTTGGCCACCGCGCCTTCGACGATCTCGGCGGAATGCAGGAAGATCCCCGCCACCTTGCGGGTGTCGATCACCTTCGCAAGCCCGGTATCGGTGCGAACCCAGCCCCGATCGCCGACCTGACCACCGCTTTCGGCGTAGAACGGCGTCTGGTTCACCACGATCTGGATGCTCTCTCCCCTCGCCTCGTCGCTCGATCCGATGGGGGCACCCTCCTTCACCAGCGCGAGGATCTGCCCCTCCGCCGCCTCACCATCATAGCCGAGAAATTCGGTCGGCCCGTGCGTCTCGGTCAGTTCGAACCAGATCTTCGCATCCGCCGCCTCACCCGAGCCTGCCCAAGCCGCCCGCGCCTTGGCGCGCTGCTCCGCCATCGCGTCGTCGAAACCGGCGACATCCACCGCCCTTCCCTTCTCCCGCAATGCGTCCTGCGTGAGGTCGAGCGGGAAGCCGTAGGTATCATAAAGCCGGAAGGCCACCGGGCCGGGCAAATCGGCGCCCTCCGGAAGCGCGGTCAGTTCCTCGTCCAGCAGCTTCAGCCCGCGGTCAAGCGTGGTGCGGAACCGGGTCTCCTCCAGCCGCAGCGTCTCCTCGATCAGGCTTTGGGCGCGCACCAGTTCCGGGTAGGCCGCGCCCATCTGCCGCACCAGCATCGGCACCAGCCGGAACATCGTCACATCGCGGGTGCCAAGCATGTTGAGGTGCCGCATCGCCCGGCGCATGATCCGCCGCAGCACATAGCCGCGCCCCTCGTTCGAGGGCATCACACCATCGGCGATCAGGAAGGAGGTCGAGCGCAGGTGATCCGCCACCACCCGGTGATGCACCTTGCCCGGCCCGTCGGGATCGGCCGAGGTCAGATGCGCCGAAGCCTCGATCAGCGCGCGCATCAGGTCGGTGTCGTAATTGTCATGCCTGCCCTGAAGCAGGGCACCGATCCGCTCCAGCCCCATGCCGGTATCGATCGACTGCATCTCCAGCTTGACCATCGAGCCGTCCTCGAACTGCTCGTTCTGCATGAAGACGTTGTTCCAGATCTCGATGAACCGGTCGCCGTCCTCCTCGGCCGAGCCGGGCGGGCCGCCCCAGATATGCTCGCCATGGTCGTAGAAGATCTCGGTGCAGGGGCCGCAGGGGCCGGTCGGCCCCATCTGCCAGAAATTGTCCTTGGTCGGGATACGGATGATCCGGTGATCGGCGAAGCCGGTAACCTTCTTCCAGATCGCCGCCGCCTCGTCATCGGTGTGATAGACGGTGACCAGCAGCTTGTCCTTCGGCAGGCCGAAATCCCTGGTCAGCAATTCCCAGGCGAAGTTGATCGCGCCTTCCTTGAAATAATCGCCAAAGCTGAAATTCCCCAGCATTTCAAAGAAGGTATGGTGGCGCGCGGTATAGCCCACATTGTCGAGATCGTTGTGCTTGCCGCCAGCCCGCACGCATTTCTGCGCCGTGGTCGCCCGGACGTAATCGCGTTTCTCGACACCGGTGAAACAGTTCTTGAACTGCACCATGCCGGAATTGGTGAACATCAGTGTCGGATCGTTGCGCGGAACCAGCGGTGAACTGTCGACGACGGTATGGCCGTTGCGCCTGAAATAATCGAGGAAGGTGGATCGGATGTCGTTCAACGACGGCATGTGTCGTGGCTCCGAGGCTGCGCCGCGAGGGGCGGAAAACAATCCCGTCCCGTTTAGCCGCAGTGCGGCGCAGTGTCCACCTTCACGGGCAGGGCAGCCTGAAAAAGGGCGCCCTCAGGCGCCCCTTCCCGCCGCAGGAATCACACGCGCGCCGCTCACATATCGACCAGATCTTCCTCCTGCCCGCCCTCGGCCATGTGGAAGTCAAGCCCGTTGGCGGCGCGGATCTTGTCCTCGATTTCCAGCGCAAGAGAGGGGTTGGCCCTGAGGAAGGCTTTCGCATTCTCGCGCCCCTGCCCGATCCGCTCGTCACCACAGGAATACCAGGAACCGGATTTCTCCACCACGCCCGCCTTCACGCCGAGGTCGACCAACTCGCCGGTCTTGGAAATACCCTCGCCATACATGATATCGAACTCAACCTGCTTGAAGGGCGGCGCCACCTTGTTCTTCACCACCTTTACCCGGGTCGCGTTGCCCACCACCTCGTCGCGATCCTTGATCGCACCGGTGCGCCGGATGTCGAGACGCACGCTCGCATAGAATTTCAGCGCATGTCCGCCGGTCGTGGTTTCGGGGCTGCCATAGGACACGCCGATCTTCATGCGGATCTGGTTGATGAAAATAACCATGCAGTTCGACCGGCCGATAGAGGCCGTCAGCTTGCGCATCGCCTGGCTCATCAGCCGCGCCTGCGCGCCCACCGTCGCATCGCCCATGTCGCCCTCGATTTCGGACTTCGGCGTCAGCGCCGCCACCGAATCGACCACCACGAGGCTCACCGCGCCCGAACGCACCAGCGTATCGACGATCTCCAACGCCTGTTCACCGGTATCAGGCTGCGAGATCAGCAACTCGTCGAGATTGACGCCCAGCTTCCTGGCATAATGCGGATCGAGCGCGTGTTCGGCATCGACGAAGGCGCAGACACCGCCCTTCTTCTGTTCTTCCGCCACCACATGCAGGGTCAGCGTGGTCTTGCCCGAACTCTCCGGTCCGTAGATCTCGACGATCCGGCCCTTGGGCAGGCCACCGATCCCCAGCGCGATGTCAAGGCCGAGCGAGCCGGTCGACGTCGCCTCGATCTCCATCGCCGCGGTGTTCGCGCCGAGTGTCATGATCGAGCCCTTGCCGAACTGCCGTTCGATTTGGGCCAGTGCGCTCTGGAGCGCCTTCTGCTTGTCCATGTCGCGTTTTCCGTTCAGATCGAGAAGAGGGGCCGTAGCCATCGTCCGCATCCTTATCCCATAGCCGCACACCTTCGGCAATGCGCGCCCGCTGCATGAAGTTCCTGCCTTGTTCACATCCTTATTGGATCAAACCAAGAACAAATCAACTTAATTCGTCACAAAATCAGCTTTTTCACATTTCGGTTAAGGGATAGTTTACCGCGACGGGGAAATTGCGCCCGGCAGGCAGACAGAGGCAGGAATGCTCGTTTTCTGGCATCAGAGGCTCAGCATGCTGGCCACACCCAAGACCGGAACCACGGCGATCGAGGCGGCCCTCGAATCGCTTGCCCATCTGGCGATCCTGCGGCCGCCGCAGCTCAAGCATACCAATGTGCGCAAATATCACCGCTTTATCGGTCCCTGGCTGGAAAACACCGCCGGCGCGCCGTTCACGGTGATCGCCACCATGCGCGAGCCGCTCGACTGGCTGGGAAGCTGGTATCGCTACCGCCAGCGTGAGGATATGGCCGACTTGCAGCGCAGCACCGCCGGGATGACCTTCGACCGGTTCGTGCGCGACTACTGCGCCGAGGAACAGCCCCCCCATGCCGCGATCGGGGCGCAGACGCAGTTCCTGGCCGCCAAGGGGGACCGCGGGCTGGACCGGCTGTTCCGCTACGAGAGGATCGAGGATCTGCTGCACTTCCTTGAGGAGCGGTTGAATTGCGAGATTCTGCTGCCGCGGCTCAACGTCTCGCCCAGCCTGCCGACCGATCTCGATCCGGCGACGGAAAGGTTGCTGCGCAAGGTCGCTGCCCGGGAATTCGCCTTCTATGACGAATTGTGCCAGAAAACCGGTTGACCCCCTGCGCCCCCGCCCATGGCGGCGCGATCCCGCCGCCGGTCAATGCAGCATCTGCCCCTGCACTGTCTCGGTCAGGTCGTTGAGCGAGAACGGCTTGGGCAGGAAGACCGAGTTCGGAACCCGCAACTGGCTTTCCGCAAGGCAATCCTCGGCATAGCCCGAGACGAAGATCACCCGCACGTTCGGCCGCCGCTCCAGCGCCTTTCTCACCCAGCTCGGTCCATCCATACCCGGCATGACGACATCGGTGACGAAGATGTCGACCTTCAGCGAATGATCCTCCAGCTTGCTCAGCGCCTCCTCGGCATTTTCGGCCTCGAGCACGGTATAGCCGCGCAGGCGCAAGGCACGGCTGGCGAAGGCGCGCACCGGCGCCTCGTCCTCGACCAGCAGCACCACCCCCTCGCCGGCACGGAGGCTGGGCCGCCGTGATGGCGGCTCCGCCATCTCCGGCAGGCCGGAATGGATCGGAAAGTAGAGATGGAACACGCTGCCCCGCCCGGGTTCACTGTCGACAAAGATGAACCCGCCGGATTGCTTGACGATACCATAGGCCATCGACAGGCCAAGCCCGGTGCCCTCGCCCATCCGCTTGGTGGTGAAGAACGGCTCGAACACCTTGGCAAGCCGGTCCGGCGCAATGCCGCAGCCGGTATCGGAGACCCGGATCACTGCATATTCCCCCGCGGACACCCTCGCCCGGTCGCGGCAGAACGGCTCGGCAAGCGTCAGCGCCTCGGTCTCGATGCGGATGGTGCCGCCATCGGGCATGGCGTCGCGCGCATTCACCACGAGATTCAT
This sequence comes from Gemmobacter sp., assembly GCA_031260425.1. Classification (GTDB taxonomy): domain Bacteria; phylum Pseudomonadota; class Alphaproteobacteria; order Rhodobacterales; family Rhodobacteraceae; genus Gemmobacter. Next base: position 9,726 of record JAIRJX010000228.1, read on the forward strand.
CATCACCTGTTCCAACTGCCGCTTGTCGGCGCGGATCGGGCCGAGATCGGGCGCATGAGCCAGCCGCAGCATGACCCGCTCGCCCACCAGCCGGTTCAGCAGATGCGTGAGGTCCGACAGCACCTCCTGCAGGTCGATCCGTTCCGGTTTCAGCGTCTGCTTGCGCGAGAAGGCAAGCAGCTGGCCCACCAGACTCGCGGCGCGGTTGGCGTTCTGGTGGATCTGCACCAGATCGGCATATTCCGGGTCGCTGCGGTCATGACGCAGCAGGAGCAGGTCGCAATGGCCCGAGATCGCAGTCAGCAGGTTGTTGAAATCATGGGCGATCCCCCCGGCAAGCTGGCCGATCGCCTGCATCTTCTGGCTTTGCGCGAACTGCGCTTCCAGCGTTTTCAGGGCAGTTGCGTCCGTCAGCACCGCCAAGACGGCTGGCCGCCCGTGTTCGACGATGCGACGCAGCGTGATCTGAAAGAAGGTGTCGCTCTCGGCCGTGCGCAGCCGCAGCACCTCGGAGCCCGGCGGCACCCGCTCGGCCATCACATCGGCGAGCCAGTCACAGACCGGACGGCCCAACCCCTCGAACAGGTCGTGGAAGGCGCGGTCCGGCTCCGCAGGCAGGTCCAGCGCCTCTCGCGCGGCGCGGTTGGCGGCGCGCAGCCGGCCATCGCCGCCGAATTTCAGCAGAGCCACCGGCACATTCTCGAAATCCTCCGCCTTGCCCCCACCCTCTTCCGCAGGCATCGGCAGCAGGTAGATCTCGCGTCGTTCATCCTGCCCCTCGATCTCGGCGAGGATGACGCGCATCGGGCCGGTTTCGGTGGCAAGCTCGATCTCCTCGCCCGAGCGCAACTTCTGCGTGGCGAACAGATGGTCGAGCCGCCTGGGCCGCTCGCCCACCAGCCGGCGCAACGCCTCGTTGGCGGAAAGGATGATACCGTTGCGGTTGGCGATCAACATCGGCAGGCTGAGTGTGTCGGCCCCGCCTCCGGCGCCGCTGCGATCCTGAAATTCTTCCAGCCGCCAGAGGAATCGGGCCGTGCCGATGCGATGCACGCTGAGCCTTGCATGGCCCTGCCGCGTTGCTACATCCTCCTGCGCGGAACCGTGGATCGCTGCCCGGTTCTGCAACCGGTAGAGCACCGAGGCAGGACTGGCAAAATAGTCGTGCAAAGTGGCGATCAGCGTCATCCCGTCGAGCGGGCCGAACCGCCCCTCGGCCGCACGGTTCTGGAAGCCGATCATCCCGGTGCCATCGGTAGTGAAACAGGGGGCCGCATCGCCGCCGACCAGCAGCTTCAAGTCGCGCACCAGCCGCCGCCCCCTCAGCACCTCGCCCAGCAGAAGCGCGCGGATCACGAGGACCAGCACCGAAAATGTGATGCCGATCACCCCCGCCGCGAGCCGCAACCGCCCTTCCGGCGCGAAGGCCACCGTCACCGCACAACCCATCGCCACCGCCAGCAGCGCCAGGACGCCCTGCTCCATGCCGCGCAGCCGTTGCGCCAGCGGCATCGCCGCATTCAGATCCGTCGCCGTCATCCTCCTGCCTCCGGGATTCGCGCCGGGACATTCAGCCTGTAAAAGGTTAACCACCGCTTAACTGCGGCCCACCTTTTGCCTCGATTTCGATCTATCGCCGCAGAACCGCAGCATAAAACCCATCGCCGCCGTCAAGCGGCGTCAGCCGCCGTTCCGCCTCCAGCCGCCAACCGGAATGGCGGGCCAGAAAGGCATCAACCTGATCGCGATTCTCTCCGGAAAGCAGCGAGCAGGTGACATAACCGAGCCAGCCGCCAGGGCGCACCCGCAGTGCGACGCGGTCGAGGATCGCAGCCTGGATCACGATCAGTTCGGCAAGACGCGCCTCGGTCAGCAGCCATTTTCCTTCGGGCGCACGGCGCCAACTGCCGGAGCCGGAACAGGGCACATCGGCGAGGACCAGATCGAATGCCTGGTCGGGATTGTCGACAAGCGTCACTCGCACGCCGGCGCGTTTCGCTCGCGCCGGCAGGTCGCGCATCCGGCGCCGATCGGCGTCATGCGCGAAAAGCATGAGCCGCGCCCGCGCCGCCATGGCAAGCGTCTTGCCACCACCGCCTGCACAGAAATCCAGCACTTTCATACCGTTGGAAAGCGGCAGCATATCGACCACCGCCTGCGAGGCGGCATCCTGCAACTCCACCACCCCCTCGGCATAGGTGGCGCAGGACTGGATGCGGCGGGCACCGGCCACCACCTCCAGCGCGGAGGGCGAGAGTGGATGCGGCCGCGTCTCGATCTCCTCGGCGGCAAGCCGCACCTGTGCCGTGGCGCGATCGGCCCGGGCGAGGTTCGTCCGCAGGAAGACCGGAGCGCGGTGACGCAGCGCCTCGGCGATGGCCGGCAGATCGGCGCCGAGATCGCGGCGCAACCGGGGCAACAGCCAACCCGGCAGGTCAAGCCCCTCGTCGCCATCCGGTGCGCGCGCCGTCTCCGCCGCCATCAGCGGCAACGGCGCATGGCCATCGCCGGTGAACAGCGGAGCGACATCGACACCGGCCGCACGCACACCGCCCAGGATCAGGCCCCGCCCGGTCTCGCCGCCGCCAAGTGCCGCGAAGCTCCGACGGCAGCGCAAGGCATCGAAGACGTGGTCGCGGATCGCCGCACGGTCGCCGGATCCTGCGAAGCGGCTGGTGCGGGCCCAATTGGTCAGCGCCTGCTCGGCCGGACTTCCCGCGAGGATACGGTCGAGGATCTGTATCGCTGCGGCAAGGCGGGCCGCCGGGGTCAGGCCGTGCGCTCCTGCAGGATATTGCCGCCATCGACCACCAGCATCGCCCCGTTGACATAGGAGGCTGCGCGCGAGGCAAGAAAGCGCACGCAGGCCGCAACCTCATCAGGTGTCCCCGCGCGGCCCGGGGGTGTGGCACGGGCGGCCAGCATCTCCTCCGGGGTGGAGGCTTCGGTCGCGATCCAGCCCGGGGCAACAGCGTTTACCGTCACGCCGCGCGCCGCAACCTCCAGCGCCAGGGCATGGGTCAGGCCCACCATCCCCGCCTTGGCGGCGGAATAGGCGGCCTCACCGGGATTGGAGACGCGCGGACCGGTGACCGAAGCCATCATCACCACCCGCCCGTAACCTGCCTCCAGCATGTCGGGCAGGAAAGCGCGGGTGGTGCGGAAGGCGGTATTCAGGCTGACATCGAGCGCCTGCAGCCAGCCCGCCTCGGAGAGCGTGGCGAAGATAGCCGGCTCGGCAGGGGCCGAGATACTGCCCATGCCAGCATTGTTCACCAGAACCGCAACCGGCCCGACCTCGGCCCGCAGTCGTGCCACCTGCCCCGGGTCGCAAAGATCGGCGACATGGCCGGTGACATCGAACCCTTCTGCGCGCAATTCCGCCGCGCGGTCATGGATGCGCGGCGAAGTGGCGCAGATCTCTACCGACATCGTTTCAGCCAAGGCCCGGGCACAGGCGAAGCCGATGCCGCCCGGCGCCCCCGCCCCGGTGACCAGCGCCCGCATCAGCCGATCCGATAGTTCGGGCTTTCGCGGGTGATCTGCACATCATGGACATGGGATTCCTTCAGCCCCGCCCCGGTGATGCGCACGAAATTGCAGTTCCGCCGCATCTCGGCCACGGTGCGGTTGCCGGTATAGCCCATGGCGGCGCGCAGGCCACCCACCATCTGGTGGATGACCGTGGCGACCGATCCCTTGTAGGGCACCTGCCCCTCGATCCCTTCCGGAACCAGCTTGTCGGAGGCCGCGTCCTTCTGGAAATAACGGTCGGCGCTGCCGCGCGCCATGGCGCCCAGGGACCCCATGCCGCGATAGGATTTGTAGGACCGCCCATTCCACAAGATCACCTCGCCCGGGCTCTCGTCGGTGCCGGCAATGGCAGAGCCCACCATGGTGCAGGAAGCGCCACCGGCGATGGCTTTGGCGAAATCGCCCGAATATTTGATGCCGCCATCGGCGATGACCGGAATGTCACCCGCCGCCTGCGCGGCATCCATGATCGCGGTCAGTTGCGGCACGCCGACCCCGGCCACGATGCGGGTGGTGCAGATCGAGCCCGGCCCGATCCCGACCTTCACCGCATCCGCGCCGGCCGCAATCAGCGCCCGCGTCGCCTCGGCCGTGGCGACGTTGCCGGCCACCACCTGCACGGCGTTCGACAGTTTCTTGATCCGCTCGACCGCCAGGGCGACACCTTCGGAATGGCCGTGGGCGGTGTCGATCACCACCAAATCCACCCCGGCATCGATCAGCGCCTGGCTGCGCTCGAACCCGGCATCCCCCACGGTCGAGGCGGCGGCGACACGCAACCGACCCATCCCATCCTTGCAGGCATGCGGGTTCAGCACCGATTTCTCGGTATCCTTCAGCGTGAGCAGACCGGTGAGCCTGCCCTGCCCATCGGTCACCAGAAGCTTCTCGATCCGCCGCGCCTTCATCAGCGAAATCGCCTGATCCCGGTCGATCGGCTCGCGCAGCACGGCCAGGTTATCGGCCGTCATCATCACCGAAACCGGGGTCTTGTCATCCGACGCAAAGCGCATGTCGCGATTGGTGACGATGCCGACCACGCGGCCCGCATCATCGACCACCGGAAAGCCGGTCACATTGTAGCGATCCTGCAACGCCTTGGCATCGGCCAGCGTCTGGTCGGGCTTCAGCGTGATCGGCGCATAGACCACGCCGGATTCGAAGCGCTTGACGCGCCTCACTTCGCGCGCCTGTGCCTCGGGGTCGAGATTGCGGTGGATCACCCCGATACCGCCGGCCTGCGCCATGGCGATCGCCATCCGTCCCTCGGTCACCGTATCCATCGCTGAAGAGAGCAGCGGGATGTTCATGCGGATCGCGCGGGTCACGAAGGTGGAGGTATCGGCGTCAGAGGGCAGCACATTGCTCGCCGCCGGAACCAGCAGCACATCGTCAAAGGTGAGCGCCTCGCGAATCTCCATGGGAGCCTCCTGAACAGGTCGATGGATGGGATCGTTTGGCGCTTCCCCTTTTCACGGCAGAGACACGATGGCAAGCTGAATCGCGGGACGGACCGCGCCGGATTTGGGGGCTGTCTGCCCCCTCTTGAGTGCTGCGCACTCAATTCACCCCCGAGGATATTTTTGAACAGATGAAGTCGGAAGGACGGTTCTCTCATTCATCTGTTCAAAAATATCCTCAGGGGGTGAGGCCGCAGGCCGAGGGGGGGCGAGCCCCCCCTTGCCCGGCTTGCCGCCCAGCGCCTCACAGGGGAAGCGCGCTGGTCGCCTTGATCTCCTCCATGCTCAGCAGTGCCGTGACATTGTGGATTTTCACCTGCGCGATCAGCGCCTGATAGAAGCTGTCATAAGCGCGGGCGTTCTTCACCCGGACCTTCAGGATATAGTCGATATCACCGGCGAGGCGGTGCGCCTCCAGTACTTCGGGGCGCTCGCGCAGGGTTTGCAGGAAGCGGCGCTGCCATTCCGCCTCGTGCTCGCTGGTGCGGATCAGCACGAAGAAGCAGGCCTCCAGCCCCAGCGCCTCGGGATCGAGCTGGGCGGCCATGCGGGTAATGACGCCGGCCTCCTTCATCCGCCGGATGCGATTCCATACCGGGGTCTTGCTCGACCCCACCTTGCGGGCGATCTCGTCCAGCGACTGCTCCGCGTCCTCCTGCAGCAGGGCAAGGATTTTCCGGTCCATCTCATCCAGCCGGGCCGACATTCCTGTTCTTCCCCTTGCAGCGGAACCATGTTCCGTCCACTCCCATATTCAGAACGGATATCCTTATCCGCAAGGGGATCTGGAGGAAAAGCGGAAAAATATCCTATATTGCCGCACAGAAACCGCATCACCGGGAGAGTCCCATGGCCCGCTTCAGCCCGAAAGTCGTCACTGCGAACGCGCTCCAGGAAGGTGACGCGGTCTATCTGGCCGCCGATGACCGCTGGACGCGCCGCCATGAGGAGGCGGAGCTGCTGGAGGACGAGGCCCATGCCCAGATCCGCTTGCTTCACGCGCTTGCACAGACGGATGTGGTGGTCGGTCCCTATCTCGCCGATGCGCGTCCGGGCCCCGCCGGCCCGGAGCCTGCGCATTTCCGCGAGGTATTCCGCACCCGCGGCCCTTCGAACTATTTCCTCGGCAAGCAGGCCGAACTGATCTGATCCCCGTCGTGCCTCCAGCCTTTCGAGAACCAGATGTATAGCTATTCCGAATTCGACCAGGCCTTCATCCGCGCCCGCGTCGCGCAGTTCACCCATCAGGTCGAACGCCGGATCGAGGGCGCGCTGACCGAGGACGAGTTCCGGCCGCTCAGGCTGATGAACGGGCTCTATCTGCAGCTTCATGCCTATATGCTGCGGGTGGCGATCCCCTATGGCACGCTGAACCCGCGTCAGATGCGGCAACTGGCACTGATCGCCGAGACCTGGGACAAGGGGTATGGCCATTTCACCACGCGGCAGAATATCCAGTTCAACTGGCCGAAACTGCCGGACGTGCCGAAGATCCTCGCCGCGCTGGCCGATGTCGAAATGCACGCCATCCAGACCTCGGGCAATTGCGTGCGCAATGTGACGGCCGACCATTTCGCGGGCGCACGCGCCGACGAGATCGAGGATCCGCGCCCCTATGCGGAACTGCTCCGGCAATGGTCGACCGATCACCCGGAATTCCAGTTCCTGCCGCGCAAGTTCAAGATCGCCATCACCGGCGCGCCGAATGACCGCGCGGTGACGCGCGCCCATGACATCGGGCTGCGGATGGTCCGGAACGTCCGGGGCGAGACCGGATTCGAGGTACTGGTGGGCGGCGGGCTCGGTCGCACGCCGATGATCGGCATGGTGGTGCGCGATTTCCTCGCCGTGGAAGATTTGCTGCCCTATGTCGAGGCGGTGCTGAGCGTCTACAACACGCTGGGCCGGCGCGACAACAAATACAAGGCGCGCATCAAGATTACCCTGCACGAGACCGGCAGGGAAGCAATCACCCGGATGATCGAGACGCGCTTTGCCGAGTTGCGGCCGCTTTTCGGCGGCAACGACCAGAAGCTTCTGGCGGAAATCCGCGAGGCTTTCGCGCCGCCCGCCTTCCGCAATGCGCCGGTCGATGCCCATGACGCCTTCCGCAAGGCCGATCCGGTATATCGCGCCTGGTCCGATACCAACCTCGCCCCGCATCGCAACCCGCAATATGCCATCGTGACGGTGAGCCTGAAGGCGCATGGCGCAACCCCCGGCGATGCCACCGCCGAACAGATGAGGGTTCTCGCCGATCTGGCCGAGCGATACGGCCATTCGGAGTTGCGTATCAGCCACGAGCAGAACGTGATCCTGCCGCATGTCCATAAATCCGACCTGCCGGCGGTCCATGCGGTTCTGGCGAAGCACGGCCTCGCCACCGCCAATATCGGGCTGATCTCCGATATCATCGCCTGCCCCGGCATGGATTACTGCGCGCTGGCCACCGCCCGGGCGATCCCCGTAGCGCAGGAGATCGCCACCCGCTTCGACGAGCTGAAGCTGGAACACGAGATCGGGCCGCTGAAGATCAAGATCTCGGGCTGCATCAATGCCTGCGGCCATCACCATGTCGGCCATATCGGCATTCTCGGGCTCGACCGCGCGGGGGTGGAGAATTACCAGATCACGCTTGGCGGCGACGGCACCGAAACTGCGGTGATCGGCGAGAAGACCGGACCGGGCTTCGCCTATGACGAGATCGTGCCCGCCATCGAGCGGATCGTGCGCGCCTATCTCGCGCATCGCGACGGCCCGGCGGAGACCTTTCTTCAGGTCTGGCGCAGGCTCGGCCTCGCCCCCTTCAAGGCCGCGCTCTACCCGGCCGAAGGGAAACGGGATGCCGCGTGATGGCCATCTGGCGCCTTTGGGCCACGTGGCGGAACGTGTCGCGGCGCTGAATGCCCGCTATCGCCATCATGGCGCCACGGCGGTTCTGGAACGGGCGCTGAACGATGCCGATCTGGGGAAGGTGGCGCTGGTCTCCTCCTTTGGGGCGGAATCGGTGGTGCTTTTGCATCTGGTCTCGGTGCTGGCGCCGGAGACACCGGTGCTCTTCGTCGATACGCGGATGCTGTTTCCCGAAACACTCGACTACCAGCGTGAACTGGCCGAGAAGCTGGCGCTTTGCGATATCCGCACCATCCGGGCGCATCCGCGCAAGGTAGAGTTCGACGATCCCGACGGCACGCTTCATCAGTTCGACACCGATGCCTGCTGCACCCTGCGCAAGGTCGCCCCGCTGGAGCGCGCGCTGGCGGGATTCGACGGCTGGATCACCGGCCGCAAGCGCTATCAGGGCGCGACCCGGCAGGACGTGGAGTTCTTCGAGGCCGAGGGCGATTTCCGTATCAAGGTGAACCCGCTGGCGCATTGGGGGCGCGACGATCTGGAAGACTATATCGTCAACAACCGCCTGCCCCGGCATCCGCTGGTGGCGAAGGGATATCCCTCCATCGGTTGCGCGCCCTGCACCAGCCCGGTAAAACCCGGCGAGGATGCGCGCGCCGGCCGCTGGCGTGACAGCCGAAAGACGGAATGCGGCATCCATTTCATCAATGGCAGGGCCGTGCGCGGCCCTGTCCCATCCGAGGAGAGCGCGGCATGAGCGTGATCGTCACCGATACCGGCTTCACCCCGGTGCCCGACAGCACCAATCCCGGCCTCGCCGATCCGGGTGACGGTGCAACGGCGCTCGATCTCGCCCATACCGACGATCCGGCGGCGCTGGCGTCACGGCTCGGCCAGCTCACCCTGATCCGCATAAGCTTCCCCACCTTCAGCGACGGGCGCGCCTTCACGCTTGCGCGCCGATTGCGGATGATGGGCTATACGGGCGAGCTGCGCGCGCTCGGCCCCGTCATCGCCGATCAATACGCAATGGCCCGACGTGTCGGCTTTGACGCGGTGGAGATCCCCGATGATCTTGCCGCCCGCCAGCCGGAAGCGCAGTGGAAATTCCGCGCCGACTGGCGCGCCCATGACTACCAGTCTCGGCTGCGCGCCTGAATCCGGGCTTCCCTCGCCCTCCCGCCTGACCTATTCAGGACATGACCTTCCATGACCGAGCAAAAACCCGTGTCCGACAGCACTGCACTCAAAGTCACCCTGCCCGATGCCCAGACCGTGACCTCGGTCAAGCACTGGACGGACCGGCTGTTTTCCTTCCGCGTCACCCGCCCCGCATCGCTGCGTTTCCGCTCGGGCGAGTTCGTGATGATCGGCCTTCTGGGCGACAACGGCAAGCCGCTCCTGCGCGCCTATTCCATCGCCTCGCCCGCCTGGGATGACGAGCTTGAATTCTACTCGATCAAGGTTCCGGACGGGCCGCTCACTTCGAAACTGCAGCATATTCAGCCGGGTGAGCAGATCATCCTGCGCCCGAAACCGGTGGGCACCCTGGTGCATGACGCGCTGCTGCCGGGCAAGCGGGTCTGGTTTCTGGCGACGGGAACCGGCATCGCGCCCTTCGCCTCGCTGATGCGCGAGCCCGAGACCTACGAGAAATACGATCAAGTCGTGATGATGCATACCTGCCGCACGGTGGGAGAACTGGAATATGGCCGGCAACTGGTGGAAAGCCTTCGGGACGACCCGCTGATCGGCGAGATGGTGGAGGGCAAGCTGCTCTACTATCCCACCACCACGCGCGAGGACTTCCCACATATGGGCCGGATCACCGACAACCTTGTCTCCGGCAAGGTCTTCATCGATCTGGGGCTGAAGCCGATGCGCCCGGAAACCGACCGCGCCATGGTCTGCGGCAGCCTCGCCTTCAACAAGGACGTGATGGCGGTGCTGGAGGGTTTCGGCCTGCGCGAGGGCGCCAATTCGGAACCGCGCGAATATGTGGTTGAGAAGGCCTTTGTCGGAGACGGCATCTGAGAATCGCCGCGTAACATATTGATAGAAATGCAAATTCCGCGCCAATCGAGCGCGGCATTTGCATAAGGAGGGCGGCGGCGGTTCAGCACTGGACGGCGGACGTTCCACACCTGATGCAAAACATGAAGAATGGATCGCATCCACACGTAATTAAACGGAAATGCCGCGCGACATCGCGCGGCACCCTCCGGTCGGCGGGGCTCACAAGCCCAGAGCGGTCTTGACCT
>JAIRJX010000344.1 GCA_031260425.1 Gemmobacter sp.
TCAGTTCCACATAGTTGCCGGATTCGAAGATGACGCCGATGGGCTGGCCTGAACGGTCCACGCCCCCGGCCTCTGCCATGCCCGCCATGGCTGCCAATGTGCTGCAGATCGCAGTGAAAGTCTTCATGATATCCTCCCCTCGGGTTCCGGCGATCCCCTTGCCGGATTATCTCTTATTGCGGCAATGCTAGGATCCGGGGGGTTCTCTGGTCAATCAATTACGCGGCGTCACGATTTCGTTACGTAGCGGCTGTGTCCTGGCCGCCCCAGCCGCGCGGATGTTGAGGGCATTGGCCGCCAGGATCACCACGGCACCCAGCAGCACCAGCGGGTCGAGCGGTTCGGCATAAAGTGTGGCTCCGATCACCGCGATGAGCGGCAGGCGCGCGAAGTCGATGGGGATCACGAAGGAGGCCGGCGCGAGCGAAAGCGCCGTGGTCAGGCAGAAATGTGCGAACACCCCCGACGCCCCGATCAGCACGAGCCAGGGCAGGGTGGTGGCGGTCGGCAGGGCGACGGCACCGTCCCAGCCGGCGGCGGCAAGGCCGAGGCCGGATTGCATCAGAGTCAGCCAGAACAGGATCGACACGATGCTTTCGCCCCGGGTCAGCGCTTTGGTCAGGATCGCGGTTGCGGCAAAGCTGAGGGCCGCGCCAGCGGCGGCCAGCATACCGGCATCAGGCGCGGTGAGATCGGGCCGCGCCACGATCATCGCCCCCGCGAAGCCAAGCGCCGCCGTCAGCGCGCGCGCGGGTGTCAGCCGCTCGTCCAAAAGCAGCGGCGCGAGCAGGACCACCCAGATCGGCTGGGTGAATTCCAGCGCGAAAAGCTGCGCCAGCGGAATCGCGGTCAGGGCGTAGAGCCACAGGTTCTGCCCGACGAAATGCACGCCGTTGCGCAGCAGGTGCTGGCCCAGCCGATCGCGCCGTATCTCACGGAGCCGCCCGGTCGCGCCCGCTGCCAGCAGCACGAGGCAGAGCCCGACGAGCGAACGCCAGAGCATGATCTCGAACGTGTCGTGCCGGCCGGCCACGGCCCGCCCGGCGACGGCCATGGCGGTAAACGAGAGGACCGAGCCGCTCATCCAGGCTGCAGCGGCAAGCGGGCGGTGGGTCTGCATCAGGCGCTCCTGTTCCGCGAAGAGGGATGGCGGAGCGGAGCGGGCTTGTCCATCCCCTGCTTGGGGGAGAGGTTCTGGAGCCTATGCGGTGGTTGCATGGGGAAAACAGGGGCAGGCCCTTTGCGATGGCAAAATACTCGATGGCAATGCCGAATCCGTCCTTATGACGATGGTCGTAGCGGGCCCGCGCCGATGAATTCTGCTATGCAGGGCTGCGAAGCGGCCCAGACTCGCCGCATTGACGAATCGCGGCCTCAAGGCCGAGTAAAAACGACGTGGCTTTTGACTCATGTTCAGGCCGGTGCAACAACTCCGCAACCTCTTGCGGAGATTTGCCGATAAGAGGAATACGCCAAAAGACATGCTCAAGAAAATTGCTGCTGACGGTGGAAAGAACCAACCTCAACGAAGCCAGCATGTCGTCGCCTCGGTGGGAGGCATGAACCAGAGCAATGGGCTTGCCAACAATCTCAAAGCGCGAAACCATCCAGTCGATTGCATTCTTGAGCCCGCCGGGAATGGCGCGCGCATATTCAGGGCTTGAAATGATAATGCCATCGGCGGCAGCCACGGCTTCCATGAAGTCAAGCACTGCTGCCGGCGTTTTCTCTCCTTCGGCATCTGGCGAAAATACGGGCAGCGCATTGAGGTTATGAAAAACTGAAAACCCGATACTCACCGGCGCAAGGCTTTTCATGGCTTGCAACAGAGCCGTATTCGTCGATGCTCCACGCGCACTGCCGGAGATTGCCAGAATTTTCACGATGCCCCCTTTCCGCACGATCTACCCCCGCGATGAGCCCCGCAGGACGGTCGCATCCCTCTCTATGACCGGGCCTGGGCAATATGCCACATTCCGTCATCCGTGGCGGCCGGCAGATGGTATCCGTGTTGGCTGATACAAGGACGATTGGTGTTCAGGGATACTCGACAGTATCACCAAAGGTTGCGTAAATTTGAGGTTATTGCCGCTTGGCGCCAGCTCTTGCCAGAAGCGGCCTCACTCCAATTCGATCGTTCCCGGCGGTTTCGAGGTCAGGTCGTAGAACACCCGGTTCACGCCCTTCACCTCGTTGATGATGCGGGTCATGGTCTCGCCGAGGAATTCAGGACTGAAGGGATAGGTGTCGGCGGTCATGCCGTCGACCGAGGTGACCGCGCGGATCGCCACCGCGTAGTCATAGGTCCGCCCGTCGCCCATCACGCCCACCGTCTTCATCGGCAGGATGGTGGCGAAGGCCTGCCAGATCTCGTCATATAGCCCGTGTTTGCGGATCTGGTCGATATAGACCGCATCCGCCTTGCGCAGGATGTCGAGCTTTTCGCGCGTGATCTCGCCGGGGCAGCGGATGGCGAGGCCGGGGCCGGGGAAGGGGTGGCGGCCGATGAACCGGGCGGGCAGGCCGAGTTCGCGCCCCAAGGCGCGCACCTCGTCTTTGAACAGTTCGCGCAGCGGCTCCACCAGCTTCATGCCCATCTTCTCGGGCAGGCCGCCCACGTTGTGATGGCTCTTGATGGTGACCGAAGGCCCGCCGGCGAAGGAGACGCTCTCGATCACATCCGGATAAAGCGTGCCCTGCGCCAGGAAATCGGCACCGCCGATGGCCTTTGCCTGTTTCTCGAACACCTCGATGAACAGCCGGCCGATGGTCTTGCGCTTGGCTTCCGGGTCGGAAATGCCCTCCAGCGCACCCAGAAACAGCGCGGATTCGTCGACATGGATCAGCGGCAGGCTGTAGGCGTCGCGGAACATCGCCACGACCTCCTCGGCCTCGTTGAGCCGCATCAGCCCGTGATCGACGAAAACACAGGTGAGCTGATCGCCGATCGCCTCATGGATCAGGACGGCGGCGACCGACGAATCGACCCCGCCGGAAAGCGCGCAGATCACCTTCCCGTCGCCGATCTGGGCGCGGATCTTCGCGATGGCGTCCTCGCGGTAGCTGGCCATGGTCCAGTCGCCGGTGAAACCCGCCAGCCGCACGAAATTCTCGTAGAGCTTCGCCCCTTTCGGTGTGTGATGCACTTCGGGGTGGAACTGCACGGCATAGAAGCCGCGCGCCACATCGGCGGTGATGGCGAAGGGCGCATTGGGTGAGGTGCCGTAGACCGCAAAACCGGGGGCCAGTTGCGAGACATGATCGCCATGGCTCATCCAGACCTGTTCGGTCCCGGTGGCGAACCAGCCGTCAAGCAGCGCCAGCCTGTCATCCGTCGGCGTCACGAAGGCGCGGCCGAATTCGGCGGTGCCATGGCCGCCTTCCACCCTGCCGCCAAGGCAATGCATCATCACCTGCTGACCATAGCAGATGCCGAGAACCGGCACGCCCAGATCGAAGATCCCCGCTGGCGGCATTGGCGCGTCCTCGCGATAGGCCGAGGCCGGCCCGCCCGACAGGATCACAGCCTTCGGGGCGAAATCCTGCAGGAAAGCCCCGTCCACCCGGTTGAACGGGTGGATCTCGCAATAGACTTTCAACTCGCGCAGGCGCCGCGCGATCAGTTGCGTGACCTGGGAGCCGAAGTCGATGATGAGCAGACGTTGATGCGGATGTGTCATGCCCGCGCCATAGCTTTGCAGGGGCGAAATCGCAAGGTGGAATCAGGGGCCATGCGCGGGCAGGGGCAAACCCCTGCCCTTTGCTTCTTGCCCAAATACTCAAAAAGGCACAGGGACCTTGCGCGCCCTCGGGCGGTTACTCGGCGCGGGCCTGCCGCTTGCGCTCGTGCGGGTCGAGTTCACGCTTGCGCAGGCGCACGATCTTCGGTGTGACCTCGACCAGTTCGTCATCGTCGATATAGGCGATGGCCTCCTCGAGGCTCATCCGCACCGGCGGCGTCAGCCGGACCGCCTCGTCGGTGCCGGAGGCGCGGACGTTGGTCAGCTTCTTGCCCTTGAGCGGGTTCACCTCCAGATCATTGTCGCGCGAATGCTCGCCGATGATCATGCCGACATAGACCGCCTCCTGCGCACCGATGAACATGCGTCCACGCTCCTCGAGGTTCCACAGCGCATAGGCGACCGAGATGCCGTTCTCCATCGAGATCAGCACGCCCTGCCGGCGGCCCTGGATCTGGCCCTTGTGCGGCGCCCAGTCGTGGAAGATGCGGTTCAGCACGCCGGTGCCTCGGGTATCGGTCAGGAATTGGCCGTGATAGCCGATCAGCCCGCGTGAGGGCACATGTGCCACGATCCGGGTCTTGCCGACGCCGGCGGGCTTCATCTCGACCAGATCGCCCTTGCGTTCGCCGGTGAGCTTGTCGATCACCGCGCCGGAATATTCGTCATCGACATCGACGATGACTTCCTCGACCGGCTCCAGCCGCTGGCCGTCCTCGTCGCGGAAGATCACGCGGGGACGCGAGATGGAGAGTTCGAATCCCTCGCGGCGCATGTTCTCGATCAGGACGCCCATCTGCAACTCGCCCCGCCCCGAGACGACGAAGGCATCGCCGCCGGGTGTATCCTCGACGCGGATCGCCACATTGGTTTCCGCCTCTTTCAGCAGCCGCTCACGGATCACCCGCGACTGGACCTTGTTGCCGTCGCGCCCGGCAAGGGGGCTGTCGTTGATGCCGAAGGTCACGCTGATCGTCGGTGGGTCGATCGGTTGCGCGGGCAGGGCGGTGTCCACCGAAAGATCGCACAGCGTGTCGGCCACGGTCGCCTTCGACATTCCGGCGATGGTCACGATGTCGCCGGCCACCGCCTCGTCGATCGGTTGCTGGCCAAGGCCGCGGAAGGCGAGGATCCGGGTCACCCGAAACTGCTCGATCCGCTCGCCGCCGCGGCTCAGCGCCTTGAGCGAGGTCCCGACCTTCAGCGTCCCGGCCTCGACCCGGCCGGTCAGGATGCGGCCGATGAACGGATCGGCCGAAAGCGTGGTGGCCAGCATCCGGAACGGCTCGGCGGCGCGGGCAAGCTGTTTCGGCGCCGGCACATGGCGCAGAACCAGCCGGAACAGCGCGCCCAGATCCTTGCGCGGGCCGTCGAGCCCCTCATCCGCCCAGCCGGAGCGGCCGGACGCATAAAGATGCGGGAAGTCAAGCTGTTCGTCGCTGGCGCCCAGATTGGCGAAAAGGTCGAACACCTCGTTCAGCGCGCGGTCGGGCTCGGCATCGGGCTTGTCGACCTTGTTCAGAACCACGATGGGCCGCAGCCCGAGGGCGAGCGCCTTGGAGGTAACGAACTTGGTCTGCGGCATCGGCCCTTCGGCGGCATCGACCAGCAGGACCACACCGTCGACCATGTTCAGGATACGCTCCACCTCGCCGCCGAAATCGGCATGGCCGGGGGTATCCACGATATTGATGCGCGCGCCGTTCCATTCGACCGAAGTCGCTTTCGCAAGGATGGTGATCCCGCGCTCGCGCTCGATATCGTTGCTGTCCATGGCGCGTTCCGTCGTCGCCTGGTTTTCGCGGAAGGTTCCGGATTGTTTCAGCAATTCGTCAACGAGGGTCGTCTTGCCATGGTCAACGTGCGCGATGATCGCGATGTTGCGAAGCTCCATGAGGAGGTCTCTTTCCTGTCTGATGTTGGGCGCGCCTTACAGGAGGCCGGGTGGAAACACCAGCGGAAAGGGGAGCGGGGCGCCGGTTTGCGCGGTCCGGTTCGGCCTCCATGGCGAAGACCATCATCTTCGCCAGAGGGGCCGACGGTTCCCGGTCTCACCGCTGCCCCGAGCGGGCTTCGGTCCCCGACGAACTGCGGGGCCGGCGCACGAGCGTTGAACGCCGATCCCCCACAAAAAATGAAAACGGGGGGCGCAATACCCCCCCGCCCGCCTCAGCCCGCAAGGGCCTTGTTCAGATATTCGTCAACCTTTTCCAGATAGCCCATGGTGGTGAGCCATTTCTGGTCCGGCCCGACCAGCAGCGCCAGGTCCTTGGTCATGAACCCGTCCTCGACGGTATCCACCGTGACCTTCTCCAGCGTATTCGCAAAGCTCGTCAGCGCCTCGTTGCCGTCAAGCTTCGCGCGATGCTTCAGCCCGCCGGTCCAGGCGAAGATCGAGGCGATGGAGTTGGTCGAGGTTTCCTTGCCCTGCTGGTGCTGGCGGTAGTGGCGGGTCACCGTGCCATGCGCCGCTTCCGCCTCCACGATCCTGCCATCGGGCGTCATGAGAACGCTCGTCATCAGGCCCAGCGAGCCGAAGCCCTGCGCCACGGTATCCGACTGCACGTCGCCGTCATAGTTCTTGCAGGCCCAGACATAGCCGCCCGACCATTTCAGCGCCGAGGCCACCATATCGTCGATCAGGCGGTGCTCGTAATGGATGCCGGCGGCCTTGAAACGGTCCTCGAACTCCTCGGCATAGACCTTGGCGAACAGATCCTTGAACCGGCCGTCATAGGCCTTGAGGATGGTGTTCTTGGTCGAAAGATAGACCGGCCAGCCCTTCATCAGGCCATAGTTGAGCGACGACCGGGCGAAGTCGATGATCGATGCGTCAAGGTTATACATGCCCATGACCACACCGGCGCCCGGCGCGTTGAACACTTCCTTCTCGATCACCCCGCCATCCTCGCCCACGAATTTCAGCGTCAGCCGGCCCTTGCCGGGGAAGTGGAAATCGGTGGCACGATACTGGTCGCCGAAGGCGTGGCGGCCGACGACGATCGGCTGGGTCCAGCCCGGCACCAGGCGCGGCACGTTGCGGCAGATGATCGGCTCGCGGAAGATCACGCCGCCAAGGATGTTGCGGATGGTGCCGTTCGGCGATTTCCACATCTGCTTGAGGCCGAACTCCTCCACCCGCTGCTCGTCGGGGGTGATGGTGGCGCATTTCACGCCGACGCCGTATTTCTGGATCGCCAGCGCCGAGTCGATGGTGATCTGGTCGTCGGTGCGGTCACGCTCCTCGATGCCGAGATCGTAATATTTCAGGTCGATGTCCAGATAGGGAAGGATCAGCTTCTTCTTGATGAAGTCCCAGATGATCCGGGTCATCTCGTCGCCGTCGAGCTCGACGACCGGGTTTGCCACCTTGATCTTGGTCATGCGCCTGGCCTTTTTCAGGTTGAGGATTCGGATGGAGGCTGCTTAGCGGAAATCCGGGGGTTTGGGAAGTGTGGTATGCCATTGCATACAAAATTCGATGCGTGAGGAGAAAACCATGCGGCTGCCAATCCTGATACTGATCCTGCTGGCGGGGTTCGCCAGTGCGGCGCAGGCGCAAGCGGTCCCGTCGCGGCAGGGCATGGCGCAGGCCGAACCCGGCCTCTGGGTGGACATGGCGGCGGCACCCGGGCAGATTGCCACCATCCGCGCCACGATGGCTGCGGCCGCGGCCGGGGTCGGCCGCGCGCTTGGCGCGACACGGGCGGTGGAATGGCGCATCTGTACCACGTCGGCCTGCGACAAGGCGAATGGCATGGTCAATCGCGGCATGACCTATGGCGCAAGCATCATCACGCTGAACTCGACCGCCTGGAACGATCGTGGCGCCTATATGCACGAGCTGACCCATGCCACGCTCCATTCCACCCAGCCGCTCGGCGGCTTCCTCGGATCGCGCGGCCTGCCGCTCTGGTTCAATGAGGGCGTCGCCGTGCTGGTCTCGGGCGAGCCGGCGCGTGCGGCCAGGGACGCGGCTTGCGACCGGCCGCGCAAGGGCGAGCTGCCACAGACCCCTCGCGATTTCGCCCGCCTCGCCCCTGACCCGAAGCAGGCGCTCAAGGTCTATATCCGTTCGGCTTGTGCGGTACGGGAATGGCTGAAGCAGGGCCATGAGTTGCGCGAGGTGATGCCCCTGCTCAGGGCCGGGCGCAGGCTGCCGTGAAAACGCCAGCAATCGATCCCGAATGGCTTTGCTTCTTGGCAAATACTCCCGCCGGAGGCATCCAGCGGCGGGGCCGGGTACGCCCGCCAGCCTTTTGTGAACAGCCCGCCTCTTGCGGGTAATCAGCCCTTTGCGAAAAAGCCCGCAGCCTGCGTCCGCGTCCAGTCCCAGAGCTGCGGCGCGCCGCGCGCGATCTTCATGCCCACGCGGCTTTCGAGCTGTGCGAAGGTCACGTTGTAGGTGGTCCATGTCCCGCCGCCGGACATCAGATTCGCCATCACCGGCTGCACCCGGTCAAGGCTTTTGGCGAAGATCGCATCCGGGGTGGCGGCCGCCTCGAACTCGTCCCAGAGCGCGCGCAGATGGCCGCCCTGCCTGTCGGGCAGCAGACTGAACAGCCGGTCGGCGGCGCGGGCCTCTGCCGCCTGTGTCTCGGTGCTGGCATGGGCTGCACCATTGGCGGAATGGATCGGCACGTCACCCACGTCGATCTCGACCAGATCGTGCAGGATCAGCATGGCGATGACCCGGGCCGGATCGACGCCTGGTATGGCCTGATCGGCGAGCACCAGCGCATAGAGCGCGAGGTGCCAGCTATGTTCCGCCGAATTTTCGGGACGCGAGCCATCGACCAGCGTTGTCGCCCGATGGACCGATTTCAGCCGGTCGGCTTCGGCAAGGAAGGCGAGCCGCGCCTGCAGGTCGCGGCAGGGCGCGCGGCCCTCCAGCAGGTCACAGGCATGGGCGTGGATCTCGGGCCACTCCTGCCGGAGGCGCGCGGCCTGTCTGGTCGCGAGGCCGTCTCGCTCCGCCGCCAGATGGTCGGGCGGCGGTTCCGCCGCCATCAGCACCTGGAAGACCGGCTGGGCATGGCTCAACCGCCGGGCAAAGCGGGCCTCCGCCGTGTCTGCCGCAGCGAATTCCTGCCAGAGGGCGAAGAGGCGCACGGTCAGGTCGGGGGGAGCCAGGTCGAACAGCCTCTGCGCGGCGGTGCGCTCGGAGGCCGCCACCCCGGACGGGTCATGAACCCGATGGCCGCAGTCCACCCTTGGCAGGTCGTGCAGCAGCAGCAGCACGACGACGCGGGCAAGGTCGATCTCCGGCATCAGATCGCCCATTACCAGCGCCCAGAGCGCAAGGTGCCAGCTATGCTCCGCCGTGTTCTCGGCGCGCGATCCGTCCATCAGCAGATTGGCGCGGTTGACCGATTTCAGCCGGTCGGCCGCATTGAGAAAGGCGAATTGCCGGGTAAGCCGGTCACTCATGGCCGGGCTCCGGCGGGACGTGCGATGCCGGGGCCGGTATCATCCACCCGCCCCTGTTCTGCGGTTCAGCCATTCGGGGCAGATCCGCATGGTGCGTGCAGGCGAGGGTGGTATTCTGTCGCCTCCCGGATGGAGCACGCCTTCGTCGCCATCCATTGCGGGGAGCATGTTCCGGGCGAGGGTGGCCGGCGCCGCCGGCGTGGTTTTCTGTGCTTTCTGCCGGCCGATCTGCAACATCGCGATACTTGCCAGAACGAGGATGATGGCGGCGATTTCCAGCACACCGATCTTCTCACCGGCGACCCAGCCGATCAGCAGCGCGACATTAGGGGTGATATAGGTCGCACCGGAGGCGGCGACCGCGCCCAGTTCCTGCAGGAGATGGTAATAGATCAGGAACGCCATCCCGGTTCCGAGGACGCCGAGACCGATGGCGACACCGGCAGCGGCGTGCCAGTCCTGCGTGATGCGGGTCATTCCCGTTCGGTCCGTGACGGCAAGGAGCACCAGCAGGGCGAGGCCCGTCTGCCATGTGGCGAGCGCAAGAGGCGGAAGATTGCAGGGCGACAGGAAGCGGCGGACATACACATAGGAGACGCCGAGGACAGTGGTCGCGGCCAGCATCCAGAAAACCCCGATCATGTCGATGGTCCTGTCGGCTCCTTCCCAAGGCCGGGCGATCAGGACGATGCCGGCGAAGCCCACGATGACGCCGGCCAGCATCACCGCGTTGGGCTTTTCCGTGCGAAGGAACAGAAGGGTGGCTATCGTCGTGGACAGCGAGATCGAGCCGCCGAGAACACCGGCGATGCCGGAAGGAAGCCGTGCCGTACCTTCCGCAATCGCAAAGTAATAGAAGGCCGTCGCCAGCACCGCCATGACAAGAAAATGCGGCAGGCAGCGTATCTGCCTCCGCTGGATCACGCCCTTCCACCAGGCCACGACGACGAGCGGCAGGAAGCCGAAGAACACGCGCAGAAGGGTGATTTGCGCCGGAGTGATCAATTCCGCCGCCCATTTCATATAGATGAAGTTCGATCCCCAAAAGAGTCCGAGAAGCGCGAATACCAGATAGGTCAACTGCATGATCTGCCTCGTTTTCGTGAAACGATCACGGACGGAAGCCCCCGTTCGCGGGCGGCGTGGTCGATCTCAGCGGGTGCCTTCCCCCATGCGGCGCTTCACATAGGCCGAGACCGTCTCGACCATCGGCTTCATATGCTGGTCCTCATCGGTGAAGAAATGGTCCGCCCCCTCGACCTGCTGATGGGTAATGGTGATGCCCTTCTGTTCGTGCAGCTTGTTCACCAGCGTCTGCGTATCCTTCGGCGGCGCGATGCGGTCGCTGCTGCCGTTGATGATGAGGCCCGAGGAAGGGCAGGGCGCGAGGAAGCTGAAATCATAACGCGATGCGTCGGGCGAGACCGAGATGAAGCCGGTGATCTCGGGCCGGCGCATCAAAAGCTGCATCCCGATCCAGGCACCGAAGCTGAACCCCGCCACCCAGCAATGCTTGGCGTTCTGGTTCATGCTTTGCAGATAGTCGAGCGCCGAGGCGGCATCGGACAGCTCGCCGATGCCCTGATCATACTCCCCCTGCGACCGGCCAACGCCGCGGAAGTTGAACCGCAGCACGGTAAAGCCCAGATTGTAGAAGGCGTAATGCAGGTTGTAGACGACCTTGTTGTTCATCGTCCCGCCGAATTGCGGGTGGGGATGCAGCACGATGGCGATCGGGGCGTCACGGTCCTTCTGCGGATGATAACGGCCTTCCAGACGGCCCTCGGGGCCGGCAAAGATCACTTCGGGCATTCCGTCGCCTTTACTTGCACTGCCGCCACTGGAGATTGCGCAATCCCGGCGGTTGATTTAAGCCCCGTCGGCAATGCCTCGGGCATGGTGGTGAGTTAAGCTCCCGGCTGTGCCGCGTCAATGGATATGGGGGAGGGTGCCGGTGAAACTCTCGACGAAAGGCCGCTATGCGATGGTGGCGCTGGCCGATCTGGCACTGGCCCGGGATGAGGATCTGGTCTCGCTGGCCGAGATCTCCCGGCGGCAGGACATCTCGTTGCCCTACCTGGAGCAGCTTTTCGTGAAGCTGCGCCGGGCCGGGTTGGTCGACGCGGTGCGGGGACCGGGTGGCGGCTACCGGCTGGCCCGATCACCTTCCGATATCCGGGTCTCCGAGGTGATGGAGGCGGTGGAGGAGACGGTGAACGCCATGCATACCGGCGCGGGGGCGACCGGCGCGGTGTCGGGCAGCCGCGCGCAATCGCTTTCCAACCGGCTGTGGGAGGGGCTGGCGGCGCATGTCTATGTGTTCCTGCACCAGACGCGGCTGTCGGATGTGATCCGCAACGAGATGCGGCCCTGCCCGGCCGTGCCGGCCCTGTTCCGGGTCGTCGACGAAGACTGAGTCCCGTTCCCTGAAAGCCACCCGAAAGCCAGCCAGATGCGCGAGCGCCTTTACCTTTTTGATACCACCTTGCGCGATGGCCAGCAGACGCAGGGCGTGCAGTTCTCGCTTGCCGACAAGCAGCAGATCGCGCGGGCGCTCGATGCGCTGGGGGTGGACTATATCGAAGGCGGCTGGCCCGGCGCCAACCCGACCGACAGCGATTTCTTCCGCGACCGGCCGCGGACGCGGGCGACCTTCACCGCCTTCGGGATGACAAGGAGGGCCGGGCGGTCGGCGGCCAATGACGACGTGCTGGCGGCGGTCCTGAACGCCGATACCCCCGCCGTCTGCCTGGTGGGCAAGAGCCATGACTTCCATGTCACCACAGCGCTTGGCGTTGATCTACCGGAGAATCTCGAAAGCATCCGGGCCTCGGTCGCGCATGTGGTAGGCAAGGGGCGCGAGGCGATGTTCGACGCCGAGCATTTCTTCGACGGCTACAAGGCCAACCCGGCCTATGCGCTCGACTGCCTGCATACCGCGCTGGCAGCCGGTGCCCGCTGGATCGTGCTTTGCGATACCAATGGCGGCACCCTGCCCGAAGAGGTGGGCCGGATCACCGCCAAGGTGATCGCGGCGGGTATCCCGGGCGACCGGCTGGGTATCCATTGCCATGACGATACCGGCAATGCGGTGGCCAATTCGCTGGCCGCCGTGCTGGCCGGCGCCCGCCAGATTCAGGGCACGCTCAACGGCCTCGGCGAGCGCTGCGGCAACGCGAACCTCACCACGATCATTCCGACGCTGCTTGCGAAAGAGCCCTTCGCCAGCCGGTTCCAGACCGGCATCACGGCTCAGGCGCTGGCGGGCCTGGTGAAGACTTCGCGGATGCTTGACGACATCCTCAACCGGGTGCCGCTGCGCAGCGCGCCCTATGTCGGCGCCTCGGCCTTCGCGCACAAGGCGGGGTTGCACGCCTCGGCGATCCTCAAGGATCCGGCGACCTATGAACACGTCGCCCCCGCGCTGGTCGGCAACGAGCGCCAGATCCTGATGAGCAACCAGGCCGGCCAGTCGAACCTGCGCGCCCGCCTTGCTGCCGCCGGGATCGGGGTCGGCGCGGCGGACCCGCGGCTGGGCGTCATCCTCGACCTCATCAAAACGCGCGAGGACGAGGGCTACGCCTATGACGGCGCACAGGCCTCGTTCGAGCTGCTGGCGCGACGCGAACTGGGCACGCGCCCACAATTCTTCGAAGTGAAGCGCTACCGCGTCACCGTGGAGCGGCGGAAGAACAAGTATGACCATATGGTCAGCCTGTCGGAGGCGGTGCTGGTGGTCAAGATCGGCGACCGCAAGGTGATGTCGGTCTCTGACAGCATGGGCGAGGACGGCGCAGATCGCGGCCCGGTCAATGCGCTTTCCAAGGCGCTGGCCAAGGATCTTGGCCCCTATCAGGCCTGCATCGACGACATGAAGCTGGTCGATTTCAAAGTGCGGATCACCCAGGGCGGGACCGAGGCGGTGACCCGCGTCATCATCGACAGCGAGGACGGGCAGGGGCGGCGCTGGTCGACCGTCGGCGTCTCGCCCAATATCGTCGATGCGAGCTTCGAGGCGCTGCTCGATGCGATCGAATGGAAGCTGATCCGCGACGGGGTGGTGCCGGCGGCATGAGCCTGGAAGCCTGCGCCGAACGCGTTCGCCGCGCCGATCCCGAACGCTTCGCAGCACTGATGGCGGCACCCCCGGCGGACCGCCCGGCACTCGCCGTGCTCTATGCCCTCAACGCGGAGCTCGCGCGCGCGCCCTGGGTCAGCGCCGAACCCATGCTGGCCGAGATGCGCCTGCAATGGTGGCGCGACGTGATCGCCGCCGAGACCACGGGGCCTGCCGTTCCGCATGAGGTGGCAACACCACTCGGGGCACTGATCCGCAGCAGGGCGCTGCCGTCCGCCGTGCTCGACGGGATGGTGACGGCGCGGATCTGGGATGTCTGGCGCGCGCCCCATGCCGATGAGGCGGCGCTTTGGGCCTATCTCGATGCGACGGGTGGGGGGCTGATGTGGCTTGCGGCCCATGTGCTGGGGACGGAACCGGCGCAGGAAAGCGCGGCGCGGGCGGTGGGGCAGGCGCTCGGGCTCGCCAATTATCTGCGCGCGGTGCCGCAACTGGAAAGCCGCGGCCGCATCCCGCTGCCCGATCCCCGCCCCGAAGCCGTCGCCGCGCTGGCCCATGCCGGCCTGACCCGCCTTGAGGTCGCGCGCGGACAGCCCCTGCCGAAGGGCGCGCTGCTTGCCGCCCATCTGGCACGGCCGGTGCTGCTTCTGGTGGCACGCGCGCCGGAGCGGGTAGCGGCGGGAACGCTGATCCTGCCGGAATTCACCAAACGGTGGCGGCTGCTCTGGCAGGGGCTGACCGGGCGGCTCTGACCTTCGGGCGCTGTGCCTCCGGCAGCCGCATACGCCTCCGGCGGGAGTATTTCTACAAGAAGCAAAGCTGGATCGGAAGAGCTGCAATGGGCTTTGCTTCCTGCCCAAATACTCAAATCCTCAGGCGGGCAGCCGCTCCTTCAGGAAGGCGAGCGCGACCTGGAGCCCGTCGGGCGCGATGCCATGGCCGGTGCCCTTCATCACATGGGCATAGGTCTCGAACCCGGCCTCGACCAGGGCATTGCCGGCGCGGCCCATATCCGTGAAGGGCACCACCTCGTCGGCGTCGCCGTGGATCAGCAGAACCGGTGGCTTTGCCTCTGCTTCGGGGACGAGGCGTTCGGGTTCCAGCAGCCGGCCGGAAAAGGCGATCACGCCGGCGATGGCGCGCGCGCGCCGAGGCGCGATATGGAGGCTCATCATCGCGCCCTGCGAGAAGCCGACGAGGGCGAGGGCAGCGGGCTCCAGCCCCTCCTCCGCCAGTTTGGCGTCGATGAAGGCGTTCAGCTTTTCTGCCGCGCTTCTCATGCCGGCCTCGGCCGCGTCCTCATCGGAACCGTCGAGCCGGGGGATCGGGAACCATTGATAGCCGAAGGGATTGCCGGCGCAGGGTTCCGGCGCATCGGGGCTGTAGAACACGGTATCGGGCAGATGCGGTGCCAGCGGATCGGCCAGGCCCAGCAAGTCGGCGCCATCCGCGCCGTAGCCGTGGACGAAAATCACCACGGAGCGCGCTTGCCCCGATTGCGGCGCCTTTCTAAGCGAGTGCAGCATCATCTGATCCCTTCGCGGTTCTTTTCCACCCGGTAGTAGGCCCAGAGCAGCCGCGCCGCAACCGCCCGCCACGGGCTCCAGCTACCGGCGATCTCGCGCATCCGGCGCTCGTTCGGGCGGTCCTCCAGGCCAAGGAGCAGCCTTGCACCCTCCTGCAGGGCGAGATCGGCATGGGCGAAGATATCGGCGCGGCCAAGGCTGAACATGGCGTAGATCTCGGCCGTCCAGCGACCGATCCCGGGAAGTTCAATGAGTTGCGTGATGATATTCTCATCTGACATGAGCTTTAGCGCCGGGAAATCCACTCCGGCCTGCGACAGGGCCCGCGCATAGCGCAGCTTCGGGCGCGAGAGGCCGCAGGCGCGCAGCGCCTCGTCATCGGCGGCGGCTACTGCCTCGGGTGTGATGAAGCCTGCGGCCTCCATCCGGCCCCAGATCGCGCGGGCCGAGGCGGTGGAGACCTGCTGGCTGACGATGGCGCCCAAGAGTTCGGCAAAGCCCTCCGGCCGGCGGCGCAGCGGCAATTCTCCGGTTCTTTCATAGGCTTGCGCGAAGCGGCTGTCATGGCTGGCGAGCCAGGCCATGCCTTCGGCGATATCCGCCTGCGTCTCGATGATGCGCCCGACCATTGAAGTCTCCACTTTCCCGGCAGGCTAGGCCGGATCGAAAGGCGCTGCAACCGAAGGCTCCGGAGGCGCCGCCGCGGTTCAGGGGGCCTGCGCTGCAACGAACGCGGCCCTTGCCCCTTGCAGATGCCGGGCCGAAAGGTTTAGCTCGCGCCATGACCGCAGCCGCCTTCACCCCCGATGATCGTCTCGCCCGCCGCAATATGTGGGTGCTTGTCGCCGCTCAGGCAGTGTTGGGTGCGCAATTGCCGGTGATCTTCACTATCGGCGGGCTGGCGGGCAGCCAGCTTGCCGGCAATCCCTGCTGGGCCACGCTGCCGATCTCGCTTACCGTGATCGGCTCCATGCTCTGGGCGCAGCCGCTTTCGGCGATCATGCAGCGCTGGGGGCGGCGGGCGGGCTTCGTCACCGGCGCGCTGGCCGGGGCGGCGGGGGCGGCGCTGGCGGCGCGAGGGCTGCAGACCGGCTCCTTTGCGATGTTCTCGCTCGCGAGCCTGCTGATCGGCGGCTACATGTCGGCGCAGGGTTTCTATCGCTTCGCCGCCGCCGACATGGCGTCCGAGGCCTTCCGGCCCAAGGTGATTTCCGGGGTGATGGCGGGCGGGTTGATCTCTGCCGTTTTCGGGCCGCAACTGGTGAAGACGACGGCTGACGCCATGGTGATTCCATTTCTGGGCAGCTACCTCGCGGTGATCGGACTGAACCTGGTGGGGCTGTTGCTGTTCTGGCTGCTGCGCATTCCGCGTCCGGTGACGCGCGGAGGCGCGATGGCACAGGGACGCAGCCGGGGCGAGTTGCTGCGCACGCCCGCAATTGTGGTTGCGATGATCTGCGCAACGGTAAGCTATGCGCTGATGAACCTGGTGATGACCTCCTCGCCGCTGGCCGTAGTCGGCTGCGGGTTCCAGACCCGGGACGCCGCAAATATCGTCTCGGGGCATGTGCTGGCGATGTATGCGCCCTCCTTCATCACCGGCCATGTCATCGCCCGGATCGGGGTGGAGAAGGTGATCGGCCTTGGCCTTGCCATTCTGGCGGCGGCGGCGGCGGTGGCCATGGCGGGGGTGGAGCTTGAAAACTTCTACATCGCGTTGATGCTGCTGGGAGTCGGCTGGAATTTCGGCTTCATCGGCGCCACCACGATGCTTGCCGCCCATCACCGTCCCGAAGAGCGTGGGCGCATTCAGGGTCTGAACGACGCCATCGTCTTCGGCGGCGTTTCCGTCGCCTCGCTGGCCTCGGGCGGGCTGATGAACTGCTCGGGCGGCTCGGTGCAGGCCGGCTGGTCGGCGGTGAACCTTGCCATGACGCCCTTCCTCGTCCTTGCCGGCGGTGCACTGATCTGGTTTGCGATGCGCCCAAAGGAAACGCGCTGAACCGTCACGCTGCCGTCACTTTTTCATGCGACAAGCGAACCCGACCAGTATGGTCTTGCCAGACACCGGACGCCATATATAGTTCGCTGGCCGGGGAGCGGGCTTGCCGCCCTGGAGGCCGGATACGGCTGGCGGGACGAAGGCGGAGTCTTGGGCGGATGGACGGGGATTTCAGAACCGGTTTCGTGCGCGAGCCTGCGGCGCTCAGGCACTGGCCCGCATTGGTGCTGAACGCGGATTATCGCCCGCTTTCCTGGTATCCGCTGAGCCTCTGGTCCTGGCAGGAGGCGATCAAGGCGGTCTGCCTCGACCGGGTGCAGATCCTCGCCGAATACGAGGCGACGGTGCGCAGCCAGAGGGCGGAGTTCAGGATCCCCTCCGTCGTCGTGCTGAAGGAATTCGTCAAACCCCAGAAGCGGGTGGCCTTCACGCGCTTCAATCTTTTTCTGCGCGACGAATTCCGCTGCCAGTATTGCGGCTCGAAGGGAGATCTCACCTTCGACCATGTGCTGCCCCGTTCGCGCGGTGGCATCACCAGTTGGGAGAATGTGGTCGCCGCCTGTTCTTCTTGCAACCTCAGGAAGGGCAACAAGACGCTGCAGCAGGTCGGAATGCGGCTGGCCCGGCCGCCGCTCCGGCCGACGGCGGAGGAGATGCATGCCCACGGTCGGCGGTTCCCGCCCGATCATCTGCATGTGAGCTGGCTCGACTATCTCTATTGGGATGCCGAACTGGAGGCCTGACACGGGGCCGCTACCACCGCCGCCGATCCGGTGTTAGACTTTCCATGCCGCAGCGGTTAAACCGTATCTGGTAGCGCTAACGCGACGGCAATGCGGGCGCGGCGCGCCAGGGCGAGGAGAAAGCATGGTTTCACGCGTCATTCCGGTGGAGGTGTTCGACCTCGTGATCTTCGGTGCCACGGGGGATCTGGCGCGACGCAAGATCCTGCCAAGCCTCTATCGGCGCTTCTTCGCAGGCCAGATCCCGCCCCAGAGCCGCATCGTCGGTGCCGCCCGCAGCGAGATCGGTCTTGACGACTTCCGCGCGTTGGTGGCCGGGGCCATCACGGAATTCGTGTCCAAAGACAAGCGCGACCCGGAGGTGATTGCGGCCTTCCTCACGACCCTCGAATATGTCGCGATCGACGCCAGGGGCGATACCGGCTGGGACGCGCTGAAATCCCATATGCGCAAGGAGGCGACCCGGGCCTTCTACTTCTCGGTCGCCCCGGAACTGTTCGGGGATCTGGCCGAACGGCTGCATTCCTGGCGTATCGCCCATCACCATGCCCGTATCGTGGTGGAAAAGCCGTTTGGCCGCGATCTGGAAACGGCGAGGGCGCTGAATGCCACGCTGGCCAGCCATTTCACCGAAAGCCAGATCTACCGGATCGACCACTACCTCGGCAAGGAGACGGTGCAGAACCTGATGGCGGTGCGCTTCGCCAATCTCCTGTTCGAGCCGCTGTGGAATGCGCAATTCGTCGACCATGTTCAGATCACTGTGGCCGAGACGGTGGGTGTCGAGGGGCGCGGCGCCTATTACGACAAGGCCGGCGCCATGCGCGACATGGTGCAAAACCACATGATGCAACTGCTTTGCCTGATCGCGATGGAACCGCCCTATCACTTTGATCCCGATGCGGTGCGAGATGAGAAGTTGAAGGTTATCAAGGCATTGCAGCCTGTTTTTCAGGAAGATATCGTGCGCGGCCAGTATCGCGCGGCGGCTGGGGCGCCCGGCTATCCGGAGGATGCGGGAGACCCCGACAGCCGCACAGAGAGCTATATCGCGCTGAAAGTGCATCTGGCCAATTGGCGCTGGAAGGGCACGCCCTTCTACCTGCGCACCGGCAAGAAGCTGCGCGCCCGCGCCTCCGAGATCGCCATCACTTTCAAGGAGCCGCCGCATTCGATCTTCGACGACGCACCGGGCTGGCGTGAGAATGTGCTGGTGATCCGTCTGCAACCCAATGAGGGCATGAACCTGAAGGTGATGATCAAGGAGCCCGGGCCAGGCGGGATGCGGCTGGTTCAGGTGCCGCTCGACATGAGCTTCGCCGAAGCATTGGGTGAGGAAGGCGCTGATATTCCAGATGCTTACGAGCGACTCATCATGGATGTGATCCGCGGCAACCAGACACTTTTCATGCGCGGCGACGAGGTGGAGGCTGCCTGGGCCTGGACCGATCCGATCATTGCCGGCGGCGAGGAACAGGGCGAGCGTCCGCGCCCCTATGATCCGGGATCCTCCGGGCCGGAGGATGCGCTGATGCTGATGCATCGTGACGGGCGGCGCTGGCGAGAGATCCAGCAATGAACTTTCAGGCCTATCCCGACCGCGAAATGATGATGCTGAGTCTGGCCGACCGGCTGGCCGGCGCCCTCGCCGATTTCCTGCGCCGCGAGGGACGGGCCTCGTTCTGCGTGCCGGGCGGCGCCACGCCGGGGCCGGTCTTCGACACCCTGTCGGGCGTGGATCTGGACTGGGGCAATGTCAGCATCTTCCTGAACGATGAGCGTTGGGTGGACGAGGATCATCCGCGCTCCAACACCAGGTTCCTGCGAGAAAGACTGTTGCGGGGCAGGGCGTTGCAGGCTGATCTTGTGCCGCTGTATCAGCATGGCGCAACCCCGGAAGCCGCTCTGGAGGCCCTGACCGAGGGGCTGCGCCCGCATCTGCCGATCTCGGTCCTATTGCTGGGCATGGGCGAGGACATGCATGTCGCGAGCCTCTTTCCCGGCGCTGACCGACTGCCCGAGGCGCTGGCCCCCGAGGCTCCGCCGCTTCTGCCGATGCGGGCCGAAGGCGTGGGCGAGCCGCGCATGACGCTGACCGCGCCGCACCTGGCTGCGGCGATGCAG
The DNA here is from genome assembly GCA_031260425.1 of Gemmobacter sp. Lineage (GTDB taxonomy): Bacteria > Pseudomonadota > Alphaproteobacteria > Rhodobacterales > Rhodobacteraceae > Gemmobacter. The sequence continues at coordinate 19,644 of JAIRJX010000344.1, forward strand.
ATCCATCTCCTGATCACCGGCGCGGCCAAGCGCGCGGCGATTGAACGCGCCGTCACGCTCTCTCCGCTTGAAGCGCCGGTCGCCTCGGTGTTGAAGAACGCAACCGTCCATTGGGCGGAGTGATCAGGGGTATCCGCATGGCCGACCGATTCGACGCCCTCCGCCGTCACCACGCTGCAAACCATCCTCCCATCCTCGACCTCTTCGCCGATCCGGGCCGCGCCGAGGCGTTTTCGGCCCGCCATGGCGGGATGCTGTTTGATTTCTCCAAGACGCAGATCGATGTGGAAGCCCTTGATCTGCTTTTAAAGCTCACTGAGGCGGCAGGAGTGGCGGAGCGCCGCGAGGCGATGTTTTCCGGTGAGAAGATCAACGAGACCGAGGGCCGCGCCGTGCTGCATACGGCGCTGCGCAACCTCTCGGGCCACGTGATGGTGGATGGTCGCGATGTGATGCCCGAGGTCCGCGCCACCCATGCCCGCTGCGAGGCTTTCGCCCGCGATGTGCGCGAGGGGCGATTGGCCGGCCAGGGCGGGCCGATCACCGACGTGGTGAATATCGGTATCGGCGGCTCCGACCTGGGCCCCGCGATGGCGTATCTGGCGCTTGCCCCCTATGCCGATGGCCCGCGCTGTCATTTCGTGTCCAATGTCGACGGTGCGCATATCGGCGACACGCTGAAAGGGCTGAACCCTGAAACCACGCTCGTCATCGTCGCCTCCAAGACCTTCACCACGATCGAGACGATGACCAATGCCGACACCGCGAAACGCTGGATGGCGGAAAGGCTCCGCGACCCTGCCGCGCAATTTGCCGCCGTTTCCAGCGCACTCGACAGGACTGCCGCCTATGGCATTGACCCTGAACGGGTTTTCGGATTCGAGGATTGGGTCGGTGGCCGCTATTCCCTCTGGGGCCCGATCGGGCTTTCGCTGATGGTCGCCATCGGGCCCGAGGCTTTCACGGCCTTCTTGCGCGGCGGTGCAGACATGGACGCGCATTTCCGCGTCACGCCGTTCAGGCGGAACCTGCCGGTGCTGCTTGCCCTTGTAGGGCTCTGGCACAACCAGATCTGCGGCCATGCCACCCGCGCGGTCCTGCCCTATGAACAGCGCCTGAGCCGCCTGCCGGCCTATCTGCAACAGCTGGAGATGGAATCGAACGGCAAGCGTGTCGCCATGGATGGCGCGGATCTGCCCTTCGCCTCCGGGCCGGTGGTCTGGGGCGAGCCGGGCACCAATGGCCAGCACGCCTTCTATCAGCTCATCCATCAGGGCAGCCGCATCGTGCCGTGCGAGTTCCTCCTCACCCGCGAGGGCTTTGAGCCGGACCTTGCGCACCAGCACCAGCTGCTCATCGCCAACTGCCTTGCCCAATCCGAGGCGCTGATGCGCGGCCGCTCCCTTGACGAGGCGCGCGCGATCCTTGCCCGCAAGGGTCTGAGCGGCGCCGAGCTCGACCGGCAGGCCCGCCACCGCGTCTTCCCCGGCAACCGCCCCTCCACCACGCTTGCCATCCCGCGCCTGACCCCCTTTACCCTTGGTCAGATCATCGCCCTCTACGAACACCGGGTTTTCGTCGAGGGGGTGATCCTCGGCATCAACAGCTATGACCAATGGGGGGTGGAACTGGGCAAGGAACTGGCACTTGCCCTGCAACCGATTCTCGAAGGCTGCGAAAGCACGGAAGGCAAGGACGGCTCCACAAGGCAGCTCGTCGCCT
>JAIRJX010000354.1 GCA_031260425.1 Gemmobacter sp.
CGACCTGAGGCTTGCGGTGCGGGCGGGGGGCGGCTTCGGCCTTGGCCTTGCCTTCTTCCTGCTGGTCGCGGTGCTGGTGCCGCTTGGCGTCGGGCCGGAGGGCGGCACGCTGGCGAAGATCGCGCCCGGCATCCTCTGGGTCGGCGCGCTGCTGGCCTGCCTGCTCAGCCTCGACCGCATCTTCGCGCTGGATTTCGAGGATGGCACGCTCGATCTGCTTGCCACCGCGCCGATCCCGCTGGAGGGGGCGGTGGCGGTGAAGGCGCTGGCGCATTGGCTGGTGACGGGGCTGCCGCTCACCTTGCTTGCGCCGCTGCTCGGGGTGTTGCTGCATCTGCCTGCGGCCGGCCATGGCTGGCTGATGCTGTCGCTTCTCCTCGGCACGCCGGCGCTTTCGATGATCGGCGCTTTCGGCGCGGCGCTGACCGTCGGGTTGAAGCGCGGCGGCCTGCTGCTGGGCCTGCTCGTCCTGCCGCTTTACGTGCCCACCCTCATCTTCGGGGCCGAGTTGGTGAAGCGCGGCGCCACCGGGGCGTCGGTGGAGACGCCGCTTCTTCTGTTATCCGGCATCACGCTTGGCGCGGCGGCGGCTCTGCCCTTCGCCTCGGCGCTTGCCCTGCGCATCAATCTGCGGTGAGGGGACTTGCCATGAAACCCGTCACGATCTAGCGAGGCCCCATGTCGCTTTGGGAATATGCCAATCCGAAGAGGTTCATCGAAACGGCGGGCCGTATCCTGCCGGTTCTGGCGCCGCTTTCGCTGCTGGCCATCGCGGGCGGGCTGGTTTGGGGCTTCTTCTTCACGCCCGAGGATTACCGGCAGGGTGCCACGGTGAAGATCATCTACCTGCATGTGCCCGCGGCAATGATGGCGATCAATGCCTGGGTGATGATGCTGGCCGCCTCGCTGATCTGGCTGGTGCGGCGTCATCACGTAAGCGCGCTTGCCGCCCGCGCTGCCGCGCCCGTGGGCCTGACCTTTACCGCCATTGCGCTGGTGACCGGTGCGCTCTGGGGGCAGCCGATGTGGGGGACGTGGTGGGAATGGGATCCGCGCCTCACCTCTTTCCTGATCCTCGGCCTGTTCTATCTGGGTTATATCGCGCTCTGGCAGGCGGTGGAGAACCCCGATACCGCCGCCGACCTTACGGGTGTGCTGTGCATCGTGGGGTCTGTCTTCGCGGTGCTGAGCCGATATGCGGTGAACTTCTGGAACCAGGGGCTGCATCAGGGCGCGTCCCTCAGCCTCGACCGGAAGGGGAATGTGTCGGATGTCTTCTGGTATCCGCTGCTTCTGTGCATCGCGGGGTTCGTGCTTTTGTTCGTGTCGCTGGTGCTCTTGCGCACCATGACGGAAATCCGCGCCCGCAGGCTGGCGGTGCTGCTTGCGAGGGAGAGGTTGGCATGATGCCCGATCTCGGGAAATACGCGGTTCCGGTGCTGGGTTCCTATGCGGCGGCGCTGGGGTTGCTGGGGGTGTTGGTTGCGCTCTCGGTCTGGCGGTTCCGCCGGATGCGGCAGGCGCTGACCGAGGCCGAGGGAAGGGCGAGGATGCGTGATGTCTAGGTGGTTGATGGCGCTGCCGCCGCTGCTGTTCGCGGCGCTGGCGGTGATGTTCTGGTGGGGGATGCAGCGCGACAATCCCGAGGACCTGCCCTCGACCCTGATCGGCCGCACCGCCCCGGCGGTGGAGGTGGTGCCGCTCGGTGATCTGCCGCCGTTGGGCGATGAGGTGCTGCGCGCACCCGGGGTGAAGCTGGTGAACTTCTGGGCAAGCTGGTGCGCGCCCTGCCGGGCCGAGCATCCGATGCTGGCAAAGCTGAAGGCCGAAGGCCTGGCGATCCATGGCGTGAACTACAAGGACGACCCTGCAAAGGCGCAGGCGTTTCTTGCGGAGCTGGGCAACCCCTATGCGACGATCGGCGCCGATAATGGCCGCATGGCGCTGAACTGGGGCGTCTATGGCGTGCCGGAGACCTTCGTGATCGACGGCGCGGGCAAGGTGCTCCTGCGCTATGCCGGCCCGATCACCGCGCAGGAACTGGAAAGGGTGATCCGCCCGGCGCTGGCACAATAGCCCCCGGAGGGGCGCGCGCGTGGTATCCGCCGGATCGACATTGATACGCCATCCGGCTTCTTCGCCCTGGTGTCCCGCTTCGGTCCGACCAGCCGGAGACCCAAAGTCCCCGGCCAGCGCCCGTCCCTGCCGATGGCGGGCGCTTCGCTCCCGCCGGGGCAGGCACTGGCGAGCGATCCCCGTCTCCGGTGGCACTACCGCGCGACAGGCGGGGTTGTGCCTCGCCTGTTCCCGCCCGGTAGGGCGATGAATCCGCTTGGCGGTGCGGACCCGCCCGGAACAAGGCGCGCAAGCTCCGCCGGGCATCGCGACGCCGCCTGCGGTCAGCTACTACCTTTTCGTTGAGCATCGGGGCGTGGAAGCTCGGCCTGCGGCGGAACCGGACGCGCCCGAAACCGCAAGGCCCCGGCGCATTCCGGGGCCTCTTCTCCGTCGTCCATATGCCCGGTCAGGCGCGGGCGAGGTTGCGCAGCACGTAATGCAGCACGCCGCCATTCTCGACATATTCGATCTCGATGGCGGTATCGATCCGGCACTTGATCTGGATCGTCTTTTCGCGGCCATCGGCATGGCGGATGGTGCAGGGCACCAGCGAGAGTGGCTTCAGATCGCCTGCGAGGCCGCCGATCGACACTACCTCGTCGCCCTTCAGGCCCAGCGTCTTGCGGTTTTCGCCCGGCAGGAACTCGAAGGGAATGACGCCCATGCCGACGAGGTTGGAGCGGTGGATCCGCTCGAACGACTCGGCGATCACTGCTTTCACGCCCAGAAGCGCCGTGCCCTTTGCCGCCCAGTCGCGCGACGATCCGGCGCCGTATTCGATGCCGCCGAAGATCACCAGCGGCGTGCCTTGCGCCTGATAGGCCATCGAGGCATCGAAGATCGAGCTCTGCGCCCCGTCCGGCCCTCTGGTATAGCCGCCCTCGACCCCCTCCAGCATCTCGTTTTTGATGCGGATATTGGCGAAGGTGCCACGCATCATCACCTCGTGATTGCCACGCCGCGAGCCGTAGGAGTTGAAATCCCTCACGGCGACCTGGCGGTCGGTCAGGTATTTCCCGGCCGGGGTGGTGGGCTTGAACGATCCAGCGGGCGAGATGTGGTCGGTGGTGATCATGTCGCCGAGGATCGCCAGCACACGCGCGCCCTGGATGTCGCTGATCACGCCCGGCTCTTTCGCCATGCCGCGGAAATAGGGCGGATTCTGGATATAGGTCGAACTCGGCGGCCAGTCATAGGTCTCGCTGTCGGTGACCTCGACACCCTGCCATTTCTCGTCGCCCTTGAACACATCGGCATATTTGGTCTGGAACGCCGCGCGGGTGACGGTGGCATGGACCAGATCGGCGATTTCCTTGTTGGAGGGCCAGATGTCTTTCAGGAAGACCTCCTTGCCCTCCGGTGTCCGGCCGATCGGGTCGCGGGTCAGGTCGATATTCAGATCGCCCGCAATGGCATAGGCCACCACCAGCGGCGGCGAGGCCAGGAAGTTCGCCCGTACATCGGGCGAGATCCGCCCCTCGAAATTGCGGTTGCCCGAAAGCACGGCGGCCGCCACCAGATCATTATCGTTGATCGCCTTCGAGATCGCCGGATCACCCAGCGGGCCCGAATTGCCGATACAGGTGGTGCAGCCATAGCCCACGAGGTTGAAGCCGATGGCGTCCAGATCCTCCTGCAGCCCGGCGGCCTGCAGATATTCGCCCACCACCTGCGATCCGGGCGCGAGCGAGGTTTTCACCCAGGGCTTGCGGGTCAGGCCAAGGGCGCGCGCCTTGCGGGCGACCAGACCCGCGCCGATCATCACATAGGGGTTCGAGGTATTGGTGCAGGAGGTGATGGCCGCTATCACCACCGAGCCGTCGCCCACCGCGTAATCCTTGCCCTCGACTGCAACCGACTTGCGCGGATCGGCCGGCGTTGCGATGCCGCGATAATCGGCAACCACCTTCAGGAAGCTTTGCGCCGCATCCGTCAGCGGCAGGTAGTCCTGCGGCCGCTTCGGGCCGGAGATCGCGGGCACGATGCTGCCCATGTCCAGCTCCAGCGTCGAGGTATAGATCGGGTCATAGTTCGGGCCGCGCCAGAAGCCGTTTGCCTTCGCGTAAGCCTCGACCAGCGCGATGCGCGACTCCTCGCGTCCGGTATTGCGCAGATAGCGCAGGGTCTCGTCGTCGATCGGGAAGAAACCGCAGGTCGCGCCATATTCGGGGGCCATGTTGGCGATGGTGGCGCGGTCCGCCAGCGGCAGGTGATCCAGCCCCTCGCCGTAGAACTCCACGAACTTGTTGACCACGCCATGCTTGCGCAGCATCTGCACGACCTTCAGCACGAGGTCGGTCGCCGTGGTGCCCTCGACCATCCTGCCGGTCAGCTTGAAGCCGACCACCTCGGGGATCAGCATCGAAACCGGCTGGCCCAGCATCGCCGCCTCCGCCTCGATCCCGCCGACGCCCCAGCCGAGTACGGCCAGACCGTTGACCATGGTCGTATGCGAATCGGTGCCCACCAGCGTATCGGGATAGGCCACCAGATCGCCGTTCTGGTCGGTATCGGTCCAGACGGTCTGGGCGAGGTATTCCAGGTTCACCTGATGGCAGATGCCGGTCCCGGGGGGCACGACGCGGAAATTGTTGAACGCTTTCTGGCCCCATTTCAGGAAGACGTAGCGCTCCATGTTGCGCTCGTATTCCAGGTCGACATTCATCTGGAAGGCGCGCGGATTGCCGAATTCGTCGATCATCACCGAATGGTCGATGACCAGATCCACCGGATTGAGCGGGTTGATCTTCTGCGCGTCGCCGCCAAGGCCAAGGATGCCGTCGCGCATCGCGGCAAGGTCGACCACCGCCGGAACCCCGGTGAAATCCTGCATCAGCACCCGCGCCGGGCGATAGGCGATCTCGATCGGGTTCTTGCCGCCCATCCGGCCCCAGTCGGAAAATGCCTTGATGTCGTCGACCGTGACGGTCTTGCCATCCTCGAAGCGCAGCATGTTCTCCAGCACCACCTTCAGCGCGGCAGGCAGGCGCGCGAAGTCGCCCAGGCCCGCGGCTTCGGCGGCGGGGATCGAGTAATAGGCGACCGACCGGCCGCCTGCGGTGAGGGTCTTGCGCGTCTTGGCGCTGTCATGTCCGACGGTGACGGTCATCTGTCGCCTCCTGGCTTTGGCACGGAAATTCGGGCTCGGGTCAACGGTCTTTCGCCTCGCGTCATGCCGCATCGCGGGGTGTCGCGCAAGGGAGTCGCGATAATTTGTATGCAATTGTATGCCAAGAATCCAGCGCTTTCTACGGCGGATGGGATCGGCATTCGGGATTTCGTGAAAGGGTCCCGCAGGAAATGCTCGCGCATTGCTCCGGCATCGGCCCCGTATGAACCCATCCACCCGCACGCAGCGCCGCCGGATAGCGCCTGGCCCGCCTGCAACGGCGCCGCCCTCGGTTGGGTGGGGTGGCGGGAACAGACGTTCTGGTTTTTCTGCCGCTCAATCTCCGTGTGAACCCTTCCTCCCGCCCGGAACAAGGCGCGTAAAGCGCCACCGGGCAGCGCCCGACCGCCCCCAGGCGGGCGCTTTGGGGGCGTTGGCGCGAGGATCGGGCTAGGCGTGGCTGCACCATAAAGTGCAGACCACAATCGCCTCACACGCCCGCCCGCGGCTTTGCAGGGTGGGGGAGCCGGCAGCGGGGCTTGGGCTCCTTATGGGCACATGTGGGCCCTGGCCTCTTCGCACCGTGCCGGATGAAACGCAGCTATCCGCAGGCCACGCCCTATCGCAAAACCTTGATTGGCAAGCGGCGGGTGCATTGGCTAGAAGGGCTGCATCATACCGGGATCGGGAAATCGAAGATGCGTCACCCCCTCAGCGCCGTTTGCGGCCTTTGGATCGTTCTGGCCTCCGGTGCTGCGGCCGAGCAGGCTTCGGCGCCCGTGGTGGTGGAGTTCTACACCTCTCAGGGCTGTTCGTCCTGCCCGCCGGCGGACGCTTTCTTTGCCACGCTGGTCCGACAGCCGGGGGTGATCCCGCTGGCGCTGCATGTCGACTACTGGGACTATATCGGTTGGAAGGACCGCTTCGCCAGCCCCGCCTTCACCGAGCGGCAGAAGGCCTATGCCCGCGCGGCGAAAAGCCGGACGATCTACACCCCGCAGATGATCGTGAACGGCGACGCGCGGGTCGAGGGCAATGACGCCGCGGCGGTGGCGGCGGCGATCAGTGCCGCGAAGCCGGGGCCGGGCCGGATCGACCTCACGCGGGAGGGCGGCCATCTGCGGATCCGCGCCGAGGCGCCGCTTGAGGCGGACGGAGGCACGATTTCGCTGCAACTGGTCCGCTACCGGCCGGAGGAGACGGTCGAGATCGCCCATGGCGAGAATGCCGGCCAGGTGGTCAGCTACCACAATATCGTCACCGAATGGACCCGGCTTGCCGAATGGCCCGGCCAGCCGCCGCTTGAGATCGAGGTGCCGGAGGGGGATGGCGGCCCGGCGGTGGTGCTGGTGCAGCGGGCGGGACCGGGGGCGATCCTGGCCGCCGTCGAGGTGAAATAGGCTCAGACCTTCCAGCGCTTGTGGATCCAGAACCACTGGTCCATGTGCAGGCGCACATGCGCTTCCAGATGGTCGTTCAGCGCCTGGGTCATCGCTTCTGCTGTGCTGCACGCGATCGGCGCATCGACCAGAATGTCGAAATCCAGCCCGTTCTCCTGCCGCGTCGCATAGGAGGGCACCAGCAGTGCGTTGTATTTCAGCGCCAGTTCCGCCGCCGACAGCGCCGTCATCGCATCCTGGCCGAAGAATTTCAGCCTCGCGCCATGGTTCATGTGCTGATCCTGCACGATGCCAAGCATCCCGCCGCCGCGCAGGAAACGGATCATCTCGGCCATGCCCGGCCTGCCGCGCGGGAAAAGCGGTGTGCCGATCCGCGAGATCGCGGCGACGTAATGGCGGTTGAAGAAGCGGTTGGTCATCGGGCGGTAGAGACCGCCGATATGGAAGCCGTGCTGGATCAGCGCGGCCCGCGCCGCGTCGTAATTGCCGAAATGGCCGGTGACCAGCACCACCGGGCGGCCCTCGGCCCGGGCCTGCTGCAAGGCGGCGAGGCCTGGGCCACGGATCGGCGCCGCCTTGGCCCGCTCCACGAATGCGGCACCGGAATAAAGCTCGATTACCGTACGGCCGACATTATCGGGCACCGCGCGCAGCATGTGCCGGACCTCCTCTCCCGGCATGTCGGGGAAGATGCGGGTGAGGTTGTCGCGGATGCGGCGCGTATAGCCCGCAATCGGCGCGATGAGGTGCGCAAAGATCCAGCCGCAGAGCGGCACCCGCCAGCGATAGGGCAGAAGCAGCAGCGCCCCGATCAGCCCGCGCAGCACCAGGTTCTGGAGCCAGTGGTCGAGGCGGAAGCCGTCTTTTCGCGCTTTTACCATGGGATCGGGGCTCTTCGGTCAGGCTGCGCGGGCGGCCCGCATCTCGCGGCTCCAGACATAGAGACCCGCCATGGTGATCACAAGGGCGCCGGCCACGGTCCAGCCGTCGGGCCATTCGCCGAAGAGCGCGATCCCCCAGCCGGTGGCGAACAGGATCGCGGCATAGCCGAAGGGCGCAATGGCCGAAGCCTCGGCCCGGGTGAAGGCGTGGATCAGGAAGAACTGCCCGATCGAGCCCTGCACCCCGATCAGCAGGAACTTCCAGATATCGCCCGCAGCTATAGGCTGCCAGATCCCGGGCAGGATCGCGCTGGTGACCAGCGTGCCGAACAGCGCCGAATAAAGCAGCGAGGTCGAGGGATCCTCGTCCCGTCCCACCCGGCGGGTGGCCAGCACGAAACCGGCATAGCAGACGGCGCCGAAAAGCG
>JAIRJX010000080.1 GCA_031260425.1 Gemmobacter sp.
TCCGGCCGCGGCGCACGTTGCCACCAGACCAGACCTCCGGCGAGCAACGCCACCACCACTGCCACGATGGCACCCCGCGCCAGAAGCGCCCCGGTCCGTTCCGCCATTCCCGATCCCCCCGCAACTCGTCGACAGCAGCATGCTTCCTTTTGCTCAGGAACCCCGATACATCCGAAAAAGCAACTGCTTTCAGGTAGTCCCATGCCCCTTCGCTCGGTCTGTGTGTTCTGCGGCTCCCGCTCCGGCATCCGCCCCTCCTATATCGAAGCGGCGCAGGCCACCGGCCATATGCTGGCAGAAGAGGGTTGGCGGCTGGTCTACGGCGCCGGCGATATCGGCCTGATGGGAGAGACCGCCCGCGCCTGCCTTGCCGCCGGCGGTCTGGCGATGGGGGTGATCCCCGGTCACCTGCTCAGCCGCGAGGTCGGCAAGCGCGACCTTACCCAGTTCGTCGCGACCGAGACGATGCACGAGCGCAAGAAGGTAATGTTCACCAATTCCGACGCTATCGTGGTGCTGCCCGGCGGAGCCGGCTCGCTCGACGAGTTCTTCGAAGTGCTGACCTGGGCGCAGATCGGGCTACACAGGAAGCCGATCTTCCTGCTCAGCACCGAAGGCTACTGGCAACCGCTGACCGGTCTGGTGGATCACGTCATCGCCGAGGGCTTCGCCGAACCCGCGCTGCAGGGTCACTTTGCGGTGGTAGCCGACGTGCCCGACCTGCGTGCCGCCCTGCGCGCCGCGCTGGCCTGAGGGTTCTATTCCACACAAGGTCAGTCCGGAAAATATTGGGGCTGGCCAAAGCCGCCACCATAACCCGGAAACTTCACTGAGGCCGATGATGGGTCTGGATAACATCGCTAAACAGCGACGGCCATAACCGGATGCGGAAGCGGATCAGGAAACTTTCCTGCCAGCGCCTTATTAACCAGCTCACTGAAGCTGGCCGTGTCAAGGAAGTAGTTTGGATACGCACGACGAAGCGCATTGATGTTCTCCACCGACACCAACACGATCTGAACTGGAGAGTCTTCCGCCTGCTCGCTCTCCAGCCTCGTGTAATCTCTGTTTGCACGTTCGGATTCCAAGGCTCTATACAGTTGGATAGTAATATGAGTTTGCGCAGGATCAAGTTTTACCAGAAAGTATTTAGCATCCTTGGCCCGGCCGATATGCTCAATTGTCGCATTGTAAGCCTGCAGCATCTGCTGAACACGAAGCTTGGCAGCCAACTCTTTTATTTCCGCCATCAAGACCGCCTTATCCGTCGGTGTTCCGGGAACAGGATTGCACTTTTCAATGGCCGCGATAGCTGACCCCATGAGCGCAAAGAATCGCAACCAGTCCTGATCGCCCTGGTTGGATTTCAGCGCCTGTTTCGTGAATACACCAACGGCTTCAACCGCTGTGGCCCAAGCGTGCTGAAGCTGAGTGCGTATCTGTATCTCTACACGCAGACCGCTATAATCTCCAGTTTTGTCTGTACCTTATTGATAGACGAGGTGATGACACCGATAACCATCCGACTTTGGCTCTTTGATGTAATCTTTTTCTCCTCGAAAGGCATGGCCAAACCGACTGGCTTTGTATACCTTGACAAGTTCTCCAATACTTTTCATCCCTTTGAAAACAACACGGCATCCGGCAATGCCTTGCATCTGCGTCATCCGCATTGAGCTATTGGAGGTTAGCTTTCTGTGGATGGAGTCAAGACGCTTGATCCGCTGAGAAACGATGATCTCCCCTTCAATCTTTTTGGCATTCCTCCTCAAGGTAGTCTGAAATGTATTGAGCGGGTAAGCGTGAGAAGCGCGCCAGCTATTGATTATCTCCAGCGCTTTCTGTGCCTCCGGCGTGCTGGCAGGAAACCCCATGCCCGCCAGCATTCGGCCCGCCGAATTCACGTCCTCGGGTTTATATTCGGGAGCCGCCCATGCCATGATTCTTTCCCCTCAGAGTAACATCTCATACAGCATTCAGCGGCCGGATGAGGCAAACACAGCTGAACTGACGAAAAAGGCCCGCCGCGCGGGCGGGCCATGGTCATGTCGGAGTGGCGATCACAGCCGCGCGGCGACCGCTTCCCAGTTCACCAGCTTCTCAAGGAAATTAGCGAGATAGGCCGGACGCTTGTTGCGGAAGTCGATGTAATAGGAGTGCTCCCACACGTCGCAGCCCAGCAGCGCCACTTGCCCGAAACAGAGCGGGTTTACCCCGTTCTCGGTTTTGGTGACCTTCAGCGCACCGTCCTTGTCCTTCACCAGCCAGGCCCAGCCCGAGCCGAACTGACCGGCACCGGCGGCGGCGAAATCCTCCTTGAACTTCTCGACCGAGCCGAAGGTCTCGACCAGCGCCTTTTCCAGCGCGCCGGGGATCTTCTTGCCCTCGCCCGGCCCCATCACCTCCCAGAACAGGTTGTGATTCCAGTGCTGCGAGGCGTTGTTGAAGATGCCGTTCTGCGCTACGGCTCCGGCCTGATAGGTGCCCCGGACGATCTCTTCGAGCGATCTCGCTTCCCATTCGGTACCGGCGATCAGCTTGTTGGCGTTGTCGACATAGGCCTTGTGGTGCAGGTCGTGGTGATATTCCAGCGTCTCCCGCGACATGCCGAGCGGCGCCAGCGCATCATGGGCATAGGGAAGATCGGGCAGCGTGAAGGCCATGGGATGTCTCCTGTTCGGGATGGTGGCTTGCGCTCAATAAGCGGCGCAAGGCGGCGAAGGTCAAGGGGCGACCGGCATATGCGCAGGCCATGGAGACCGCCGCCACGACGGGAAACCCGCCGCCGCAGGGGGCGCTCGCGCCCCCTCTTGAGCCTGCGGCTCAATTCACCCCCTGAGGATATTTTTGAACAGATGATGAACAAGAGTGTGCCTGACTATCATCTGTTCACAAATATCCTCGGGGGGAGCGCCGTAGGCGTGGGGGGCGGAAAGCCCCCCTCGACATCTCAACCCGCGCCGGAGACCCTCACTTCTTCCGTTTACCGGGCCTGCCCTTCAGAATCTCGCAGGTGCCGCGCTGGTTCTCGCGGTTACGATATCCCAGCGCCGTGGCGCTGCTCTGTGACTTGAGCGTCGCCTTGTCGATGTGGAGTGTGTAACGAATCGTTCCCGTACGGTTGTTCGTCCCGCGGGTTCTCACGCTCCACTGGAAGGTAACCACCTTGTCGTCGTTGCGGGTGATTTTCGCCTCCACCGGCCCGCCGGCGAAGTATTGGGTCACCGGATCCACTGCGAGGGCGGTTCCCGCCGCAGTGTCGTGCACGGCCATCATCTCGGATTTCAGCCATGCGGCTTCCGAGACGTCGGGTTGCCGGCACAGATAGGTAATCGTCTCCGCATCGGCGGCACCTGTCAGAAGTAGCGCCGCAGCGGCGGCGAGCATGAAACGGAACATGGGCAATCTTTCCTCTCTCGCAGAACGGTCATACAACTTGGCGCCAAGCCCCCGGCCGCCCGGCAGGGCCGGCACTCAATCGCGCCTTCGCGCTCTGTCTTCGGCAAGGCGTCTCACTTCTTCCGCTTGCCGGGCTTGTCCTTCAGGATCTCGCATTGACCCTGCCCGCGCTCGTTATTGTTGAAGCCGCCCATGATGGCAGTCACCCGCGATTCGAGCGTGGCCTTATGGATGGTCAAGGTCTAGTTGATCCGGCCGACCCTGTTATTGCTGTCGCGTATGTTCAGGCCCCAACGAAAGCTGACGGCTTTTTCGTCATCCTGGGTGACCTTGGCGGAGATGGCTTTCCCGACCGTATCCTTGATCAGCCCGTCCAGCACCAGCACCTTGCCCTCATCCTTGTCATGGAAGACAGCGATCTCCGGCATGATCAGGTTGTTCTGAGCTTGTTCACACCAATAGACGACCGGCTCCGCATGGGCGGTGCCGGTCAGAAGAAGGGTGGCGGCGATCGCAGGCGCGAAACGGAACATGAGCAATCTTTCCTCCCGGCAAGTTACCCTACAACTTTCAGAAGAAAGCCGCATCCGTCAAGCGGAGAGGCGTCTCAGAACAGCTCGCTCCCCGGTTGCGCCGCGTGGCTCAGCAGGCCCATCACATAGCTTGCGACCGAGCGGAAGCAGATGAGATTGTAGCCGGTCTCATCCCTCCAGAAGGCGCCGGCCACCTGGGCGATGCGGGTGCGGCGGATCTCGCCCGGCGCCAGTGCGGCATGATCGGCGGGGGCGAGTTTCATCAGCACCTCCGCCGCCCTGGCCCCCTCGATTCGGAATAGCGCGCGCGCATCCGAGACATCGACCGCCAGATGATGCCGCCCCGACAGCCGCTCCGCCAGCGTGGCGAGTGCCGCCGCCACCCCGGCATAGGGCAGGACCAGCAGGTATTCGTCGGGGCTCATCCAGGCGGCGGCCTTGTCGCCCGTCGTTTCGATCCGCCGCCGGTCCGGAAGGGGGGTGCCGGTCACCGCTGCAATCGCCTCGGCCAGACCTGGCAGGTCGGGTTTCGCGCGAAGCGTGATCATGCCGACGGGGCCGATCTCGGTGACATGGGCGAAGCCCGCGAAGCTTGCGCCATCCAGCGCGCTGACCGGCCTAGACATTCTGCTTCTCCCCGTCCTTGTCGTAGAATACCGGATCGACGATCCGCACCTGCATGAACGATCCGTCGAGCCGCGTCATCTCGATCACTTCGCCGACCCGCGTAAGACCGCCCTTCACCAGGCCCATGGCGATGCCCTTGCCCAGCGTGGGCGAGAAATAGGTGGAGGTCACCCTTCCTTGCGTATTGCGCTGGCCATTGGCGTTGTTGCCCGGCGCCGGTGCATAGGCGCCGTCGGCGATGACCGAGCCGTCCAGCGCCTCCAGCCCCACCAGCTTCCAGCGGTCGGGGCTGGCGAGATGGGGGCGTTCCTGCCCGCGCTTGCCAAGGAAATCGGCCTTCTTCTTCGAGATCGCCCAGCCGAGGTTCAGATCCTGCGGGATCACCGTGCCGTCGGTCTCATCGCCGATCATGATGAAGCCCTTCTCGGCGCGCAGCACGTGCAGCCCCTCGGTGCCATAGGGCATCATGCCAAACTCCGCCCCCGCCGCCAGCAGCGCATCCCAGAAGGCGCGGCCTTCCGAGGCGGGGACGGCGATCTCGTAGCTGAGCTCTCCCGAGAAGGAGATGCGGTAGGCGCGCGCGCGGAAGCCGCCCAGCTCACCATCCTTCCAGGTCATGAAGGGAAACGCCTCTTTCGAGACATCCATGCCGCCCAGCCTCTCCAGCGTTTTGCGGGCATTGGGGCCGACCACGGCGACTTGCGCGAATTGCTCGGTGATATTGGCGGTATAGACCTGCCAGTCCCACCATTCGCATTGCAGCCAGTCCTCCATCCAGGCATGGATGCGGTCCGACCCGCCTGAGGTGGTGTGGCAAAGCCAGGTCTCCTCGTCGATGCGGGCGACCACGCCGTCATCCGAGAGGAAGCCCTGCTCGCTGCACATCAGCCCGTAGCGGCATTTGCCGATGCCGAGGTTCGACATGACATTGGTGTAGAGCATGTCGAGAAGCTTGCCCGCATCCGGACCCTTGACGATGATCTTGCCAAGGGTCGAGGCGTCCAGCAGGCCCACATTGGCGCGGGTATTTCTCACCTCGCGATGCACCGCCTGTTCATGGGTCTCGCCGGTGCGGGGATAGCAATAGGGCCGCTGCCATAGGCCGACCGGCTCCATATAGGCGCGGTTGGCGAGGTGCCAGTCATGGATCGGCGTGCGGCGCAGGGGCTGGAAGATCTCGCCCCGCGCCTCACCCGCCAGCGCGCCGATGGTCACCGGCGTATAGGGCGGGCGGAAGGTGGTGGTACCGACTTGCGGGATCGGCGACGACAGGCTGTCAGCCAGAATGGCGAGGCCGTTGATGTTCGAGAGTTTCCCCTGATCGGTCGCCATGCCAAGCGTGGTATAGCGCTTGGTATGTTCGACGCTGGCATAGCCTTCGCGCGCCGCAAGCTGCACGTCGGAGACCTTCACGTCATTCTGCGGATCGAGCCACATCTTCATGCGCAACTGCACCGGCGCGCCTTGCGGCATGATCCAGACCGGCTCCATCGCGGCCTCGAAGGGGGCAGAGGCGGTGGGCGCGTCGTCGCCACCCGCCGCCGCGGTCGCATCCACCAGCACATCGCCGGTCAGCAGCCGGCCGGAGGCGGCGCCCGCAGTCACTACCAGCGCGCTTCCGTCATGATTGAGCGGCGGGCGGGCCGGATCGGGGGCGAAATGCGCCTGCGATTCATCCCAGTTCAGCTTGCCGCCGCAATGGCTCCACAGATGCACGACCGGCGACCAGCCGCCCGACATGGCGACGGCATCGCAGGCGATCTCTTCCAGCACCGCGCCCTGCCCGGCATGGGCACAGATCGCAACGCCGGTCACGCGCTTGCCGCCCTTTACCTTGGCGATGGCACGGCCGACCTCGACCCGGATCCCCATGGCGCGGGCTTGCTGCGGCAGATCGCCCGTCACATTGGCGCGGGCATCAAGCACCACCGGCACCTCAAGCCCTGCCTCTTTCAGCGTGATGGCGGTGCGGTAGGCGTCGTCGTTATTGGTGACGATCACGGTGCGGTCACCGGGGCTGACCGCCCAGTTCACCACATAGTCGCGCATTGCCGAGGCCAGCATCACACCCGGAATATCGTTCCCGGCGAAGGAAAGCGGGCGTTCGATGGCGCCGGTCGCCGCGATGATCTGCCCGGCGCGCACCCGCCAGAGCCGGTGGCGCGGCCGCCCGTCCCCGGGAGTGTGATCGGCGAGCCGCTCGTCGCAAAGCACGTAGCCGTGATCATAGGAGGCCGCCGCCATGCAGCGCTCGCGCAGCGTGACATTCCCCATACCGACAAGGGCTTGCAGAGCGTTCTTTATCCATTCTTCCGCAGGTTGGCCGTCGATCTCGACCCCATCCACCACGGCACGGCCACCCCAATGCGCGGTCTGCTCGATCAGCCAGACCCGCTTGCCGGCGCGCCCGGCGATCAGCGCCGCCTGAAGCCCGGCGATGCCGCCGCCCACGACCAGCAGGTCGCAGAAGGCATAGGCATACTCATAGCGGTCGGCGTCACGCTCCTTCGGCACTTTGCCCAGGCCGGCGGACTGGCGGACGATCGGCTCGAAGATGTGCTTCCAGGCAAAACGCGGATGGATGAAGGTCTTGTAGTAGAAACCGGCAGGCAGGAAGCGGGCGACATAGTTGTTCACCACGCCGATATCGAACTCAAGGCTCGGCCAGTGGTTCTGCGAGGTGCAGGTCAGACCGTCGAAAAGCTCGGTCGTGGTGGTGCGCTGGTTCGGCTCGAACCGCCCTCCCACGCCCATATTGACCAACGCGTTCGGCTCCTCGGCGCCGGATGCGACAATGCCCCTTGGGCGGTGATACTTGAAGCTGCGGCCCACCAGAATCTGGTCATTGGCCAGAAGCGCCGCCGCCAGCGTATCGCCGGCAAAGCCCTTCATGCGCTTGCCGTTGAAGGTGAATTCCTGCGGCGCGGTCCGGTCGATCAGACGGCCACCTTTGGCGAGACGGGTGCTCATTTCCAACCCTTCCAGTCCGGCCGCTTGGCCTTGATCTTTTCCACGAGTTCGGCGGGCGGCTCGGTGGTCTGAGCGGGATAGGTGCCGAAAACCTCCAGCGTCGCGGTGCAGCGCGCGGCGAGGAACCACTTGCCGCAGCCATAGGCATGGCGCCAGCGCTCGAAATGCACGCCCTTGGGATTCTTGCGGGCGAACATGTAAGTCTCGAAATCCTCGTCGGAGGAGCCGGCGCCGAACCGCTTCAGATGCGCCTCACCACCGGGGGCGAGTTCGGTTTCCTCGGCCATGACGCCGCAGCAGGGGCATTCAAGGATCAGCATATTGCACCTTCTCTTGACGCGAGAACGAAAAGGGAACCAGTATTGAGACGATCTGGGGAGATGAGAAGATGCGCAGCGGTCACAACTACCTCCGGTATCTCGAAGGCGAGTTGGCACATGCACACGAAAGAAGCGCCATTGCCAGGTTGGCCTTGGATAAAGCGACTTACCGCTTTGAGCGGGTGCTGGCCCCCGACGAGACACTTACCGAAATCCACAGAAAATCGCTTCAAAACCCTGAGTTCCATGCGGCGAGGGAGAGTTTCCGGGCGGCGCATATTGCCCACTCCACTGCCAGAAGCGCACAAGCCGAGTTGGAGGAAGAGCTTTTTGAGTTTCCCGAAGACCGGCATCAGTGCGCCACCCCGGCGGCCACCGACTCGTCGATGAACTGGCCCTCGCGGAAGCGCCACATGTTGAATTCGGCGGCAAGCGGGCCGGGTTCGCCCTGCGCCATCAGTTCGGCCATCGCCCAGCCGGAGCCTGGGATCGCCTTGAAACCGCCGGTGCCCCAGCCGCAATTGATGAAGCAGTTGCCGAGCGGGGTCTTCGAGATGATGGGCGAGCGGTCGCCGGTCATATCGACGATGCCGCCCCATTGCCGCAGCATCTTGAGGCGCGAGATCATCGGGAAGGTCTCGATCAGGGCGCGCAGGGTTTCTTCGATATGGTGGAAGCTGCCGCGCTGGGTGAAGTTGTTGAACCCGTCGGTGCCGCCGCCGATCACCATCTCGCCCTTGTCGGACTGGCTCATGTAGCCGTGAACGGTATTGGCCATCACCACCACGTCCATGCAGGGCTTGATGGGTTCCGACACGAGGGCCTGTAGCGCCAGAGATTCGACCGGCAGGCGGAAGCCCGCCATCTCGGCCAACTGGCCGGAATGGCCGGCGACGACAAGCCCGAGCTTCCTGCAGCCGATGAAGCCCTTCGTGGTCTCGACCCCGGTCACCACGCCGTTCTCGGAGCGCACGCCGGTAACCTCGGTCTGCTGGATTATGTCCATCCCCATGGCGGAACAGGCGCGGGCGTAGCCCCAGGCCACCGCATCATGCCGCGCCGTGCCGCCGCGCGCCTGATAAAGCGCGCCGAGCACCGGGTAGCGCGGGCCGCCGATATTCATGATCGGCACCAGTTCCTTCACCCGCTCCGGGCTGATCCATTCGGTCACCACACCTTGCAGGTTGTTGGCATGGACCGTGCGCAGATAGCCGCGCACCTCGTGATGAGTCTGCGCCAGCATCAGCAACCCGCGCGGCGAGAACATCACGTTGTAATTCAGCTCCTGGCTCAGGGTCTCGTAAAGACTGCGCGCCTTCTCGTAGATCGCGGCCGACGGATCCTGCAGGTAGTTGGAGCGGATGATGGTGGTATTGCGCCCGGTATTGCCGCCGCCCAGCCAGCCCTTCTCGATCACCGCTACATTGGTGATGCCGTAGTTCTTGCCAAGGTAATAGGCGGTGGCGAGGCCATGGCCGCCGGCGCCCACGATGATCGCATCATAGGCGGGTTTCGGCGCGGGCGAGCGCCACGCCTTTTCCCATCCCTGATGATAGCGCAAAGCCTCTCGGGCGATGGCGAAGACCGAATAGCGTTTCATGCGTTGTCCAACTCCCGTCAGGGTCTGCCGTCAGTGATGCATCAGCACGCGGAAACTTCCACCGAGGGGAGCGGCACAATCAGGAAAATTGCGACATCATGTCGATGCGGATGGCGGCACTTTCGGCCTTTTGCGGCGCGGGACGAGGGGTTACATGAAGGGTGGGCCGGATTGAGGCCCTGCGGGAGCATGCGATGACGGTTTTCTGGGTGACGGCGGGGGCGCTGGTGCTGACCTCGGGGCTGGCGCTGCTCCTGGGGCTGCGGCGTGGCGGCGCGGCTGTGGCGAAGGCCCCGGCGGTCGCGCATGACATCGCGGTCTATCGTGACCAGTTGGCCGAGATCGCCCGCGATGCCGGGCGCGGCCTTCTACCACCGGAGGAGGCGGAGCGGCTGCGTATCGAGGTCTCGCGCCGGATCCTCGAGGCCGACCGTGTGGCGCGCCGGGGCGGCGACGTGGCAGCGCCCGGCGGCGGGCTGGCGCTGCCGATGGCCCTGGTCGTGCTTGCGCTGGCGGGCGGGGTCTGGCTTTACACCCGACTTGGCGCGCCGGGCTATCCCGACATGCCGCTGCAGGCGCGCATCGCCGCCGCCGAGCGGATGCGCACCGAGCGCCCTTCGCAAGCCGAGGCGGAAGCGCAAGCGCCCGCAACCCCGGAGCCGCAGGGCGTGAGCACGGAGTTCCAGGACCTGATGGAGAAGCTTCGCGCCACGATGACGGCGCGTCCCGACGACCTGCGCGGCCAGCAGCTTCTGGCGCGTAATGAGGCGCAACTGGGCCATTTCGCCGCCGCCGCCACGGCACAGGGCGCGATGATCCGGCTGATGGGCGAGAATGCGGGGGCCGACGAATATGCATCGCTTGCCGAGCTTCTGGTCTTCGCGGCGGGTGGCTATGTCTCGCCCGAGGCAGAGAAAGCGCTGACCGAGGCGCTGCGGCGCGACCCGAGAAACGGCACGTCGCGTTACTACTCCGGGCTGATGTTCGCGCAGACCGGGCGGCCGGACCGGGCCTTCACGCTCTGGCGCGACCTGCTGGAAAGCTCGTCCCCCGAGGCGCCTTGGGTGGTGCCCCTGAAGGCACAGATCGGAGAGATGGCGGCACGGGCGGGGGTGCGCTACGAGCCTCAGGCCGGATCCGATGCGGGGCCGGATGCGGCGGCGCTGGGGGCAGCGGCCGGCATGTCCGACGAAGGCCGCAAGGCGATGATCGAGGGCATGGTGCAGCAGTTGAACGACCGGCTGGCGCGCGAAGGTGGCCCGGCTGCGGATTGGGCGAAGCTGATCACCTCGCTTGGCGTGCTGGGGCAGCCGGAGCGCGCCCGGGCGATCTGGGCCGAGGCGCAGGGCCGGTTCGCCGGACACGCGGAGGATCTGGCGCGGCTCCGGGCGGCGGCGGAGCAGGCCGGGGTGGCGCAATGAGTTTTGATCAGGCCGAGGAGTTCGCCGCCACCCTGCCGCCTGCCGGTGCGCTGGCGGGGCTCGATCTGGGCACGAAAACCATCGGCGTCGCAATCTCCGACATCCTGCGCGGGGTGGCAACGCCCGCGCTGACGATCCGGCGCGAGAAATTCACCAAGGATGCCG
The DNA here is from genome assembly GCA_031260425.1 of Gemmobacter sp. Taxonomy (GTDB): domain Bacteria; phylum Pseudomonadota; class Alphaproteobacteria; order Rhodobacterales; family Rhodobacteraceae; genus Gemmobacter. The sequence goes on from JAIRJX010000080.1 coordinate 11,036, forward strand.
AGGCGCTGCTGAAAATTCTGGCGGAGCGGCGGGTCGCGGGCATCGTGATCGGCCTGCCGCGCAACATGGATGGCAGCGAGGGGCCGCGTGCGCAGTCGACCCGCGCCTTCGTGCGCAATCTGGCGGCGCTCTCGCCGCTTCCGGTGCTGTTCTGGGACGAGCGGCTTTCCACCGTCGCCGCCGAACGGGCGCTTCTCGAGGCGGATACGTCGCGCAAGCGTCGCTCCGAGGTGATCGACCATGTGGCGGCCGGGTTTATCCTGCAAGGCGCGCTGGACCGTCTGGCGCATCTGCGGCGGAGGGGCGGCGGCGATGAATGACGATCTCTGGCGGCGCGACGAGATCGAAAGCCCCTGCGTGAAGATCTGCGTGCTGCATCCGGTGGAGAAGATCTGCATCGGCTGCCATCGCAGCGGGGCGGAGATCGGCGCCTGGTCGCTGATGACGCCAGAGGCGCGCCAGGCGATCATGGCGGAGTTGCCGTCGCGGGCGTCGAAGCTGGTGCAACGTCGCGGCGGGAGGGCCGGGCGGCGTGAGGGGTGAACCGCCCCTCGGGGGCATCGAGCCCCCTCGGGCCGGGCTGCCGCGGAAAGCTCAGGGCGTGCTGCACAACCAGTCGGCGACGGAGCCTAGCTGCGGGCGGAAATAGGCAATGACGCGTCCCTCGGGCGGGGCGTGATCGCCGGCCTGCCAGGCGGCAACACCATGCAGGGTAAGGCGGTGCAGCAGCGTCGCCTCGCCCGGCATGGCGGGCAGCGCGATCCGCCGGCAGGTCTCGAAACAGCGTCTGCGGGCAGCGGTGTAAGCGTCGGTAATGTCGATCCGGCCCCAGTCTGCAGGCGGATACGGGGCAAGTGCCGCAAGCAGGGCGGCGCGCAGGATCTCATGGCTGCCCTCCCAGACGGTAAGCGGCGCGGCACTGGCCATGTTCAGCGGCAGGCCAAGGATCCAGCCATGTGGTTCGGCGATGCGGCGGCGCTTCGCCCCGTCGGGCAGGAGCCCGTCGAGATGAGCCGCATCGCGATCACGGCGGAAAGCGAAGGCGGCGGGACTATCCTCGGCAGAGGGTTGCGGATAGCCCGGACGGATCACCGAAAGCTGCGCCGGGTGCAGCGGCTCGGGCTGAAGACCCAGCGCTCGCCATGGAAAGGGCACGGTGCCGACATAACCATCCGGCGCATTGGGCAGCGCGTCGACACCCACGAGCCAGGTGCCGCCGCAGCGCCAGGGCTCGGCGCTTTGCGCAAGCACCCGTTGCGCCACCGACAGCGCGGCCGCAGCCCAAGCGGCGATCTCCGGATGCGGGCCGATCCGGCGCCAGCCCGCCGCGCTCACCATGGCGTCACCCTGCGCAGCGCGTTCCGCGTTCCACAAATTGGAAACCCGGCATCGGCGCGGCTCAAGGGCCTCTGGTTCATTGCATGGGCCAGCCATATCCCAGACGGGGCGATCCGCGATGCCCCCAATCGTGACCCCGGAGTGCCGCCGATCACCTCCCGGCCAGAAACCCGAGCCCGCCGATCCCCGCAAGCAGGACCGGTATCGGCAGGGCGACGGCGAGATCTGGCATCAAGATTTCCTGTCATATCACGTGTAAGCTAGCGGAGCGGCACGGAAGATCCCAGAGGCATCGGGCGAGGCAATGTGCCCCATGCCCTCATGAGCAGGCAAAGGTAATACGACTCATGGCGGCGCTCATGTGGCGCCTCGCTCTTGCGCACCCTCGGGCCGGGGCCGGCCGGATGCGGGGCAATCTTCGCGTCGGTCATGGACGCGGGCGTCGCCGGCTCAGCTACGCATCCCGACTTCCTCCAACGCCCTGTCGAGCAGCCCGAGCCCCGCGCCGGGGCTCGAAGCCCCCTCCGACAGCACCCGCCGCCAGCCCCGCGCGCCCGGTAGACCAGTGAAAAGACCGAGCATGTGACGGGTGACCTGATGCAGCCGCCCGCCCGCCGCCAGATGGGCCTCGATATAGGGCTTCATCGCCTCCACCACCGCGAACCGGTCCGGTCCGTCACCCTCCCCCCAGAGCGCATCGGCCCCGATCAGTGCATGACCCGGATCATGATAGGCCGCACGGCCGATCATCACCCCGTCAAGCCCGCGCGCCAGCAACTCCCGCGCCTGTTCAAGGCTCGCGACGCCACCATTGAGGCAGATGGTGAGCTCCGGGAAGCGCCGCTTCATCTCCAGCACCAGCGGGTAGTCGAGCGGCGGGATCTCGCGGTTCTCCTTCGGACTGAGCCCCCGGAGCCAGGCCTTGCGGGCATGGATCACGAAGTGGCCGACCCCTGCCGCCGCCGCCGTCTCGATAAAGCGCGGCAGAACCTCCGCCGGGATCTGCGCATCGACACCGATCCGGCATTTCACCGTGACCGGCACGTCGGATTCCGCCGCCATGGCCCGCACGCATTCGGCAACCAGCGACGGTGTTTCCATCAGCACCGCACCGAACAGGCCCGACTGCACCCGGTCGGAGGGGCAGCCGCAATTCAGGTTGATCTCGTCATAGCCCCAGGCCCGCGCGATCCGCGTAGCCCCGGCCAGCTCGCGCGGGTCGGCGCCGCCAAGCTGCAATGCCACCGGATGCTCCGCCGGATGGAAATCCAGCAGCCGCACCTTCGGCCCGTGCAGAATCGCCGCAGCGGTAACCATCTCGGTATAGAGCATGGCGCGCCGCGTCATCAGCCGGTGGAAATACCGGCAATGGCGGTCCGTCCAGTCCATCATCGGCGCTACGGACAGCCTGTGGCTGCCTTGCCCGAGCAACCCTGCTTTCGCCTGCGTCATTTCCACGATCCCGCGCCTTCATCTGCCTTCGGCACCATGCCGCCCGGGCCACCCTGCCCGGCCGCGCACCTCGGCGGATCTGTCCGATTTTGAGTATTTGGGCAAGAAGCAATGCAGAGAGCCGTTTTCCACTCCCCCCGCCTTCCACGCCCTTGAGCTGTGCTGTATTGCTTCTTGCCCAAATACTCATGCAGCCTCGGGCAAGGGGCCGCCGGTTCCCGGGATTTCCCCTTGACCTTCCCGTCCGCCCTGTCAAAACCCCCTGCATGGCTACCGCAACACTTACCATCGACCTTGACGCCATCGCCGCCAACTGGCGCGCGCTGGACCAGATGAGCAATCCGGCGACGCAGACCGCCGCCGTGGTCAAGGCCGATGCCTATGGCTTGGGCGCGCGCCGCGTGGTGCGGGCGCTGGCCGAAGCCGGGGCGCGACGGTTCTTCGTGGCGGTGGCGGAGGAAGGCGCCGCCGTGCGTCAGGCGCTTGGACCCGGGCCGCAGATCAGCGTGCTTTCAGGCCATATGGCCGGCGACACCGAGATGATCCACGATCTCGACCTGACGCCTATGCTCAATTCGGTGGAGCAGATCACCCGGCATCTGGACGCGCTGCCCGGACATCCCTTCGGCATCCAGCTCGATACCGGCATGAACCGGCTGGGGCTGGAGGCCACGGAATGGGAGGCGGTGGCGGTGGCCGTGCTGGAGCGGCGGCCGGAACTGGTGATGAGCCACCTCGCCTGTTCTGATGCACCGGGCCATGCGATGAATGCGGCGCAACTGACCGAATTCCACGCATTGACCGACGGGATCGGCGTGCCGCGCAGCCTTGCCGCCACCGGGGGCATCCTGCTTGGACCAGACTATCATTTCGAGTTGACGCGACCCGGTATCGGGCTTTTCGGCGGGCGGCCCCATACCGAGGGACGCCCGGTGGTCAGCCTCTCCCTGCCGGTGATTCAGATCCGCGAGATAGCGGCGGGCGAGGTCGTCGGCTATTCCTGCGGCTACACTGCCGGTGAGCCCCGACTGATCGCCACGGTCGCTGCGGGCTATGCCGACGGGCTGAGCCTGCGTTATTCCAACGCGGCGATGCTCTGGGATGGTGAAACTCCCTGCCCTATCGTCGGCCGGATCTCGATGGATCTCATCACCGCCGATGTCAGCCATCTGCGCGACCTGCCGCAGACGCTCGACATTCTCGGGCCGATGCAGGGGGTGGACGATCTTGCCGATGTGGCCGGCACCATCGGCTATGAGGTGCTGACAACGCTTGGCCATCGCTATGGGCGGCGTTACGCATCCACCGCAATCCGGGGGCAGACGTGAGCCTGCTCTACCCGGTCGCGGCCATCGGGCGGGTGACGCTCGGGGCGCTTGCCCATATCGGCGCGATCGCGATCTTCGCCGGGAGGGTGCTGAGCCATGTGCTGCGCCCGCCCTTCTATCCGCGCGAGTTCCTGTTGGCCCTGATGCAGATCGGCTGGTTCTCGCTGCCAGTGGTGGGGTTGACCGCGCTTTTTACCGGCGGCGCGCTCGCCTTGCAGATCTATGCCGGCGGCGCGAGATTCAGCGCCGAGGCAGTAGTGCCGGCCATCGTGGCCATCGGCATGGTGCGCGAGCTTGGGCCGGTGCTCGGCGGGCTGATGGTGGCGGCGCGCGTCGCCTCCTCCATCGCGGCGGAAATCGGCACCATGAAGGTAACTGAGCAGATCGACGCGCTGGTCACCCTTTCCACCCATCCGCTGAAATACCTTGCCGTGCCGCGTGCGGTAGCGGCAACGTTGGCGGTGCCGGTGCTGGTCGCGGTGGGCGATGTGATCGGCATCATGGGCGGCTGGATGGTGGGGGTGAACCGGCTGGGCTTCAACTCTGCCGCCTATATCAAGAACACGCTGGATTTTCTGGAAACCTGGGACGTGACCTCGGGCCTGCTGAAAGGGGCGGCCTTTGGCTTCATCGTGGCCTTGATGGGCTGCTATCACGGCATGAATTCCGGACGCGGCGCGCAAGGTGTGGGGCAGGCCACCAAATCGGCGGTGGTCTCGGCCTCGGTGCTGATCTTCGCGGCGAACTACCTGTTGACGGAGCTCTTCTTCTCATGATCGAGCTGCGCGGGGTCAAGAAGCGCTTCGGCGCAAACGAGGTGCTCCGGGGCGTGGATCTGACCGTCGCCAAAGGCACCTCGATGGTGATCATCGGGGGGTCGGGCACCGGCAAGTCGGTGCTGCTCAAATGCATCCTCGGGCTGGTCAGGCCGGATGAGGGGCGGATCACGCTCAGCGGGCGTGACGTGACCGAAGGCGACCGCGACGCCTTCCTCGCCCGGTTCGGGATGCTGTTTCAGGGCGGCGCGCTGTTCGACAGTCTGCGCATCTGGGAGAATGTCGCCTTCCGGCTGATGCGCGGCGCCACCAAACGGCCCAAACCCGAGGCGCGCGCCATCGCCATCGAGAAGCTGCGCCGCGTCGGCCTTGGCCCGCAGGTGGCCGACCTTTACCCGGCAGAGCTTTCGGGCGGGATGCAGAAGCGCGTCAGCCTCGCCCGCGCCATCGCCGCCGAGCCGGAGATCATCTTCTTCGACGAGCCGACCACCGGGCTCGACCCGATCATGTCGGGGGTCATCAACGCCCTGATCCGCGAGATCGTGACCGAGATGGGGGCAACCGCCATGGCGATCACCCACGACATGAGCTCGGTGCGCGCCATTGCCGACAATGTGGCAATGCTGCATGGCGGCAAGGTGCGTTGGACCGGGCCGGTTTCCGAAATGGACGCCACATCAGACCCTTATGTGCAGCAGTTCATCCATGGTCGCGCCGAAGGCCCCATCGAATCGCTGCGCTGAGGCAGGACTGTTTCCGACACGAAAACGCCCCGCCGTCACAATCCGCATTGCTTCCCGCCCCCCGGATGCGGCAGATTTGTCGCGCCGCCGGCTTTCCAAGGGCGAGGTAGCATGGAGCGCCCCACCCTCGTCCCATCACCTCCCCTCCCAGGAGCCCGCAATGACCCGCCCACCGCTTTCCCTGCTTGATCTGACCCGGGTGCGCGAGGATCAGGGACCGGCGCAGGCGCTGCGCAATGCGGCGACCGTGGCCGGGCATGTCGAATCCCTGGGTTTCCGCCGCTACTGGCTGGCCGAACATCACAACATGGTCGGCGTCGCCTCTGCAGCAACGGCAGTGGTAATCGCCCATGTCGCGGCGGCGACGCGAAGCATCCGGGTCGGCGCCGGGGGTGTCATGCTGCCCAATCACGCGCCCTATGTCATCGCCGAACAGTTCGGCACGCTGGCGCAACTGCATCCGGGGCGGATCGACCTCGGCCTAGGCCGGGCACCGGGCACCGATGGCGTGACCATGATGCGCGCCCTGCGCAGTGATCCGGCGCGGGGCGACAGCTTCCCGCAGGATGTGGTGGAGCTGCTCGGCTATTTCGCGCCGGAGGACGACCGCCCACGCATCCGCGCGGTGCCCGCGCCGGGGACGGATGCGCAGGTGATCATCCTCGGTTCCTCGCATTTCGGCGCACTTCTGGCGGCGGAACTGGGCCTGCCCTACGCCTTCGCCTCACATTTTGCCCCTGCCGCGCTGCATGATGCGCTGGAGCTTTACCGGAGCCGCTTCAAGCCCTCGGCCCGATTGGCCGCACCCCATGCCATCGTTGCCGCCAATGCGATCTGTGCGCCCACCGAGGCCGAGGCACGGTTCCTGTTCACCACGACACAGCAGGGTTTCCTTGGCCTCGTGCGCAACAATCGCGGCTATAGCCCGCCGCCGGTGGAGCGGATCGACTGGACCCGCGCCGAGGAAGCCCATGTCGGCGCCATGCTGCGCTGTTCGGCCATTGGCACCCCGGACCAGGTGCGCGCGGGGCTGGAGCGGATCGTGGCCGAGACGCGGGCCGACGAGGTGATTTTGGTCAGTGATTGCCATGACCTTGATGCGAGGTTGCGCTCGCTGCGCCTCACGGCGAGGGCCTGGACCTGATGGCGAAGGGGCCGAACTACGTCTGTTCCGCCTGCGGCGCGGTCCATAGCAAGTGGGCCGGAAAATGCGAAAGCTGCGGCGCCTGGAATTCCATCGCCGAGGAAGCGCCGATTGGCGCCGGGCCGAAGCCCGCTCAGCGCGGACGCTCCATCGTGATTGCGGATCTGGCGGCCGAGGAAGCCCCGCCGCCCCGTGCCGCCTCGGGCATCGGCGAACTCGACCGGGTGCTGGGGGGCGGACTGGTGCCGGCCTCGGCCATCCTCGTCGGCGGTGATCCGGGGATCGGCAAGTCGACACTGCTTTTGCAGGCTGCTGCAAGTTTCGCCCACACCGGCCTGAAATGCCTCTATATTTCCGGAGAGGAGGCGGCAGCGCAGGTGCGGATGCGTGCGCAACGCCTCGGCCTTGCGCAAGCCCCGGTCGGCCTCGGCGCGGAAACCAATCTGCGCGACATTCTGGCCACGCTTGATGCCGAGCGGCCTGCATTGGCGATCATCGATTCGATCCAGACCATGTGGCTCGACAATGTGGAAAGCGCGCCCGGCTCGGTCTCCCAGGTCCGCGCCGCCGCGCACGAACTGGTGAACTTCGCCAAGCGGCGAGGCACCGCAATCGTGATCGTGGGCCATGTCACCAAGGAGGGCGCCATTGCCGGGCCGCGCATCCTTGAACACATGGTCGATACCGTGCTGTATTTCGAAGGCGAGCGCGGCCATCAGTTCCGCATCCTGCGTGCGGTGAAGAACCGCTTCGGCCCGGCTGACGAGATCGGCGTGTTCGAAATGACCGGAGACGGCCTTGCCGAGGTGCTCAATCCCTCGGCGCTGTTCCTGTCGGACCGCGAAGCCGCCACCCCCGGCTCTGCCGTCTTCGCCGGGATCGAGGGCACGCGGCCGGTGCTGACCGAAATCCAGGCCCTCGTGGCACCCTCGAACCTCGGCACGCCGCGCCGAACGGTGGTAGGGCTCGATTCGGGCCGCCTTTCCACCATCCTTGCCGTGCTGGAGGCACGCTGCGCCATTCCCTTCGCCGGGCTTGACGTCTTTCTCAACGTGGCAGGCGGGATGCGGGTCACCGAACCGGCTGCCGATCTTGCCGTTGCCGCAGCGCTGGTCAGCGCGCGTGAGGATGTGGCAATTCCGCCAGACATGGTGCTTTTCGGGGAAATCTCGCTCTCCGGCGCGCTGCGGCCGGTGGGCCAGACCGAAAACAGGTTGAAAGAGGCGGCGAAACTTGGTTTTTCACAGGCCACATTGCCCGCTCGGTCCAAGGCCGGTCAGGCGGAGGGAATGCGCCTGCGCGAGACGGCCGATCTGACGGCTTTCGTCGGCGAGATGTTCGGAGCGGGCTGACGCCCCCGGGGAGACGGGAATGGAAGGTTTCACCATTATCGACGGCGGGGTGGCCGCGGTCATCGTGCTATCGGCGATCCTGGCCTATTCGCGCGGTGTGGTGCGCGAGGCGATGGCGATTGCCGGCTGGATCGGTGCGGCGGTGCTCGCCTATGCCTTCGCCGCAAGGGCGCAACCCCTGATGAGGGAGCTTCCCCTGGTGGGCGAGATGCTGGCCGACAGTTGCGAACTCAGGGTGGTCGCCGCCTTCGCCGCCGTCTTCGCCGTCGGGCTGCTGATCGCCGCCCTTTTCACCCCCCTGCTGTCAAGCTGGATCAACCAGTCGGTGCTCGGCGGGCTGGATCAGAGCCTCGGCTTCCTCTTCGGCGTGCTGCGTGGCGTGCTGCTGGTCGCGGTGGCCTTCATCGTCTACGAGCGTGCGGGCGGTCAGAATTCGCTTCCTATGGTCGACAACTCCCGCTCTGCCAAGGTTTTCGAAGCCTTCCGGGGCAATCTGGACGAAACCATCCCCTCCGACGCGCCGGGCTGGATCGTTCGGAAATACGAGGGGCTGGTCGCGATCTGCCCCAAATCCGATACGCTGGCCGCACCCGAGGCGCCGGCCGCGAACGGCAACTGAAGCGCACGGGGGTGACACTTCCGCCCCGACGCATTACATCAGGCGCGGAAAGCCCCCACGGATTCGGAGAGCCCCATGCGCGCCATCCCCGGCACCCCGTTCGATCCTGCCGCGGACGGCGACAAGCTGCGGGAGGAATGCGGCATCTTCGGCGTGACCGGCGTATCGGACGCGGCAAATTTTGTGGCGCTTGGCCTGCACGCCCTGCAGCATCGCGGACAGGAGGCGGGCGGTATCGTCACCTATGATCCCGAGCATGGCTTCAACTCGGCCCGCCGCTTCGGCTATGTGCGCGACAATTTCACCCACGCCGACGTGATGGCTACCCTGCCGGGTACGATCGGCATCGGCCATGTGCGCTATTCCACCGCCGGTTCCAAGGGCGCCACCGCGATCCGCGACGTGCAGCCCTTCTTCGGCGAGTTCTCCATGGGTGGCGCGGCGATCGCCCATAACGGCAACCTCACCAATGCAGCCGCCCTGCGCCGCGAGCTGATCGAGCGCGGCTCGATCTTCCAGTCCTCCTCGGACAGTGAATGCATCATCCATCTGATGGCGCGCTCCATCCAGCAGAACATCTCGGAACGCATCAAGGACGCGCTGCGCCGGGTCGAGGGGGCGTTTTCGGTCGTCGCAATGACGCGGACCAAGCTGATCGGGGTGCGTGACGCCCATGGCGTGCGCCCCCTGGTGCTGGGCCGGCTGGGCGACAGCGGCTGGTGTCTGGCCTCCGAGACCTGCGCGCTCGACATCTGCGGCGCCGAGTTCCTGCGCGAGATCGAGCCGGGCGAGATGGTGGTAATCGAGGGCGATCAAGTCCAGTCCACCCACCCCTTCGCCCCGGCGAAATCGCGCTTCTGCATCTTCGAGCAGGTCTATTTCTCGCGCCCCGATTCGATCCTGATGGGCCGCTCGGTCTATGAGACGCGCCGCCAGATCGGGGTGGAACTGGCGAAAGAGGCGCCCGTCGATGCCGATCTGGTCTGTCCGGTGCCCGATAGCGGCACCCCCGCCGCCATCGGCTACAGCCAGCAATCCGGCATCCCCTATGCGATGGGGATCATCCGCAACCAGTATATGGGCCGCACCTTCATCGAGCCGACCGAGCAGATCCGCAACATGGGCGTACGGCTGAAGCTGAACGTGAACCGCGCGCTGATCCGTGGCAAGCGGGTGATCCTGGTCGACGATTCGGTGGTGCGCGGCACCACCTCGCGCAAGATCAAGGACATGATCCTTGATGCCGGCGCCGCCGAGGTGCATTTCCGCATCGCCTCGCCCCCCACCGCCTGGTCCTGCTTTTACGGTGTCGACACGCCGGAACGCTCCAAGCTGCTTGCCGCCACCATGTCCGAGGCAGAGATGCGCGACTGGATCGGGGTGAACAGCCTGAAGTTCATCTCGCTAGACGGGCTCTACCGTGCGGCCGGCGAGACGGCGGGCCGTGACCCAGCCGACCCGAAATTCTGTGACGCCTGCTTCTCGGGCGACTACCCGATCGCACCTTCCGACAAGCTGGCCGAAGGCTTCGAGATGAAGCAGGCCATGTAGCGGAGCGCCGCCTCCGTGCCTTGCCCGGTAGCTGATCATCCGTGACAGACCGGCATTTTTTTTGCACGCATCGACCATCTCGGCCTCTTTCGTGCCGGGAAGGGGGCGCTCGCGCCCCCTCTTGAGCCTTCGGCTCAATTCACCCCCTGAGGATATTTGTGAACAGATGAAGCCAGAGGCGCTTCTCTGTTCATCTTCTGTTTGAAATACTCTCGGGGAGAGGCCGTGAGGGCGGAAAGCCCCCCATGCCCGGGGGACGCAAACGCGATTGGCCGGGGCTGCGGCATCACCACCCACCCAGATGCGTGTCTTGCCCCTTGCCCTTTTGCCATCGCCGCAATACCTCGTTCGGGTTCCTCTCCAAGACAGGCCGGAGGTCAGCCCATGAGCCAACGCATCGCCCTTGTCACCGGCGCCTCCCGGGGTCTCGGCTTCGCTATCGCCGCCGGGCTTGCCGCGCGGGGTTGGCATGTGGTGGCAGTCGCCCGCACCGTCGGCGGGCTGGAGGAGCTCGACGACAGCGTGAAGGCGCTCGGCCTGCCCGGCGCCGGCCCCCTGACGCTCGCGCCCATGGACATCACCAACGACGATGCGATGGCGCATCTGTGCCGTTCGATCCATGACCGTTGGGGACAGGTCGATCTCTGGGTCCATGCTGCGATCCATGCCGCGCCGCTGGCGCCCGCCAACTTCATCGACGGCAAGGACTGGGACCGTTCGGTCGCAGCCAATCTGCGGGCGACCGGCGTGCTGATCCCGATGGTGGCGGCGCTGATGCAGCCATCAGCGGCGGCGACGGCGCTTTTTCTCGACGACCCCCATGCCGGCGAGATGTATTTCGGCGCCTATGGCGCGACCAAGGCGGCGCAGATCGCCCTGGCGCGAAGCTGGCAGCGTGAAAGCGCGAAGATCGGGCCGCGCGTGCTGATCGAGACGCCGGCCCCGATGGCCACCGCAACTCGGGCGCGCTTCCATCCCGGCGAGGATCGCGCACAGCTTGCCGATGCAAGGGCCGAGGCGGAGCGCCTCATCGGCCTGATCTGATCATTCGAGTTGCGGCGGAAAGCCCGCCGCACGCAGATCGGTTCCGAGCAGATCTTCCAGCAATTTCACGATCTGGGTCGAGGAGGCAGACCCACCATAAGCCGCGCGCCCCCGCGCGAAGGTCTGCCGCGTCAGCGCGGCAAGATCGAGTGGCACACCGTAATCCCGGCCGAAATCCATCGCGAATCCCAGATCCTTCAGCGCCAGATCCATGCTGAACCCCACATCATAACTGCCGTTCAGGATCAACTGTCCCTCGGTCTCATGCACGAAACTGTTGCCTGAGGAGGCCCGGATCGCCTCCCACGCCGTCTTCAGATCCAGCCCGCCGCGCCGGGCGAGCATCAGCGCCTCGCCATCCGCCACCAGATGGATGAAGGCCAGCATGTTGGTGATGACCTTGATGACGGCGGCATTGCCGAGCTGCCCCATATGGAAATGCCGCCCGCCGATCGCCTTCAGCGCCGGCAGATGGGTGCGGTAGACTTCATCCGCGCCGCCGACCAGCACGGTGATCGCGCCCCGCGCCGCCAGATGCACGCCGCCGGTGACCGGGGCCTCCAGCATCCGCACCCCCTGATCTCCGGCCAGATGGCCAAGCCGCAGCACATCGTCGCGGCCGAGGGTGGAGTTCTCGATCCAATGCGCCCCTTCCGGCAGGAAAGGCAGCAGTTGCGCCAGCACCGTCTCGGAGATCTGCGGCGAGGGCAGGCAGGTGAAGACGTGATCCACCCGCCCCGCCAGATCGGGAAGCGACGTCGCGATCGCCGCCCCCATGTCGCCAAGCCGCGATACCGCCACCGGATCGCGGTCGTAAACGGTTACGTCGAAGCCCGCACGGATCAGGCTCGCCGCCAGAAGTCCGCCAAGATGGCCGAGTCCGACATAGCCGTAGCGCATTCATGCCTCCCCGAAGCCGACCAACGCCTTCACCTCGCAGAAGTCATGGATGGCCCAGCCGGCATATTCGCGGCCGTTGCCGGATTGCTTGTAGCCGCCAAAGGGGGCGAAAGTGTCCCAGTCAGGGTAGTTGAGGTTTACCTGCCCGGCCCGCAGCCGGCGGCCCACCGCGCGTGCCTCGTCCTCGGCGCCCTGCACATAGGCGGCAAGGCCATAGGGCGTGTCATTCGCCATGGCGATGGCCTCTTCCACCGTGTCGTAGGGCAGGATGGCGAGGACCGGCCCGAAGATCTCTTCCCGCGCGATGGTCATGTCGTTACGCACATCGCCAAAAATGGTCGGCCTCGCATACCAGCCGCGATTGACGCCCTCGGGCCGGCCCGGGCCGCCGCAGACCAGAGTCGCCCCTTCGGCAATGCCCTTCTCGATCAGGCGCTGCACCTTGTCGAACTGCAGCTTCGAGATCAGCGGCCCCATCGTGGTCGCGCTGTCGCCGGTATCGCCGATCACCACTTCGGCGGCGGTGGCCCGCGCCACCTCCAGCGCCGCCTCATGCGCCTCGCGCGGCACGAACATCCGGGTCGGCGCGTCGCAGCTTTGCCCGGTATTGCCAAAGCAACCCTCGACGCCGCCCTTCACCGCCGCCGCCAGATCGGCCGAGCGCAGGATGATATTGGCCGACTTGCCGCCAAGCTCCTGCGCCACCCGCTTCACCGTGGGCGCCGCCGCCGCCGCAACGGCGGTGCCGGCGCGGGTGGAGCCGGTGAAGCTCACCATATCGACCTCGGGATGCGCGCTCATCCGGGCGCCCACCACCGGACCCACGCCATTCACCAGATTGAACACCCCCTTCGGCACGCCGGCCTCATGGCAGATCTCGGCGAAAAGCAGCCCTGAGAGCGGCGCGATTTCCGAGGGTTTCAGCACCATGGTGCAACCGGCGATCAGCGCCGGCGCCACCTTGCAGGCAATCTGGTTCATCGGCCAGTTCCAGGGCGTGATGAGGGCGCAGACCCCGATCCCCTCATGGATGATCCGCGTTGTCCCGCGCGAATATTCCCAGGTCATCTCTTCGGCGGCCTTGATCGTGCTTTCGATATGCACCTGCCCCGCCCAGGCCTGTGCGCCGCGCGCCCATTCGACCGGCGCGCCCATCTCCAGCCGCATCGCCTGCGCAAAATCCTCGTAGCGGGCATTGTAGATGTCGAGGATGCGCTTCACCAGCGCGATACGCTCCGCCAGCGGCCAGACACTGAAGCCGTCGAAAGCGGCCCGCGCGGCAAGAATGGCGCGGTCGGCATCGGCCTCTGACCCCAGCGCGATCTCGCCCAGGATCTCTTCGGTGGCCGGGTTCTCTACCCCCAGCCGCTCGCGGCCGAGCGGCTCCACCCAGGCGCCGTCGATATAGAATTTCAGCAGATTCTCAGAGATCATGGCATCACCGGAAGCAAATGTTGTAGCCTGCCCGGATCGCGGCATCGACCATGGGGTCGATCTGCGATCCGGCCTTGGCAAGGATTTCATTCTTGCGCGCAATCGCCCGGTCGAGCAACTGCGGCTTTCCGGCCTCGGCCCATTCCTTGGGCGACATGCGGTTTCCGACCGCCGGATAGACGTATTCCGTCTGCATGAGGCTCAGCGTCTGGCTCGATCCGAGGTAATGGCCCGGCCCGCCAAGGCAAACCTCCTTCATCGCCTCGATGGAAGTCGAATCAGGCGTCACGTCGATCCCGCGCACGCAGCGCATCACCTGGCCCAGGATATCGTCGCCAAGGATGAGGCTCTCCATGCAGAACCCGAGCAGCGAGGCATGCATCCCCACTGCCTCATAGCACATGTTCAGCCCGGAAAGCCCGGCAAGGACATTGGTGATCGCCTGCTCCCACCCGGCCTGCATGTCAGGCAGCTTCGAATCGGAAATGCCCGAGGCCGCGCCCCCCGGCAGGTCATAGAAGCGGTGCATCTGCGCACAGCCCGCCGTAAGCAACGCCTGCTCTGCGCTGCCCCCGGACATCGCACCGGTGCGAAGATCACTGACGAAGGGCCCGGTGCCGCAGACCGCCGGCGCCCCGGGGCGGATGGCATTCACATCGACCACGCCCGCCAGGCACTCCGCCACCGCCTGCACGATGGCAAGGGCGACCGGCGCCGGCGCCGTCGCCCCCGCCTGCCCGGCGGAGAGCAGCAGCATCGGCATTCCCCGCCGCACGCAATCCTCCATCACCTTGCAGGATTCCTCGGCAAACTTCATCGGCGGCACGACGAAACAGTTGGAATTGCTGACGAAGGGCCGCTCGCGCCATTTGTCCTCCCCCCCCGCCACCATATGCAGCAGATCGAAGCATCCCGCCACATGCGCCGGATCGCCGAACGAGGTGCCGACATGCTTCCTGGTGCCCGAAAGACAGGCGTAAAGCGTGTTCACGTCCATGTCGTAATTGTCGGTCACATCGCGGCAGACCATGGTGCGCTGGTAGAAATGCACATTGTCCAGATGCTGCACGATCCGCGCCGCGTCATAAAGATCCTGCGCCGTCGATTCGCGATAGTCGAGCGTCAGCGGATCGACGATATGCACCGCCGCCCCCGCCGTGCCGAAATGCACGTTGCTTCCCTGCAGATGCAGGTCGTATTTCGGATCACGCGCGTGAAGCGTGATGCCGCGCGCCGCGATGGCCAGCATGTCCTCGACAAGGGCGCGCGGAAAACGGATGCGCCCGTCCGCCCCCAGCACCGCCCCGGCGCCGGTGAGGATCTCCACCCCCGACGGCGGCGCATTGGCCAGGCCGATCTCCTCCAGCGCCTGCAGGGCCGCCGCATGGATCTGCGCCACCCCGGCCTCGCTCAGCGGCCGATACTGGCCGCCCGGCAATCCCGCCCGCACCGGCCTGAGCGCCTCGGCCAGTGGCGCCGCCCGCTCCGCCACCCGCGCCGCCCGCCCGCCGGACCGCCCGCCCGACTGCCGCGCCCGCCCGGCCTCACCCATCTCCGCCTCGCTCATCCCGCACTCCCTGCCATCATCTGTTCAAAAATATCCTCGGGGGGAGGCCGAAGGCCGTGGGGGGCAGAAAGCCCCCCTCCCCGCCCGGCACATG
>JAIRJX010000117.1 GCA_031260425.1 Gemmobacter sp.
CGATCTAGAGAGGCCGGAGCTTCCATCCCGCGCCGGCGCTTGCGCGAAATCAGGACCAATGCCGCGATCGCCGCCAGATAGGGCACGGCCGAAAGCGCCTCGGACGGCAGCGGCAGGCCGAGGATCTGGCCATGCAGTCGCAGAATGGTGAAGCCGCCGAACAGGAGCGCCCCTGCCAGCGCCCGCCAAGGCCGTCAGGCCGCAAAGACCATCAGTGACAGTGCGATCCAGCCGCGCCCGGCGGTCATGTTCTCGACCCATATGCCGACATAGACGACGGAGAGATAGGCTCCGCCAAGCCCGGCCATCGCGCCGCCGAACAGGATGGCGACAAGGCGGATGCGCCGCACCGGATAGCCGATGGCAAGGGCGTTTTCCGGCGTTTCCCCGATGGTGCGCAGGACCAGCCCGGATTTGCTGCGACTCAGCCACCACCGGATCAGCGGTGCCAGGGCCAGGGTCAGGTAAACCACGATGTCGAAGCGGAAAAGTAGCGGGCCAAGCAGCGGAATGGCGCTGAGACCGGGGATCGCGAGCGGCTTCAGCGTGGCCACCGCCTGGCATTACAGTTGCATTATCAGGCGTCGATGCGCGGGCCTTGCTGCGGCTTGATGGGGTCTTCTCCGGATTGACCAAGCGATAATTTGAGTTGCCTGGCTCTGACGCCGGGCCCTGCGGTTCGCGATGCGCCGGATTTCCTGGATCGACCAGCGGATCAGTTCTGGCGTTCTGCCCTCGTCTTGCGCATCGTTTTTTGGGCGGCGGCCTGATGGCGAATGCCGGCCATCATCGCGAAGGCCTCGCGCAGCAGGATCGGGTGCACCCCAGCCCCTTGCTCTTTGTCGTCAGCAGGTAAGGGCTCGACATCGCGTCTTCCAGCCCGACCCGCACCACACGGCTGAGCACCGAGGCCGACAGCACCACGACGGTCAGCCATGGCAACACCCAGCTTGCCGGCCCCGAGAAACCGAAGGACGGAAAGATCCGGATGCTGACGGAGAAGGCATAGACCATCAGGGCGCCAACGAAAAATGTCTGTGTCGACGCCCCGATAAGGGCCAGACCGCGCGATGCACGGTCCGGCAGTCTGTAGGGCCGGAAGGCGCCGCGGAAACCGAGCCCGAGGCCGATCAGGGTGGCAATCACCCCCCCCCCGGCAGGCAATCAGCATCCCGGTCACGAAAACGCGCCACCCGAGATCCGCATTGACGTTCTGCCCGGTCCGGCAGGAAATATCGAAATCCCCCTGAACCGTAGCGCCACGCCAATCCACATACCGCATCAGCTTGTGCAACCCGATCTCTTCGGCGACCTGATCGACATAGCGGATGTCGCAATCGCCCCGCGCAATTCGGCAATCAGCACGGCGACATTGCAGGGCGCCGACACGACAGGCGTGAAGCAGACCAGAGGCGCCAGAAACAGAAGGATCAGCGAATGCCTCTACCGCTTGCTGGTGAAGTGGATCAAGATATCCTCCCCTCAGCCGGCCAGTACGATGTTTTCGTAGGGCATGTCGTATTCGGTGACCGGGCTGGCGAAGCCTTGAACCCGCATCGAATGGGCCCAGATGCTCGGCACATAGACCCGGACATGTTCGACCTGGTGTTCCGCCGGGAAGAGCGGCGTGATGTGCGGCAGGGCCGGATCACCATCGGCAGCCAGTCCTTTACCGGTCCGGTTCTGGCGGACATGATCGGGGAGAAGCAGGCACAGTTCCTTGTGCCCTGGCGCGACCCGGACGGCACGATCCTTTGCTTCCGCAAGGGCGTGATCCATCGGCTCCGGCCCGACAGCTACGCCCTGAACGACAAGGCCGGGGCGAAGCAGAAGGCCGGGATGGTCAGCCTGCAACGCGCGGAACTGGAGCGGCGGGCAACAAAGGTCGACACCGCAGTTGGCGTTCAACAGATGCTGTCCGACGCGGCCGATCTGACCCCGGTGCAGCACAATGAGCCGGATAGCTGGTCCTTCGCCGCCATCGACAAGGGCCGCTTCATCGGCGCGCCGATCAGCGAGAAAGAGGCCCGCGCCCGGCAGGAGGCCGAAGATCGGGCGGATATGGAAGAGTTTCTGGCCCTTGCGGGGGCGGGAAGGCGAGAGGCTGGCGGGTGCAACCGCCAGACCTCTCTGAATGCAACGTGACCATGAGAAGGGCGTCACACATGAGAATGGAACCTGGCATTGAAACGGGTGTGGGGATAACGCTGTCCTTCGTCTGCGATCAGGTTGTCGCCGGAGCCGGGATTGGCACGTGCTGCGGGGCGGGGTCGGGATCGGCAAGAGCTTCGCGCTGATCCGGATCGCCCGGGAGTTGAAGGTGCAGGGCGTGCTGGTGGTGGTGATGACCGCCACCGAGGCGATTTCCGGCAATATCAACGCCTTCCTGCGGGCTATCCTCGGGCAGTATTACACCGAAACCGGCTCGAGCGCGGATACGGAAGAAGCGGTATGGGCAATTATGGCCGGACGCCCGTTCATGGTGAACGGTCGCCGCGTGATTCTGATCGTGGGCGAGGCGCAGAAACTGGTGGGTCGGGTGCTGGAAGCCCTTCGCGGCCTCTGGGATCGCGGTGACGAAGCCCGCCTCGGACTCAGCACCGGCCCGGCCTTTGGCTGCATGCTGATCGGCAATCCCACATTCATGAGCAAGGGCGGCGCGCAGCGCACGGCCTCGTTCGAGCCGCTGCTGAGCCGCCTGACCCACAACATGCGCCTGCCCGGCCCGAGCCGGGCCGAATGCCAGTCCTTTGCCGCGACCCTGCATGACGATACGGAGCTTGCCGCCGAACTGGCGGAAGGCGGGCTGGCGCGGGGCAGCTTGTATGTCATGGCAACGGCGATGCGTTCGGCCAGGCTCCTGGCCGGTGACGGCCCGGTGACGCCGGCCCATCTGCGGCAGGCGTTCAAGATGATGGGAGGCCAGTGATGCGGATCAAGGCTTATACGCCCGCCGCGAAGGCCCGTGCGGAACAGAGCCCGCCGCCCCTGCGCGCGCTGCTGGCGCAAGACTCTATGACGTTCAACGAGCTTCTGGACCTGTTCGAGGGCTATGTTTCCACCATCGCCGGGCCGCTGTTCAAGGCGACGGAACGCATCCGGGATGAGCCGGACTATCACGAAGGCCCCATTTGCGGCCATATCACCGGGGTGGGCAGTGATTCCCATGACATGGCGGAACGGCTCGGGCAGATCCGCGCCGCCCGCAATACCG
>JAIRJX010000125.1 GCA_031260425.1 Gemmobacter sp.
CCTGACCCTCTGATCGCGCGCGCGGCTGGCAAAGGCGGCAAAGGGGGCGCTCGCGCCCCCTCTTGAGCCTTCGGCTCAATTCACCCCCTGAGGATATTTATGAACAGATGATGAACAGAAAAACGCCCCTGGCTTCATCTGTTGAAAAATCGGGGGGGGGGGCGCTCCCCGTGGGGGGGGGGGGGGGGGCCGACCCCCCCCCCTCCACCGCCCGGAAAATCATCCGAGGACCGGTTTTTAGTGACGAATGCACAGGCGCCCCGGCCGGGCCGAGCGGCTGCCCCCCTTTGCGATCGCGAAAGAAACATTTCCCCGAAGCAAGCGCCACGGAAGCCGTCGTGAGAGGGAAAGTGGCGCGGTTGACGGGGCTCGAACCCGCGACCCCCGGCGTGACAGGCCGGTACTCTAACCGACTGAGCTACAACCGCATTGCCGCCCGGGCCAGCACCCGGATGTGAGGGGTTATTACGGGGCCGTGCCGGTGCCGTCAAGCCGCCCGGCGCGGATTTTTTCACATTGACGGCGAGGCCCCGCAAGGCCCTTGCATTGCTTCAGTTTTCCGGCGCCGGGATGAACTCGGCATCGTCCTGCGGCGGCAGGCGGAAGCGGCCATGCATCCAGTCGCCGGCGCGCCAGGCCTCCTTCGCGGCAGCGATGCGCTCCTTCGAGGAGGCGACGAAATTCCACCAGATATGGCGAGGCCCGTCCATGGTGGCGCCACCCAGCACCATGAGCCGCGCGCCCTCCGGCCCGGCCTTCACGCTGATTGAATCACCGGGCCGAAAAACGAGCATCCGGCCCGGGCCAAAGCTCTGCCCGCCCTGCGAGATCTCGCCCGACAGGATATAGACGCCGCGATCCTCATGGTCATCCGGCAGCGGCAGCGCCGCACCCGGCGCCAGCGCAGCATCGGCATAGAGCGTCTCCGAGGTCACCGGCGCCGGCGCCCGCTCACCCCAGCCATGGCCGAGGATCAGCCGCAGGTGCTTGCCCTCGCCCGTGAGCTCCGGCAGCTCGGCCCGGCCGGTGTGGTGAAAGCCGGCCGGATCGTCCTCCCGCGCCTTCGGCAGCGCCATCCAGCTTTGCAGACCGAACATGGAAAGCGGCGCGCGGCGGGCCTCGCCATCGGTGCGCTCGGAATGGGTGATACCGATCCCGGCGGTCATCAGGTTCACCTCGCCGGGGTCGATCCAGCGGTCGGTGCCGAGGCTGTCGCGGTGATGCAGCCGGCCTTTCAGCAGATAGGTCACCGTTGCCAGCCCGATATGCGGATGCGGTCGGACGTCGATCCCCTGCCCGGTCAGGAATTCGGCGGGCCCCATCTGGTCGAAGAAGATGAAGGGGCCGACCATCTGTCGCTGCACCGCCGGCAGGGCGCGGCGCACCTCGAAGCCGCCCAGATCGCGGGCGCGGGCGACGATGACGGTCTCGATGGCGTCCACGGCATCTCCGGTCGGGATGCCGGGGTCGAGGGCCGGGTTCCAGCTCATGGCGCTTCCTCCTTGGGTTGCGGGACCAAGGTAGGACATGTCGCGTGATCTGTCATCCGCCGCCCGCGCAAGCTTTCTGTGCGCAAAAACCGGAAAGGTCAGCCAGCAGGACACCGCGCCTCAAAACCCATGATGCTGCTCCCTTCCGCGGTTGCCGCCTATACCGGTGATTGCCGGACACAACCATATCCACAAAGCCTGCCTCCCGCAGAGTGAGCACTATCTCCTCGATGCCCCGCCAAAGCAGGTGAAACAGACCAAGCTCTGCCGATTGCAGCCTGCTGTCCCGCCAATGCTCATAGTGCAGATGCGACGGAACTGTCTGCCGGATATGGTCGATTTCCGCCCGACGGCTGGTCCGGGTCAGCAGATTGCCCGTTTCTGTGGTCCAGCCGCGCCCACTGTACGCCGATCCCATGACATCCTCGACGGAGTCAATGTTGATGATCAACCTGCCGCCGGCGACGGATGATCCCGAAACCGTCCGAGAACGAGCGTGGCCGGCGCCGTGTCCGTAATCAAGACCGTGCAGGCATGATTGACGGCTGCAAAGCGCTGTTCACAACGCAACCGCTCGGGCGTCCGGTAGGTCAATGCGACAGGAAGCCCCCCGGCTCCGGCACTCCTGCCGACAATAATCCGGCATGTCTTGCGACGCATCGAGGCCTTCCAGCGCCAGACCGGCTTCAAGCAACGGAATGAAGATCCGGCCGTTCCCGACAGCGGGCTCCAGAACCGGGCCGCCACATCCGGCCCCGCAATATTCCAGATCGGCCGATAGGCTTGTCCAGATGATAGACCCAAGAGGCGAGTTTGCGGTAACGGCTCTGCATGAGCCTGCCTCATGCTCCACGATCATTCAGGAAGACCGACAGCATAGCCCTTGGATCGGTGTCGCAGGGATCACATAACAGCCCAGGGCTTCCTGTCCGCCGATGGCACGAGCCCCCGTCTTAGCGGACCTCCATCCTCGCTGTCAGGGCAGACGCAGAAATCCCGCCGCCAGACACCGGCAAATCCGGGATATCATGGGATGGTCGACAACCCAAGGGTTCCACCCCGACACGATCTGTCAGCGGGCGGCGAAGGGCGTGATCAGAATCTACAGGCGCGGCTCCATGTCATTCGTCAAGACATCCGATGTCTCCGCCTACATCGAGAGCTTGGAGGACCGTCTGGAGGACCGACCCTAAGGTATTAGAAATTTCTATTATACTTCAATGAGCTATGGTGCGGGTGGCCGGACTCGAACCGGCACTCCTTTCGGAAGCAGAGTTTGAGTCTGCCGCGTCTACCATTCCACCACACCCGCAAAGCGCCATGCCCCGATGGTAACGCCGGGATGATCCCGGTCGGAGCGCGTTCTTCCTACAGGCCCTGCCGCAAGACCGCAAGCCCCGGCCGGGAACAGCACTCCTCCCGGCCTCGCGGCGGCCAGCCGTTACTTCATAGGCCACGCTACGGGCGCGCGAACCCCGGTCCGGCTCATCGCCTGACAATGAAGCCCCGCCTGTCTCGGCCCATCGCGCCGAAGACAACGAAGCGGCCATCTCCGGGGCCTCACGGCCCGACAGTAGCGCGCGACCGTTCCGGGCAGAGGCACGTATGGGGTTTGAGCCTTGCCTACCACACTTGCTTTCACCCTGCACGACGGCGACCGAAGGCCACACCCGACCTCAGGCGAACGCTGAATCGGTCATGGTCTCTGCTTTATGACGACACTCCGCCAGACCCGCACCCGCGCCAGCATCCCCAGAAGCCGGGCGGGAGCGGGTTCATCCGGCGCGGAGGTGAAAGGCGATATTCCGCAATGCGCCGATAACGGCCCGCCGGCTTGTCGGCAAAGATACCCCCAAGGCCGATTTCGGCATCCGCCGACAGACCGAACGGAAATGCCGCCTATAGCTGCTTGGCCGCGAAGGTATCGCACTGCCCCATATCACCCGAATCGTAGCCGCGCATGAACCAGCGCGCGCGCTGTTCCGAAGTGCCGTGGGTGAAGGTATGCGGCATCGGCACCTGCCCGGCATTGCGCTGAAGCGTGTCGTCGCCGATCCGGTGCGCCGCATTCACCGCCTCCTCCACATCGCCGGCCTGGAGCGAGCCGAACATCTCCTCGGCCCCACGCGCCCAGATCCCTGCAAGGCAATCGGCCTGCAACTCGATCCGCACCGAAATCGCGTTGCTCTCCGCCTCGGCGGCCTGCGACCGCATCTGATTGGCCCTGCCGAGGATGCCGATCTGGTCCTGCACCCCATGCGCCACCTCATGCGCCACCACATAGGCGGCGGCGAAATCGCCCTGCGCCCCCAGTTCACGCGCCATGGTCGAGAAGAAAGCGGTGTCGAGATAAATCTTGCGGTCACCGGGGCAGTAGAACGGCCCGGTGGCACCGCTCGCGCTGCCGCAGGGTGACGCGGCAACGCCGGAATAAAGCACCAGCACCGGCGGGCGGTAGTCCTTGCCCAATTGTCGGGGGAAGATCTGCCCCCAGACCTCCTCGGTATCGGCCAGAACGACCGAGACGAACTCGCCCGCTTGCCGGTCCTCGTCCGAAAGCGTGGCCTGGCCGCCCTGCCCCATCCCGGGATCCGTTCCTTGCAGAAGTGGCGTCACATCCACCCCGAAATAGGCGCCGACCAGCAACAGCAGGAGCGCACCGACGCCCCCCACCGCCACACCGCCACCGCCGCGCCCACGACGATCCTCGATGTTCCGGCTGCCCCGGCGGCTGCGCCATTCCATGACCATACTCCCTCACCAGTTTGTGAAACCCTAACGCAAGCCGGGGGCCCGACGGAAGCCCCGCATCGGCTTGACCTCGGGTCGCCGCTTGCGGCAAGAGCGGAAAGCCGAAACCCTTGGAGAGGTTCCATGTTCCGCGCACTTTACGGCTGGACGCTCCGCTGGGCGGGGTCGCGTCGCGCGGGATGGGCGCTCGGGGCGATCTCCTTCGTGGAAAGCTCGGTCTTTCCGATCCCCGCCGATGTGCTCTTCGTGCCGATGTGCCTGTCGCGCCCCGAACGCGCCATGCGCTACGCCCTCATCGCCACTGCGGCCTCGGTGCTGGGCGGCATCTTCGGCTGGGTGATCGGACACTATTTCTTCGACCTGATAGCGCGGCCTGTGCTCGAATTCTACAGCAAGCGCGAGGCGTTCGAGGCGCTGCGCGGCGAGACCGGCAAAGGCGCGATCCTGCTGATGCTGGTGACCTCGGGCCTCGCCCATCTACCACCGATCAAGGTGGTGACGATCCTGTCGGGCGTGCTGGCCTTCGATCTGAAACTGTTCATCCTCTCCGCCATCGCGGCGCGCGGGGCACGATTTTACCTTCTGGCCTGGCTGCTGCGGCGTTATGGAAGGACGATCCTGGGTTTTACCGAGAAACGGCTGCCCTGGATCGCCGCAGGCCTCTGCCTCGCGCTGGCGGGGCTGTGGTTCGGCCTGAAGGCGCTCTGACACAGCAGGAGACAATCCATGACGCCGACAAGACAACAAATGCTCATCGCAGTGGCGGCCGGGGGATCGGCGCTGCTGCTGGCCGGCGCGCTGGCCTTTCAGTATCTGGGCGGGCTCGCGCCCTGCACGCTCTGCATCTGGCAGCGCTGGCCACATGTGGCGGCGGTGCTGATCGGCCTTGCCGCCTTCACCCTTGGCGGGCGGCTGTTGCCGCTCCTCGGCGCGCTGGCGGCACTGACCACTGCGGGGATCGGCCTCTTTCACGTCGGCGTCGAGCAGAAATGGTGGGAGGGGCTGGCCTCCTGCTCGGGCGGCTCCATCACCGGGATCAGCACCGCCGACCTGCTCGACCCCACGGTGACCGTTGGCGCGGTGGTGCGCTGCGACGCCATCGCCTGGCAGATGGCCGGCATCTCCATGGCCGGCTGGAACATGATCGCTTCGCTCCTGCTCGCACTGATCTGGCTCACCGCCGTCCGCCGCGCCTGACCGGATCCACCGGAACGGGCGGGTGGGCCTTCGCCGCGCCCCTCCCTCACTCTCTGCCGGAACAGACACATCTGGGCGCTTCCCTGTTCATCATCTGTTCAAAAATATCCTCAGGGGGTGAATTGGCCGCCAGGCCAAGAGGGGGCGCGAGCGCCCCCTGCACGCGCCCGCCTCACTCCACACACCCCTCCGGGCTGAGGCCTGCCTGATACATCGCCGAGACCTCGGCACGGATGATACGGGCGATCAACGCGCAATCCTCCAGGCTGAAGGTAAGCGGCAGGCGCATGTCGATCAGGCCTTGCAGGACGCGGTCGGTCGCGGGCATGGGGGCACTGGGGACATAGGTCCAGCTATCGTAGCGGCTGGTGAAACCCGCGGGCTCCGGCGCGCCGAACCATTTCAGCTCCACCCCGCGCGCGGCACAGCGGGCAAGGACGGCGTGGACCGCCCCGGCGGGCCAGCCGGGCAACAGAAACTGGAAGGAGGAGGCGACGAAGCCCTCCCGCCCGGGCCGTTCGATCAGCGCCAGGCCCGGCGTGGCGGCCAGGCCCCGCTCCACCACCCGGTAGCGCTCGTTCCAGCGGGCACATTGCGCGGCAAGGTCGCGCAGCTGCGGGCGCAGGATGGCGGCGCGCAGGTTGTCCATCCGGCCCGAGATATTGGGGATCGACAGCCGCAGGCCACTGAACGCTTCGGGCGGTGGTGCGGCGCGGTGGCGATCATAGAGCATGTAACTCCCCGAAAGCAGCACCGCCCGCGCCATCAGTTCCGTATCGTCCGAGATCAGCAGGCCGCCCTCGCCGGAGTTCAGGTGCTTGTAGGTCTGGGTAGAGAAGCAGCCCATCACGCCCCAGCGCCCGGTGGGCCGGCCCGCCCAGGTGGCCCCCATCGTATGGGCGCAATCCTCGACCACCGCGATGCCGCGCGTCTCGCACAGTGCCATCAGCCGCTCCATGTCGCAGATATGGCCGCGCATATGGCTCAGGAGCAGCACCCGCACCCCGTCCGCCTTTGCCGCGAGGTCATCAAGGTCGATCACCAGCCCCTCGGTCACCCCCACGAAGACCGGCACCGCCCCCAGCGAGGCGATGGCGCCCGGCACCGGGGCAAGGGTGAAGGCGTTGGTCAGCACCCTCTCGCCCGGTTGCACTCCCAGTGCGCGCAGGGCGCAGGCCAGCGCATAGCCACCCGAGGCCACCGCAAGGCAGTAGCGCGCACCGATGGAGACAGCGAACTCCTCTTCCAGAAGCGCGGTCTCCGCCACCTCGCCCGGCGCGGTATTGTAGCGGTGCAGCCGGCCCGCGCGCATGACGGCAACCGCGGCCTCGATCGCCGCCTCGGGGATGGGTTCCTGCTGGGTGAAGCTGCCGGTGAACTGTTCCATTCCCGTCTGATGCGGCGCTATCGCCGGCATGTCAACGTCCTGCCGCAGCGATGCCTTGCAGGCGAGGCGCGGAGATGCGACGACGACGCGCAAGAGACGGATACAGCCGATGCCCGGATCCCTCGCGCTCATGCTGGCACTGCTCGTCCCCGCCCCCGTGCAGGCCGAGCAGGCCCATGTGGGGCGCGCCGCGCAACTGCTGCATTGCGCAGCGCTGATGATGCTGGTGGCAGGGTTGATCAATAACGAAACGGGGGCCAAAGCCTTTCGGGCTGGGCGGCTCAACCTGCGCCGGCTGCCCGGCCCCATGGGGGAGAGGGCAAGTGCCGTGACCAGCCGGTATGAGCGGTTGAAGCGCGGGCTGCCGCTTCCCCGTCTGATGGAGGAATTCGACCGCATATTCCCCGACTGTCCGTAAAACACCGACGCAACGAGTTGAGGACGGACCTGCATTCATCGGACGCTCGTGCACTCCCTTGGGGAGGCTCCTGCTTCCACCTTCGACATTCCACGCAAACGGAGGGCGGCGCCTGACTGCGGGTGGGCGCCGAGACGATCGAGGTCTGCACTTTATGGTGCAAGCCCGCCTGAGTTAGATCCCCGCGCCGACTTCACCCGAAGCGCCCGAGGGGCGGGGCAGCACTGCCCCGCGGGGAAAGGGTTCACACGGGCCGCAGGGGCAAAGGGGCCATATGGGCGCCCATGAAATACTCAGGCCGTTCCGGGGAAGCCCGCTGCCGATCCCCCCTGGCTCACCCCAGCAGCCGCGCCACCAGCGCCGGAAGGTCGGCATAGTCGTCCAGCATCGCCTCGGGCGCCAGCCGGGCGATATCAGCCCCTTCCGGCCCGAAGCTGACCAGCACGCAGGGCACGCCGGCGGCGGCGGCGGTGCACCGGTCGGTCTCGGTATCGCCGACCAGCAGCGAACGCGCCGGATCGCCGCCTGCCCGCAGCACCGAGGCGTGGTAGGGCGCCACATCGGGCTTGCGGGTGGCCAGCGTATCGGCGCCGATCAGGCTGCCGAACAGGTCGCGGATGCCGAGGCGGCGGGTCAGCGTCTCGGCCAGTCCCTCGGGCTTGTTGGTGCAGATCGCAGTCGCATAGCCTGCGTCCCGCAACGCCTCCACCGCCGCCACAGCGCCGGGATAAAGCCGCGTATGGGTGTCGAGCGCTTCGGCATAGGCGGAAAGCAGCACGGGATACTGCGCATCCACCTGCGCCTCGTCCTCGCGCCCCAGCCGCCCGAATCCCAGCCGCAGCATGGCCCGCCCCCCTCGAAGCGCGGTCAATGCATCCGCCGCCGGGTCGAGCAGATCGCCATGACCCATCGCGCGGAAACAGGCATTGGCCGCCGCGATCAGATCGGCGGAGGTATCGGCAAGCGTGCCGTCGAGATCGAAGACCACCGTTCCGGGCATGGGCCTGACTGTCATCGGGTTGAAACCTGCCGTAAGGATGTGTGAAGGGCGCATGGCTTGCACCCGCAGGCAACCGGGTTAAAACGGGCGCTGTGCGAAGGAAAGGGGTTTCATGCCGGTCTCTCTCGTTGTTCTTGCCGCGGGTCAGGGTACAAGGATGAACTCCGACCTGCCGAAGGTGCTCCACAAGGTTGCCGGTGCGCCGCTCCTGCATCACGCGCTGCAAGCCGGGGCGGCGCTCGGGCCGGCGCGGGTGGTGGTGGTCGCAGGCCATGGCGCCGAAGCGGTCGCCGCCGCCGCGCGGGCCTGGGACGAGACCTGCGAGATCGTGGTGCAGCAGCAGCAGCTCGGCACCGCCCATGCCGTGGCGCAGGCGGCCCCCGTGCTCGCCGGGGTCGGCGGCGATTGCGTGGTGCTTTACGGCGATACCCCCTTCATCCGTCCCGAAACGCTGGAGGCGATGCTGGCGGCACGGGCGCACCATCACGTCGTCGTGCTGGGCTTCGATGCCCGCGATCCGGGCCGCTACGGCCGGCTGCTCACGCAGGGCGAGGTGCTGGAGCGGATCGTGGAGTTCAAGGATGCCACCGATGAGGAACGCACGATAACCCTATGCAATTCCGGGGTGATCTGCACCGATACCGCAACCCTGCTCAGCCTCGTGGCAGAGGTCGGCAACGCCAATGCCTCGGGTGAATATTACCTTACCGATATCGTGGGGCTGGCCCGTAGGCGCGGGTTTTCCGCAGGTGTGGTCATCTGCGACGAGGCCGAGACGATGGGGGTGAACACGCGCGCGCAGCTGGCCGAGGCCGAAGCCGCCTTCCAGACCCGCGCCCGCGCCGAGGCGTTGGAGAACGGCGTCACCCTTACCGCGCCGGAGACAGTGTTCCTCGCGCTTGATACCGTGATCGGGCGCGATGCGATCATCGGGCCGAACGTGATCTTCGGCCCCGGCGTCACCATCGAGAGCGGCGCCGAGATCAAGGCCTTCTGCCATCTGGAAGGCTGCCATGTCAGCCGGGGTGCCGATGTCGGCCCCTTCGCCCGGCTGCGCCCCGGCGCGGAACTGGCCGAACATGTCCATGTCGGCAATTTTGTCGAGATCAAGAACGCAATCCTCGACGAGGGGGTGAAGGTGGGCCACCTCAGCTATATCGGCGATGCCGATATCGGGATGGGCAGCAATATCGGCGCCGGCACCGTCACCTGCAATTACGACGGGGTGGGCAAGCACCACACCCGGATCGGCAGGCGCGTCTTCGTGGGATCGGGCACGATGCTGGTAGCGCCGGTGACGCTGGGCGACGACGCGCTGACCGGCTCGGGCTCGGTCATCACCGAGGATGTGCCGGCTGAAGCGGTGGCTCTGGGCCGCGCCCGGCAGGTAGTGAAGCCCGGCCTCGCGCCGAAACTCTTTGAGCGTTACAGGGCGGCGAAGGCCGCAAAGCAGAAGGATGCCTCCTGATGTGCGGTATCGTCGGGATCCTGGGAAAGCATCAGGTCGCGCCGCAACTGGTCGAAGCCTTGAAGCGGCTGGAATACCGCGGCTATGACAGCGCCGGCATCGCCACGGTGAACGAGGGAAGGCTCGACCGCCGCCGCGCGGTGGGCAAGCTCGTCAATCTCAGCGATCTGCTGGTGCATCAGCCGCTTGCCGGGCGCTCGGGCATCGGCCATACCCGCTGGGCCACCCATGGCGCGGCCACCGTCGCCAATGCCCATCCGCACAGTGCCGGCAATGTGGTGGTGGTCCATAACGGCATCATCGAGAATTTCCGCGAGCTGCGCTGCGAACTTGCCGCAGCGGGGCACGCCTTCGAATCCGAGACCGATACGGAAACCGTGGTGGCGCTGCTGCGCCGCGAAATGGCCGCGGGCCTTCCCCCGCGCGAGGCCGTCGCCACCATCCTGCCGCGCCTTTTCGGCGCCTTCGCGCTGGCCTTCCTGTTCGAGGGCGAGGAGGATCTGCTGATCTGCGCCCGCAAGGGCAGCCCGCTTGCGATCGGCCATGGCGAGGGCGAGATGTTCGTGGGATCCGACGCGATCGCACTGGCGCCGATGACCGACCGCGTGACCTATCTGGAAGAAGGCGACTGGGCCGTCCTCACCCGTGCGGGCGCCGAGATCTTCGACGTCGCCGGCCGCCGCGCCAACCGGGCGCAAACCCGCATCCAGCTTGACACCACCCGGATCGAGAAGGCGGGCTACAAGCATTTCATGGCCAAGGAGATCGCCGAACAGCCCGTGGTGCTGGCCGATGCGCTGCGCCACTATATCGGAGAGGCCGGGCTGAACCTGCCTGCCGGCCTTGATTTCTCGACCCTTGAGCGTATCACGCTGGTTGCCTGCGGCACCGCCCATATTGCCTGCCATGTAGCGAAATACTGGTTCGAAAGCCTCGCCCGCCTGCCCTGCGACATCGACATCGCCTCGGAGTTCCGCTACCGCGAGCCGCCGCTGTCCGACAAGGACTGGGCGCTTTTCGTCAGCCAGTCGGGCGAGACCGCCGATACGCTGGCCGCGCTGCGTTACGCCAAGGAGAAGGTGGCGAAGGTGCTTTCGGTGGTGAACGTGCCGACCTCCTCTATCGCGCGGGAAAGCGATCTGGCGCTGCCGATCCTTGCCGGGGTCGAGGTCGGCGTCGCCTCCACCAAGGCTTTCACCTGCCAGCTTGCCGTGCTGCTTCTGCTCGCGCTGAAGGCGGGGGCGGATCGGGGGCGGCTGAGTGCCGGGCAACTGGCCGAACACCTCGCCGCGTTACGCCAGCTTCCGGGCCTGATGAACCACGCGCTCGGCCTTGCCGATCCTGTCCAGGCGCTGTCCGGAAAGCTGGCCAAGGCAGAGGACGTGCTGTTCCTCGGGCGCGGACCGATGTATCCGCTGGCGCTGGAAGGTGCGCTGAAGCTGAAGGAGATCAGCTATATCCATGCCGAAGGCCATGCGAGCGGCGAGTTGAAGCACGGCCCCATCGCGCTCATCGACAACCGCGTGCCGGTGGTCGTGCTGGCCCCGCGCGATGCGCTGTTCGAAAAGACCGTCTCGAACATGCAGGAGGTGATGGCGCGCCATGGCAAGGTGGTGCTGATATCGGATGCGGCGGGCGTGGCCGAGGCGGGCGCGGGCTGCTGGCAGACGCTCGCCCTGCCGCAGGTGCCCGACCTCATGGCGCCGATCCTCTACGCTATCCCGGTGCAGTTGCTGGCCTATCATACCGCCATTGCCAAGGGCACCGATGTCGACCAGCCGCGCAACCTCGCAAAATCGGTGACGGTGGAATAGCTGCGGGAGGGCCGATGCGCCCATGCCGAAGGCCAGATGGCGGGGATCAGGGGCAAGGAGTGATACGCCGCGAAGGCGCCCCTTTCCCCAGCGCATGGTAGCCCGCAGCGGCCGGTCAGCCGGATCGACACCGGCGGGGACAAGGGCTCCCGGCTGCCCCGGAGCCACCCGTATGATGGAGCGCCGCAGATGACGCACGACGAGACCACCGACGCAGTGCGACCCGACCTGCCGCCCCCGGCCTCTGCGACGGCGGCACTGGCGCAGATGGAAGCCCGAGCCGATCCGGCGAGATCCGCCGAAATGGCCGCCTATCACAAGGCGCCGCGCCGCTATCTCGGCCTTGCCGTGCCGCAGATCGACGCGCTGGTCCAGGGCTGGCGCGCGGCAATGACGCTTGAGGAGCGCATCGCGCTTGCCGACACGCTCTGGCAAAGCGATGTCCACGAGGCGCGTATCGCTGCCGCGAAGCTGCTGACCCAGGCCCGTATCCGCCCCGACGATGCGGTCTGGGCGCTCATCTGCCGCTGGGTGCCGCAATTCGACGCCTGGGCCATCGCCGATCATGCCTGCAAGGCGGGCGACCGGCGGGTAATGGCCGATCTCGCGCGCCTCGTCGAGGTGGAAAGCTGGACCCGCGCCGGTCACATGTGGTCGCGCCGCGCAGCGCTGGTGGTCACGCTGCCGCTCTGCCGGCTGAACCATCCGAAACCCGCCGAGACCGCCGCACGGGAACGGGTGCTGGGCTGGGCCGCAAGCTATGTCGCCGATCCCGACTGGTTCATCCAGAAGGCTGTCGCCTGGTGGCTGCGGGATCTCTCGAAACACGACCCCGCCCGCAGCACCGCCTTCCTCGCCGAATACGGGTCAAGGATGAAACCCTTCGCCCGCAAGGAAGCCGCGCGCCTTCTGCCGCAAGGCTGAGGCGCGGTTTTCGGAGGCAAGGCCGCATCCCCTCTCGCAGGCCGCACGGGCATTCCTGCCGGATGCATCCCCTCTGGTTTCCGCCCCTCGCAGGCCGCACGGGCTCCTGCCGGGATGAAACCGCCGGGATGCTGCGCCCGATCGACATCCCGGAGCGGACCGGCATTCAAAAGTCGCTCGCCGGGGTGGCCATGACCGGTTCATGGAAACACTCTTGCCAGCCCCGTGTGAGCCCCCCCCGGAGCGGGCGCTTTGGGGACGCTGGCGCGGGATCGGCGTCAGGCGGAGTGTCACCATAAAGTGCAGACCACAACCGCAGGAGAGCCCACCCGCGGTCGGACCCTGCCCTCTGTCGTGCGGAGTACGGCAGGCAGAAGCAGGCGCCTTTCCACGAGGTTTCGCGGGCACCGGGGAGGATTTCAGGCCCATTCTGGTCCGGATACCGACGAGCGCTCACCGTGCATTGCCGGTGTGGCGACACCTGCGGTTCTCCGCCCACCAGCCTGACCGGCGGCGGCAGAACCCGGCACATTGCAGCACCACCCGTGGCCAGCCGGGGAAACGGCGTATCATGCGTCGGATTCGCGCTTGTCCCGCCTCTGCCGACTGCCTAGGTTTCCCCCATGAATGCGCCGCTGATCGACCCTTTCGCCCGTACCATCCGATACCTGCGCGTATCGGTGACGGATCGTTGCGATTTCCGCTGTGTCTACTGCATGTCGGAGCACATGACTTTCCTGCCCAAGGCCGATCTGCTGACGCTGGAGGAACTGGACCGGCTCTGTTCGGCCTTCGTGCGGCTCGGGGTGCAGAAGCTGCGCATCACCGGAGGGGAGCCGCTGGTGCGCAAGGGCATCCTCACCTTCCTTCGCGCCATGTCGCGCCATCTGGGCAGCGGCGCGCTCCACGAGCTGACGCTGACCACCAATGGCAGCCAGCTTGGCCGTTTCGCGCAGGATCTGGCCGAATGCGGGGTGCGGCGGGTCAATGTCTCGCTCGACACGCTCGATCCTGCGAAATTCGCCGCGATCACCCGCTGGGGCCGGCTCGATCAGGTGCTGGACGGCATCACGGCCGCGCGCGATGCGGGGCTCAGGGTGAAGATCAACGCCGTGGCGTTGAAGGGCGTGAACGAGGACGAGCTTTTCCCGCTGGTCGAATGGTGCGGGCGCGAGGGGCACGACCTGACCTTCATCGAGGTCATGCCGATGGGCGATCTGGGCAATGAGGGCCGGCTGGAGCAATACTGGCCGCTCAGCGATCTGCGGGCGCGCCTCGCTGCCCAATACCGGATCAATGATCTGGACGAGCGCACGGGCGGCCCGGCGCGCTATGTCCGGCTGGAGGAGACCGGCCAGAAGATCGGCTTCATCACGCCGATGACCCATAACTTCTGCGAAAGCTGCAATCGGGTGCGGCTGACCTGCACCGGCGAACTTTATATGTGCCTCGGGCAGGAGGACGTGGCCGACCTGCGCGCGCCGCTGCGGGGGGGCGTGGACGATGCGCCGCTGGAGGCCGCGATCCGTGCCGCCATCGCCCGCAAGCCGAAGGGCCACGATTTCGACTATTCCCGCCAGCGTGTTGCGGGCCGGATGACCCGGCACATGAGTCATACCGGTGGCTGAGCGCATGCTCTCCCCGTCCGGGCGGATCCGCAACGCGCTGGTTCACCTCGGCCCGGCGATGCACCGGCCGAAGACGCGCGAAATCTGGCGAGCCGCACTGACCGCAGGGGGCGCGCTCGCCATCTGCGCGCTCGG
The DNA here is from genome assembly GCA_031260425.1 of Gemmobacter sp. GTDB lineage: Bacteria > Pseudomonadota > Alphaproteobacteria > Rhodobacterales > Rhodobacteraceae > Gemmobacter. The sequence goes on from JAIRJX010000125.1 coordinate 14,213, forward strand.
GCTCCGATGGTTCGGGGGCGGCGCGCCGGGTTATGTGCTGATCGCCCCGCTCGGCGCTTCGGCCTTTCTGCTCTTTGCGGTGCCGAACAGCCCGCTGGCGCAGCCCTGGTCGGCGATCGTCGGCAATATGGCCAGTGCGCTGGTCGCGGTCGCGGTGCTGCGTCTCGGTCTGCCCCTGCCCGCCGCCATCGGGCTGGCGGTGAGCGGCGCCTTCGTGGCACAGATGCTCCTGTGCGCCATGCACCCGCCGGGGGCGGCGGTGGCGCTGGCCGTCGCACTGGGTGGGCCGCAGGTGCAGGAGGCCGGCTTTGCCTTCGTCCTCCTGCCTGTGGGGCTCGACACGGCACTGCTCGTCCTGCTCGCCATCCTGTTCAACCGGACGACGGGCCGGGTCTATCCGTTCCGCCTGCCCTCCGACGCAGCCGTGCCGCCGCCACCGCAGCGCCGCGACCTGCCTCCGCCGGAAGAACTGGAAGAACTGCTCGACAGCCTGCGCCTCTCCGCCAATATCGGTGTCGAGGACCTCCGCCGCGTGCTGGAGGAGATCGAGCGACGCCATCCGCATCTGCGGCCCCCTGCCATCGGCTAGGCTGGAATGGTGGCCATCATGATCGATACTCGCCTGTATCCGGCTGGAATATCGTTCTGATGCCTGTTCCTTGTGAGCCCCTCTCCCTGCCCCGAACAAGGTAAGCAGCACCGCCGGGCAGCGCCTGCCCTCCCGGTGGGTACTATCCTCTGCTGCATGGCGAAGTGGTCACCTCCCCAACCGGTCCCATGTGTCGTGAGGAAGGGCAAGTTCTGAAAGGACCAACGACGAAGGCACCGCTGACGCCGCCGCACCGGATGCCCCCTGCGGGCCGGCGCAGCATCGGCCGGCGGCTCGCCGTTCTCGCCTTTTTGGAGACGCCTGCAAGCCCTACCCGATGACCGCACGCCAGATGAGCCAAGATGCTTGCAGCGGAAGAAAAAATGGATGAGTGTTTGCGACGAAAGAGAACGCACAAAAACGCGCCTCGCCAGATCGAGTAGCTGCAAGGAATACGGGGAAAATCATGCCCACCACCGAAAGAACGGTGCCGGAAGTGGACGACTTCAACGCAGGAAGCGCCCGGCAGGGCCGTGCGGACCGGACCGTCTGTGCCGGTCGCCCCGCCGTATCACCCCTGCGGGCCACCTGGAAAACCGGACGGATGGCAGTGGTCGCTCCATTGCGGACCACCCTTGCCGGCGCGGCGGCGCTTGCCCTGCTCGCCCAGGGCGCCGAAGCTGCGCGAGGCTCCGACGGGCATGTGAATATCCTGTTCTGGCAGGCGGTCTCGACACTCAACCCCTACCTTTCCTCGGGCACCAAGGATGTCGAGGCGGCTGCCATGATCCTGGAGCCGCTGGCCGGGTTCGACGAGACCGGTGCCCTGATTCCCCGTCTCGCGGCCGAGATCCCCACATCGGAAAATGGCGGGATATCGGCGGACCGGCGCGCGATCACCTGGCGGCTGAAGCCGGGGCTCACCTGGTCGGACGGCAGCCCGGTAACGGCCGAGGATGTGGTGTTCACCGCCGGATACTGCATGAATCCCGATGGCGGCTGTGCGCAGCTCGCCCGGTTCGAGGGGATCGAGACGGTCGAGGCGATTGATCCGCTGACGGTCCGGATCGGCTTCAGCGCGCCCAAACCCTATCCGTTCACCGCTTTCGTGGGCTCCACCGCGCCGGTCCTGCAGAAGGCGCAATTCACCGCCTGCCTCGGCGCGGCGGCGGCCGGTTGCTCGGCACAGAACTTCGCCCCGATCGGCACCGGTCCGTTCCGGGTCGTCGATTTCCGCACCAATGACGTGCTGCAACTCGAAGCCAATCCGCGCTTTCGCGACCCGGCGCGGCCCGTCTTCGCCACCGCCACCGTGAAGGGCGGTGGTGATGCCGCCGGCGCCGCGCGCGCCGTGATGGAGACCGGCGAGATCGACTATGCCTGGAATACGCTGATCCCGCCCGACCTGCAGGAGACGATGGCGGCGGCCGGCAGGGGCCATTTCGCCACCGGCTTCAGCACCCAGGTCGAGCGGATCGAGGTGAACCTGACCGATCCTTCGCCGGCCCTGCCCGAGGGCGAGCGCGCCACCGCCCGCCATCCACATCCCATCCTGTCCGACCTGCGGGTGCGACAGGCGCTTTCCATGGCGATCGACCGCAATCTGCTGGTCGAGATCGGCTACGGCGCATCGGGCCGCGTCACCTGCGACATCGTGCCGGCCCCCACCCTCTCTGCCTCCGGGAATACCGGCTGCGCCACGCAGGACGTGGAGGGCGCGCGCCACCTGCTCGACACGGCGGGCTGGATCGACAGCGACGGCGACGGCATCCGCGACAAGGATGGGCGGGATCTCCGGCTGCTCTACCAGACCTCGGTCAATCCGGTGCGGCAGAACATTCAGGCGCTGGTCAAGGGCTGGTGGAACGAGATCGGCATCGGGGTGGAGCTGAAGGCGGTCGACGGATCGGTCTTCTTCGGCGGCGATGCCGGTTCTCCCGATACGCGGCAGAAGTTTTACGCCGATGTCGAGATGTATTCCAGCAGCTATGACGGCACCGATCCCGAAGCCTATCTGGCACAATATGGCTGTGACAAAGCC
>JAIRJX010000309.1 GCA_031260425.1 Gemmobacter sp.
CTTTTCCTGCTCGGTCGGCAGGCTGGCGGCGGCGGTTTCCGGCAGTTTCACCGGCACGCCGACGGTGAGCATCGGCGCCGCCACCATGAAGATGATGAGAAGCACCAGCATTACGTCCACAAAGGGTGTGATGTTGATATCGGCCATGGCGGCGGCGGAGCCACGCCGCCGTCCGCGCCGTCCGCCTCCGGATTTTCTGATGACCCCGGCCCCCATGGCTCAGCTATCCAGCTGGCGTGACAGGATGGTGGCGAATTCGTCGGCGAAGGCCTCGTAGCCGCCGAGGATGCGCTCGCTGTCGGCGTTGAGCTTGTTGTAGAACACCACCGCCGGAATGGCGGCGACAAGGCCGATGCCGGTGGCCATCAGCGCCTCGGCGATGCCGGGCGCCACGGTAGCAAGATCGGTGTTGCGGGTCGCGGCAATCTGGGTGAAGGCGTGCATGATGCCGTAGACCGTGCCGAAAAGGCCGATGAACGGCGCGGTGGAGCCGACGGTGGCCAGAAAGCTCAGGCCGCTGTTCAACTGTTCGCCTTCGCGTGCGATCGCCACATCCATCGCCCGGTCGATCCGCGATTGCGCCCCGGCGATCAGCCCGCCATCGGAACGGTGGCTGCGTCGCCATTCGGTCATGCCGGCGGCGAAGATCTTCTCGCTCGGGCCTTCCGGCACTGGACCGATCTTCTCGAGCAACTCGTCCAGCGGCTCGCCCGACCAGAAGGCGCGGTCGAAAATCCCGGCCTCGGCACGGGCGGAGCGGAACATGATATGTTTGCGGATGATGATCGCCCAGGACCAGAAGGACATGATCAGCAGCACGATCATCACCAGCTTCACGGTGATCGTCGCGCGGGCGAAAAGGGCGAGCACAGAGAAATCCATCTCCGCCGCCATTCCGAGGGCTTCCGTTTCCATTGCGCCTGCTCTTGCTTGCGGGGCCTTGTATCCAGCCCTTCCTTACAGGTGATTCTATCCGGTTTTCAGGGGGATTGCCAACACATCCTCGTCAACCCGCGAATTGACGCCGAGGGGGAGCGGGTATTCAGGCGCCTTGCGGGCGGCCGCGGCTGACGATGGACATGGCGTGTCACCTCACGCCCGGAAGCCCACGTGCTCTTCCCCACCCGGAACGTGCGGCGGCGGCGCACCGCAAGGCGCGGACCGCAGCCGTAACTTGTGCCCGTCTGCGGGCGTAGCGCTGCCCTTCGGTTGCCCCGAGGGTCACATCGTCTCGGGTGAGGTCAGCCTGCCTTCCGGGGACAGTGCTCAACCGGCGGCCAGGGCTGTGCGCACGGCTTCCGGCACCCGGTGCGGTTTGCCGTCGGCTCCGAGACAGACCAGCGTGATGCGGGCGGCGAACAGCACTTCCGGCCCGCGCAACACCTGCTGGTCCAGTTCGATCCGTGCGCCCCCAAGGGTGACCGGTGTCGTTGTCACCACCAGATCATCGCCGAACAGCGCCGGGTGGAAGTAGTCGGCCTCGACCCGCCGCACGGCAAAGACGATCCCCGGATCCGCCCGCAGGCGCATCTGGTCCAGCCCGCGTCCGCGCACCCATTCGCTGCGGCCGCGCTCGATGAATTTCAGGTAGTTGGCGTAATAGACGATGCCGGCAAGGTCGGTATCCTCATAGTAGACACGCAGGGGCAGGCGGTGCATGTCAGGCCCTCGCGGCAAGGCGCAGTGCATGGGCGGGGTCATGCGCGACCGCCGGCAGCACGGGGTCGTAGGCGGCGCGGATCAGCGCGCCGATCTCCGGCCGCAGAAGGACTGTATCTCCGGCGCGGGCCAGGGGCGAGGCATCGGCGAAGGCGCGGTCCGACCAGAGCAGGATCATCTGCGCGGCCTGGGTCAGCGCCAGCGTCTCCACCGGCATGGCGGCAAGGGCGGTATCCATGCGCAGGAAGACGAAGGCAGCCCGGATCGCACCCTCCGGATCGAAACGGAACAGGCGATACTGGTTCGCCTCCTGTGCCGCGAGCCGCCCGCAAAGCGGGCCAAGCCCCGGCACCAGCCGGTCAAGACCCGGCACCTGCGGCAGTTCCGCCCAGTCGCGGAAGAAGAACATCATGAGGTTCGCGCCAAGCTCCGGGTCGGTCTCGGCCATCCGATGTCCGGCCAGCGCTACTACCGCCTCGATGGCCCCCTTGACGACGGAGAGCGTGTCATCCTCGATCCCGAACACCACCGGCACGATGGGTCGGCCCCAGCGGGCGCAGAGGAACGTGCCGTCGGTGCGGGTGAACAGGGCCTCGATTGTGGTGGTGTCCATCCTGCCCTCCTGTCTGATATGGTCGGGAATAGGGCCTTTGACCCGCTGCCTCAACCCGGAACGGGGCGGAACGGATCCACATTAATTCGCAGTTCAGGCGGCTTTCTTATGAAGTCCGTGGCCGGTTGAGCCCTGTCATATGGCGCCGCGAAAGGACGGGGCTCGGGCTCGGGTGCGGGCCGGTGCCAGCCGGTTCGTGGCTGCAGCCTTCGCCTTTGACATCCCGCACCCCTTGAGCGAGTGCCGCAATGGTTGTGGTTGCCGCTTACCCGATCGGCATCCTGTGGGACGGACGGCGGTGCTTCGTGCCTTGTTCCGGGTCAGGGGAGGTCTCACACGGGGTTGGGGAGGGAGGATGCGGGTACTTCATGGCGTGCTCCGGGTGACCCTGAATGCCTTCCCGCCCCGGGCGTCGGTAGTGCAGGCACCACCGCCCGTGACGCAGCGTAGACGATGACAGTCGCGCCGGGCTTTGCCAGTCTCTCACCCCGAACCCTCCTCCCGGATGCCGCCATGACCCGCTACCCCCACATGCTCGCCCCGATCACCCTCGGCACCGTCCCGCTGCGTAACCGGGTGATGATGGGTTCCATGCATACCGGGCTGGAGGAAGCCGGCGACTGGGACAGGGTGGCGGCCTTCTATGCTGCCCGCGCACAAGGTGGCGCGGGGTTGATCGTCACCGGCGGCGTGGCGCCCAATCGCGAGGGCGGGGTGTTTCCCGGCGCCGCCGGGCTTTACACCCTGCACGACATTGCCAATCACCGCCGCGTCACCGATCGGGTTCATGCGGAGGGCGGGCGGATCGTGATGCAGATCCTCCATGCCGGGCGCTATGCCTTCAGCCCGGATTGCGTCTCGGCCTCGGCGGTGAAATCGCCGATCTCGCCCTTTCCGCCACATGCGCTGGACGAGGCGGGCATCGAAAAGCAGATCACCGACATCGCCACCGCCGCCACGCGTGCCATCGAAGCCGGCTATGACGGGGTGGAGGTGATGGGGTCGGAAGGCTATCTGCTCAACCAGTTCCTGGTGCGCCATGTCAACCGACGCGAGGACCACTGGGGCGGCAGTTTTGAGAACCGGATGCGCCTGCCGGTCGAGGTGGTGCGCCGGGTGCGCGCGGCAATCGGCGAGGCGATCCTGATCTTCCGCATCTCGCTTGTCGATCTCGTCCCCGATGGCTCGATCTGGGGCGAGGTGGTGACGCTTGCCAAGACGGTTGAGGCTGCCGGGGCCTCGGCGCTCAACAGCGGGATCGGCTGGCACGAGGCGCGGGTGCCGACCATCGCGACCTCGGTGCCCCGTGCTGCCTTCGCCGATCTGACGGCGCGCCTCAGGCCCGAGGTCGGCATCCCGGTCATCGCCTCGAATCGCATCAACATGCCCGAGGTGGCGGAGGGGCTGTTGGCCTCGGGCATGGCCGACATGGTGTCGATGGCGCGCCCCTTCCTGGCCGATCCCGATTTCGTCGCCAAGGCCGCAGCCGGGCAGGCGCGGCTCATCGCGCCCTGCATCGCCTGCAACCAGGCCTGCCTCGACCATATCTATGCCGGCAAGCTGACCTCCTGCCTCGTCAACCCGCGTGCCTGCCACGAGACGGAGTTGACCATCACCCCCGCCGCTGCATCCCGTCGCATCGCGGTAGTGGGGGCCGGTCCCGCCGGGCTTGCCGCTGCGCTGACCGCAGCCGGGCGCGGCCATGGGGTGACACTGATCGACCGAGCCGCGCGGGTGGGCGGGCAATTGCATCTGGCCACCGCTGTTCCAGGCAAGGAGGAGTTCCGCAGCCTGATCGACTGGTTCGAGGCACAGCTGGAGGCAAGCAGCATTGAACTGCGCCTTGGCACCGAAGCGACGGCGGAGATGCTGGCGGGGTTCGACGCGGTGGTGCTGGCCACCGGCATCACGCCTCGCTCCGCCGGTATCGTGGGCGAGGATGCGCCGCAGGTGCTGGGCTATCGCGAGGTGCTGCGTGGCGTACCGGTCGGATGCCGCGCAGCCGTCATCGGTGCAGGCGGCATCGGCTTCGATGTGGCGGAATTTCTGGTCCATGCCGGCGAAAGCCCGGCACTTCATCCCGATCTCTGGCGGCGGGAATGGGGCGTTGGCGACCCGCGCGAGACGCCCGGCGGTCTCGCCCCCGAAGGTCCGCGCCCCGAGGCACCGGCACGCGAGGTCTGGCTTTTGCAGCGCAAGCCCGAGAAGCCGGGCCGCAAGCTGGGTCGCACCACCGGCTGGATCCATCGCGCGGCGCTTCAGATGAAGGGTGTGAAGATGCTGGGCGGTGTGCGCTATGATGCGGTGACCCCCGAGGGTCTGGCGATCACTCTGGACGGCCAGCCGCAGCTCCTGTCGGTCGATACCGTGGTGATTTGTGCTGGACAGGAGCCGGACCGCGCCCTCGTCCCTGCGCTGGAGATGGCGGGGGTGGAACTGCACATCATCGGCGGCGCCGACGTGGCGGCGGAGCTTGACGCGAAGCGCGCAATCGACCAGGGCACGAGGCTTGCCGCGCGCCTCTGATCGTTCATATGCCATCAACAATCCCCGGAGATACCGCGCCCTCGTCCCGCCAGTGCCCCCATCTCGCCCCATTTGGGCATCAATGATGCGACATCAACCCACATAGGTCGCATGGGGGCAACAATGGACCGACTGACCGAAATGGAAGCCTTCGCCACCGTGGTGGATCAGGGCGGCTTCACCGATGCCGCCAAGAAGATGGGCATCTCGAAATCAGCCGTGTCGAAACACATCTCGGCGCTGGAAGCCCGTCTGGGCGCGCGATTGCTCAACCGCACCACGAGACGGGTCAGCCCCACCGAGATCGGGCTGGCCTATTACGACAGGGCGCGTCGGGTGCTCAACGACGCAGGCGAAGCGGATGCGCTGGTCACCTCGATGCAGTCGGCGCCCTCGGGCCTTTTGCGTATCTCCGTGGCTACCGATTTCGGGGTGAACCTGCTGTCGCCGATACTGGGCGATTTTCTTCTGGAATATCCCGATATCACCGTGAACATGGTGCTGAACAACCGCTATGTCGAATTGATCTCCGAGGGGTTCGACATGGCGATCCGGGTAGGTGAGCTGGAGGATTCCAGTCTGCGCGCCCGCCGCCTGACCGAAACCTCGAAACGCATGATCGGCTCTCCCGCCTATTTCCGGAAATACAGCCGGCCGGTGAAGATCGACGACCTGAACGAGCACAAGCTTCTGCACTATTCCAATCAGGCGAACGGCAATGTCTGGAAGGTGACGGCGCCTTCGGGCGAGAAGCGGCAGGTGCGTTCGAATGGCTGGCTGACGGTGAATGACGGCCAATCCCTGCTGAATGCGGCGGTGGCGGGGCTAGGTATCGCCTTCCTGCCGTCGTTCCTCTGTGCGGAGGCGCTGCGCAAGGGGCAGGTAGAGGAGGCAATCCCTGGCCTGCCGATCGAGACGCTGGGCATTTACGCGGTCTATCCGCCGGGACGGTTTACCCAGCCCAAAGTGCGGGCCTTCATCGATTTTCTCGCCAGACGCTTCATGGAAAAGGGCCCTGACAACTGGTGAACCCCGGGCCGGGCTGGATCAGGGTTCAGCCGGCCTCCGGGGGGACCCACAGCCTCCCGATCTACGTCCTCCCGCGCAATGGAGGGCGGCATCCGACCGCGGGTGGATGCCGCAACGGTTGTGGTCTGCACTTTATGGCTCAACCCCACCTGACTCCGATCCCCGCGCCAATGTCCCCAAAAGCGCCCGGGGGGGCGGTCGGGCGCTGCCCGGCGGCACTTCGTGCCTTGTCCCGGGCTGGGGAAGGGTTCGCCGCCTCCTGATGAAGTCCGTGGCTTCCTGCTCCGTCTGCACAATGAAAGGCAGGCCCGCCCGCCTGCGCGGCCCGGTGGCGGAACGCGCCTTGTTCCGGGCGGGGAAGGCTTCACCCAATGCATGGGCAGGCGCGCTCCGCACCCCCCCCGGGCTTTCTCCGAGGATCCCGAATGCCGTGCCCCTCAAGGTCCGGCAATCCGGGGCGCGGTCAGCATGACCTCGACCCTTCGATTTTTCGTCCGCCCCTCCTCGGCCAGGTTGGAGGCGCGGGGGGCGAGGTAGCCTACGCCCTCGGCCTCGATCCGTCCCGCATCGGCGCCAAGTGCGACCAGCGCCTTGCGCACAGCCTGTGCCCGCGCCTTCGACAGGGTGATGTTGCCGGCCAGCGCGCCCGAGGCATCGGTATGGCCGACCAGCGCCACCCGCGCCTCGCGGTGTGCGGCGAGGTATCCGGCCAGCGCGCGCAGCGAGGGCGTGTCGCCCCCGGCCAGATCCGCGGCCCCCGAGGCGAAGACCAGATCGTCAAGCACCAGGCTGCCCGCACCCTCCAGCCGGGCGGCGAAGCTCAGGGCATCCGCGGCTGCGGCGGATGGCCCGATCCCTGATGCGGCCGTGTCGGGGATCGCTGCAGGGGCAGCATCCGGCACCGCCTCCGGGTCGATGCGGGTGAGCTGGACGAAGGCCGCGACCTCGGCCCGGCTCACCGTCAGGCTCAGCAGCAGCGGTCCTTTTTCGGCGGTCAGATAACGGAAATCGCCCAGATCGACATGCATGTCCGGTTCGGTCAACAGCGACAGCGCGTAGCGGAAATCGTAGCCGCCGCAGGCCGCCGTCTCGCAGGTGAACTCCACCGTCCAGCCGTCGGCCTCCAATTGCCCGCGCAGGGCATTCATCAGATCCAGCGTGGCAAGGGGTGCGGCGAGCCGCCAGGCGATGTGCTCGACAGTGCCTTCGGCCAACCGGGTTGGCACCGCACCATCCATCCAAGGCCCGACCGGCACCCGGTAGGATGCGGCAGGCTCGCTGATGCGCGCAGTTTCGGTCGCCGGGGCGGGGAAGCTGAAGGTCTGTGCGTTGGCGGGCGCCGCGAGACCGGCCAGCAGCAGGGTGAGCCACCGCATCATGGCGCGACGCGGTAGTGATAAAGCGCGGTCTCCGCCATGCCGAGATCGCGGTAGAGCGCGCGGGCGGGCGCGTTGGCCTCGGTCACCACCACGGCGAACTGCTCGGCCCCCTGCTCACGCGCCCAGCCGGCGGCAGCACGCACCATGTCGCGCGCGGCCCCCCGCCTGCGCATCGCGGGACGCACTTCCAGCGCGTGCAGCATGGCGACAGGGCCGCTCATTGCTGCGAAGGCCGAACCGGCGGGTGAATCATCCTTGCGGCCGAGGATGGCGGCCTTCAGTCCCCCGACCCGCTCCATCACCGCCAGACGATCCGGCCCGATGCCACCCTCGGCCCAGAGATCAACGGCGATGGCAAGCGGTGGCCAGTGCGGGAAGGCCGCCATGGCGCTGACCGGTTGTGCCACCACTTCGACCGGGGCAGCGCAAACCACCACCGGATCCTTCACCAGGTAGCCGCGTGCGGCGAGGGCTGCATCCAGCCGCTCTTCGCCCTGCCGGATCAGGAACAGCCGCTCCTGCCTCAGCGCAGCCATCCCCGCCTCGGCCTGCGGGATGTCAGCCTCGGCCCAGTCGCCTTCCGCCGTCGCTGCCGAGACGCGCTGGCCGCCGCCCAGCCCCTCGCGCAATATCCACGGTCCGGTGGCGATACGGCGGGCAGGGGGCCAGGTTGCCTCCATCGCCGCCAGAATAACGGGCGCGGCCGGGCTGTCGGGGCCGTTCGTCATCCCTCCACCATGCCGAACAGGGTGCAAAGCCGGGTCATCGCCGCAGCGAGCCGTGCCGGATCGGTGCCCCGGATCACCAGATTGGTACCATGCGCGCCGTTCTGGATGAAGGGATAGGACCCCATCGAGAGCTCGGGAAACTCTGCCGCAAGAGCACCGAAGGGGGCGGCAATCTCGCCCTCGCCCTTCTCGACCCGCAGGGATTGGCTGAGGAGCGGCGCGCCGCCGGTCAGTGTCGGCAGAACGCTTGCCACCATGGCTTCGAAGATGCTCGGCACCCCCGCCATCACATGCACATTGCCGATG
>JAIRJX010000345.1 GCA_031260425.1 Gemmobacter sp.
AATCAACGATAGCAATAACTCCCGCGGGGTGGAGCAGCCCGGTAGCTCGTCAGGCTCATAACCTGAAGGCCGCAGGTTCAAATCCTGCCCCCGCAACCAAAATCTATAAAATATATCAAATACTTAAAAGACGAGCACAACGCTCGGCTTTTGTCGCTCCAGATTCTTGTCAACACCTGGTCAACGTTTTGCGAGGCCCCCATCGACGGGCAGAATGATCGCGGCCATGACCGTCACACCTTCAGCAGATCGAGCAGCGGATCAAAGGCGTACATCGCCGCGCGTCGCCCCGAAGCCGGTTCAATGGTGCGCAGCATGCCCGCCTCGACCAGCCGCCGGGACAGCGCGCGCGCGGAGGACGGTGGGATCCCCGAGGCGGGTGCGAAGCGGTCGTTGCGGAAGATCGGGCTCGCGAAGACGAAATCCAGCGCCTGATCATGGAACTGTGAGTTAAGCACTTCGCGGAACCGCTCCCGCATCTCGCCGTGCAGGCGGAAGATCGCGTCTGCCGTCTGGATGTTGACCGTTGCCTGGGCGTGCATCGCCTGAAGGAAGAATACCACCCACCCGGTCCAATCACCGGTGGCGGAGACCGCGCGCATCCTTTCGATATACTCGTCCTTGTGGGCTTCGAAGTAACCAGACACGAAAAAGTTCGGCTGATGCAGGACGCCGAGCTTCCACAGCATCAGGGTAATCAGCATTCGACCAATCCGGCCGTTGCCGTCTTCGAACGGGTGCAGGGCCTCGAACTCGACATGGGCGATGGCGGTGCGGATCAGCGGACGCATCGTACTTTCGTTGATGTAGCGGACGAGTTTGGTCATCGCCGGGCCCAGCTGATCGGGAGCAATGGGGACGTAGTAGATCTTTCCCCGTCGTTCGTCCCCGATGTAATTCTGCTCAACCTTGTAGCTGCCGGGGCGCTTGCGGGCTCCCCGTCCAAAGGACAGCAGCTGCTGGTGCGCGGTGCGGATCAGGTGTTCGCCAAGCGGGGCGCCCTCGGCGAGGGCCTGCTGGGCATTCCGCAGTGCGCGGGAGTAAAGGTAGGTCTCGACGTCGTCGTTACGCGCTTCCCGGTAGGGGTCGGTGCTACCCGCATCTTCCTCGGCCTCCAGCCGGTACAGTTCCTCAATGGTCGAGATCGTCCCCTCCATCCGGGAAGACGTTACCGCGTCCTGGCGGCGGAGGGGGGCGAGGAACAGCTCGCTGTTCACCATGCCCGACATCTTGGTATCGTACCGCGCAAGGGAGGCTGCGGCCTCTTCGAGTGGCCCGAGCAGTACCTCGTAGTCGAGGGCGGATGGGGGAAAGGTGCCGATATGATAGGTGACGGCATCCGTAAGATCGTAAGGTTTGGTGATCATAGTTGTGCCGATTCTGTCATCAACGGGATTTGACGCCAACCTAGTCACGACAAGTGCGCTTGGCAACAGAATATGGCTTCATTCTGACACCAAGGGGCGTTGTCGCCAGCAGTCTGCCGTCAAGCCAGATTGGTGACAGAGATTGGCAGGGAAATGGTATCAAAGCCTGATCCCCCTGCCATTCGCCGCAAATTGTGCGGAGAATGGAGGTTCTAATCTCCGCATGAACATTGTGGCGACCTGTTTCCTGAACGACCAGTAGGACAGCGTCAGGAACCCTCGGGCAATTTCGATTCTTGTCCGAGGTTTTGAAACACCAACTCGCACGCAGGACATCCGGCACATCTTTGCCGCTGGTCCAACAGCCGCCCGGCCATGGTCAGGATGGCGATCAACACTGCATCGGAATGCTGCGCCAGTAGGATCAGATGCTCTCCGCTCGGCCGACGTTCGCCAGACAGCCAGTACTTGGCCGTCCGTTCACTCGCTCCGGTCCAGCGCATCACCGTCTTGATGGCCTGATGCGTCGGCCCCAGTTCGCGCTGCAGGGTGTCGGCTATGGCCTTGCGATAGGCGGCCTGATCCGCCGCCAAGTGCACAGTTGTGCCCATTTTCGGCACAGATGTGCCCATCTTGATCCGCATCGCGGCATCCTCCTCCGATAAACCTGTGGAGAAGACATCAAAAGCGGCAGATTCCATTTTGCGCCCCAGATATCATCCCAGGTCCAACCAGACGGAGACGCCTGCGTGAATTGATCGGGAGACAGGAATGGCAGATCAGGTCCGCCCTCATTGAACGGATCGGCCAATTCCCGTCCATGCGCCGTGCGGTCGAATATGTTCGCATGTCGGCCGATCACCAGAAATACTCGACCGAGAACCAGTCGGACGCGATCCGCAAATATGCGGAGGAGTACGGTTTCGAACTGGTACAATCCTATGCCGATGCTGGAAAGAGTGGCCTGAGGATCGAGGGTCGCGAGGCGCTGCAGCAGCTGATCCAGGATGTGCAGGATGGCACTGCCGATTTCGAGGTGATCTTGGTCTATGACGTCAGCCGATGGGGCCGGTTTCAGGATGCCGATGAATCCGCCTATTACGAATACATCTGCTGTCGGGTAAACAAGCGGGTCGAATACTGCGCCGAGCAATTCGAGAATGATGGCAGTCCGATTGCGACGATCGTCAAGCGCATCAAGCGCGCCATGGCAGGAGACTACAGCCGGGAACTTTCCCACAAGGTCGTCATCGGACAGCGCCGCCTGATCGAACGCGGCTATCCACAGCGATCACGTGCCACTGTGCGGCCAGCGCTTCAAACTGGGGGCCCAGGCTTCGGCGCGAAGGCCGACGCCGTGGATCAGGAGCAAGGGCTCACTCGTTCCCGCTTCGAGCAGCCGGGCGGAACTGCCGTCAGACAGCCGCAGGATTCGCGACATCATGGCCAAGATCCTTCAGGTCCTGATAGCGGTCACCGATCCTGTGATGCGGGCGTCCGCCGATCGACGCCCCGAGCGCCACCACGATTTCGTCCGCCGCCGGGGTATCGGGGATCGCGAACTGGATGGTCAGGGAATGCGAGCGGAGGCCTTCGTCATTCTTGTCCATCAGCGGCACCATGATCGGGCAATTCGCCGGCCAAGGGTATTGGTGAAGGCAAGGTAGGTCTTCGCGCCGACTGCCTGTCGGTAGTGATTGCCGAAGCGCAAGGTATGGATCAACGCGGAAGCGTGTTCGACCTCGCAGTCAAGGCCGCAGACTGCGGCCTTGCCATAGCCTTCAATCACCTCGCCGCCTCAGGCCGCATCAAGGGTCATGCCGGTCAGCAAGGTGCCCGGATCGGAGGCGACCTCCTGGATGCCGGGTTTCAGATCTTCGACATAGCCCCGGCCGGCCCAGGGGTTCCTCACGACCGCCGCCGCCGCGATGAGCTTCAGCGGTTGAACCTAACGGCTAAAAGCGGCTACGGGTGCACGCCGGATATCGTGGCGCGACACGGAAAATCAGCCAGAGCCGCTGCCCGTCCGGTGGGCTGATCGTGCCGGCGCATCATGCGGTGATGAATTCGCGCACGAAGGGCGTGGCCGGCCGGGAGCGGATGTCCTGCGGTTTGCCGATCTGTTCGATCCGGCCCATCGACATCACCACCACCAGATCGGCCAGTCCCATCGCCTCTTCCTGGTCGTGGGTGACGAAAATGGTGGTCAGGCCGGTGGTGTCGTGAATGTCGCGCAGGCCCTGGCGCAGTTCCTTGCGGATCTTGGCATCCAGCGCGCCGAAAGGTTCGTCCAGAAGCAGCATCCGCGGTTCGATGGCCAGCGCACGGGCGAGGGCGACACGCTGACGCTGACCGCCCGACAATTGGCCGGGATAACGCGCGCCGATGTCGGGCAACTGGATCAGTTCCAGCAGTCGGGTCACGCGGCGGGCGATTTCGGCCTTGGGCGGGCGGGACGCCCGGGGCCGGGCGTTCAGGCCATAGGCGATGTTGTCGAACACCGTCATATGACGGAACAGCGCATAGCTTTGGAACACGAAGCCCGCGCGCCGTTCCTGCACCGTCAGCCCCGTAGCGTCCTGCCCGTCAAGGAGGACACGGCCCGAGCTTGGAAATTCGAGCCCGCCGAGGATGCGAAGAAGCGTGGTCTTGCCCGAGCCCGAGGGGCCGAGCAATGCCACCAGCGCGCCGGAGGGGAGAGACAGCGACACCGGGTGAAGCGCTGCCGTGGTGCCGAACTGTTTGGAGATTTCATCGATTTCGATATGCATGGACGGTCTCCTAGCGGCGGAGTGTTGCAGCAAGCTGGTCTGCATGGCGAATTTCCAGCACGGTTTTCAGAAGAAGGGTGACGAGCGCCAGCAGGGCAAGGACGGCCGCGAGACTGAAGGCCGCGACCGGGAGGTATTCCTGATAGAGCATCTCGATTGTGATCGGCATCGTGGCGGTCTGGCCACGTATCTTGCCCGATACGACTGCGACGGCCCCGAACTCTCCCATCGCGCGGGCGCTGCAGAGCAGGACACCGTAAAGGAGCGCCCAGCGGATGTTCGGCAGCGTGACGGTCCGGAAGATGCGCCAGCCGGAGGCACCGAGGGTGAGGGCCGCCTCCTCCTCGGAGCGACCCTGTTCGATCATCACCGGGATCAACTCGCGGGCGACGAAGGGAAAGGTCACGAACAGGGTGGCAAGGATGATGCCCGGTATGGCGAAGACGATGGGATAGCCCATGGTGGCCAGCCAACCGCCGGCAAGGCCGTTCGTGCCGAACATCAGCATGATGCAGAGGCCGGCGACCACGGGGCTGACCGAGAAGGGCAGATCGATCAGCGTGATCAGGAACGCCTTGCCGCGGAAGTCGAACTTGGTGATGAACCATGCCGCAGCAATGCCGAAGATGGCATTGAGCGGCACCGAGATGGCGGCGATGGTGAGTGTAAGCCGGATCGCAGCGCGCGCATCGGGGCTGGCGAGACTTCGGAGCGAGGCTGCGATGCCGTCGGCCAGAGCCTCGGCAAAGACCGCGATCAGCGGTGCGAAGGCCAGGATCCCGAGGCCGAGGAAGGCCACGCCGATCAATGCCCGGCGGGCGGCAGGACTTTCCTCGGTGGCCGGGCGGAAGCGGGCGGGTTTTCTTGCGAGGGATGTGTCAGACATCACCAATTCTCCGGCGGCTCCAGACCTGGATGAGGTTGATCACCAGGAGCATCAAGAAACTGATCAGCAGCATGGCGATGCCGATGGCCGCGGCGGCGTCATAGTTGAACTCTTCCAGCCGGATGATGATCAACAGCGGCGCAATCTCGGTCACCATCGGGATGTTGCCGGCGATGAAGATGACCGATCCGTATTCGCCCACCGCCCTTGCCAGCGACAGGGCAAACCCTGTCAGGGCAGCGGGCGCCAGCATGGGCAGGATGATGTGGCGGACGGTGTGGAGGCGCGAGGCACCCAGCGTGGCCGAGGCTTCTTCGACCTCGCGCTCGATTTCTTCTACCACGGGCTGCACGGTGCGGGTCACGAAGGGCAAACCGACGAAGACCAGCGCAATGAAGATCCCCCATTGCGTGTAGGCGATCTTCCAGCCGATGAGGGCGGCGAGCCGGCCGAAGGCGCCGTTGGGGGCATAGAGCGCGGTCAGAGCGATGCCCGCGACTGCGGTAGGCAGCGCAAAGGGCAGGTCGACGGCGGCGTCCAGGATGCGTCGGCCGGGAAAGCGATAGCGCACCAGAACCCAGGCCAGAGCCACGCCGAAGACCAGATTGAACAGTGCCGCGAACAGTGACAGTCGGAATGACAGGAAAAGCGCTGCCCAGACACGCTCACGGTTCACGGTTTCCCAGATGCCTGCCGGGCCATAGCTGGCGCCCTTCAGAAGAAGGGCGCCGATGGGCAGGAGAACGACGATGGACAGCATCGTCAGGGTGATCCCCATGGACAGGCCAAGGCCGGGCATCGGGGATCTATGGATGAAAGGTCTGCCCATCATGGCTTCTCACTGCGGCACGTAGATCTGGTCGAAGATGCCGCCGTCGCCGAAGTGCTCCGGCTGAACCTTGGCCCAACCGCCGAAGCTGGCAATGTCCACGAGGTCCAGTTGGGACAGGCGGGCGACGTCTTCGGGATTGGCGGCCGACGTGTCCCAGGCGCGGTAGAAGTGCTTGAAGGCAATCGCCTGACCTTCGGGTGAGTAGAGATAGTTCAGGTAGGCTTCGGCCAGCTTGCGCTGTTCATCGGACCTGATGTTGGCTTCCACCAGCGCCACCGGCGGCTCTGCCAGAATAGAGACCGAAGGCACCACGATATCGAACTGATCCTCACCCAGTTCCTTCAGCGCGAGATAGGCTTCGTTTTCCCAGGCCAGCAGGACGTCACCGATGCCGCGCTGGGCGAAGGTGGTGGTCGATCCACGGGCGCCGCTGTCCAGCACGGGCACGTTTCTGAACAGCTTGCTGACAAACTCCCTGGGGTCCTGTCCGTTCTTTTCGGCCCAGGCCCAGGCCGCCAGATAGCTCCAGCGCGCGCCGCCGGATGTCTTCGGGTTGGGGGTGATCACTTCCACCCCGTCGGCAACCAGATCGCCCCAGTCGGTCAGGCCCTTGGGATTGCCTTGCCGTACCAGGAAGACGATCGTGCTGGTGTAAGGTGACGAGTTATGCGGCAGCTTCGATTGCCAGTCCGCAGGCAGCTTGCCGGCCTCGGCGATCTTGTCGATGTCGGCGGCAAGGGCCAGCGTCACTATCTGCGCCTCCAGCCCGTCGATCACCGCGCGCGCCTGTGAGCCGGACCCGCCATGGCTGACTTCGATCACGGGGGCGTCATTGCCTTGCGCCACCCACCAGGCGCTGAACGCCTCGTTGACCTCGCGATACAATTCGCGCGTCGGATCGTAGCTGACGTTGAGAAGAGACTCGGCCCGAACCTGGGCAGGGGCCGCGCTGAGGGTGAGCGTGGCGAGTGCCAGGGCCGACAATGCGCTGCGGACGGCGCGCGCCGCTGGCCCACCGGTCAGACGGCGCAAGCCGTTGGCGATGAGGGCACGACCGTCGGCATGTGTGTCGGCAACTGGTCTCTGAGCCGTCACGGTGCCAGCAAGGGTGATGGTGGCAAACATGGTTTTATCCTGTCGAGTTCGGGGATGGGTCGGGTTCATCGGGCGATAAGGTGCGAGAGCCGAAATGTGGTGCCGGACAAGCGAGGCCGATATCATTTGCAGCCTCCACCCTTGCTTATATCCATGCCGATCGGCTTGGTGCGGGTCTCCCGCACCGGTGCGCTGCGGCTGGAAAGCGTCGGCGACCGCCATGCCCGGGAGACCGGCGAGAAGCGCCAGAGGGCCTTCGCTGATGCGGTGGGTCTGGCGCGCGTGCGCCGGTCGATCAGTCGGACCGCACGGGCCTGCGACAGCGGGACACCCGTCATGAGGGCCTGTCCTGTCGGCTCGGAGTGTCACACGCATCATGTTTCTCCCGTACTGCCTGACGATGGCGATTCCCTTTATGACAATAATAACTACAGGAATAGTCGTATATTGTAAAGATAAAATCCACGTCATATTTTGTCGTGTATATGGCGTCTTCTCCTCATCAGCACGGAGGATCGGTCGCAACTTGCCGATCCTGTTTCGTTCCGGGGGCCTGAGTGTAAACGCCCGTGGCCTGATCCGCCGTCCTGAACCCACCGGCTCAAGGCTGTAACGGATCGAGCGTCTCGAGCCTTTCAAGGAAAGCAAGGGTGGCAGCGGCCTGCCAATACCGCCGTTTGGATGGCCTGCATGTCCAGCGTGACGGAAAATCACCGCGCATGAGGCGCCGAAAGACCACCCGGTTGGTTTACACGGGATGGTGCCGACACCGGCTATGGCACTTCAGGAATCGAACGAGCCGCTGTTCAGGATTTGCTCTCTCGCGCGTCGGATGTGGGAGCGCATGAGGGACTCTGCGAGATCGGCCTCGCGGATCCTCAGCGCGCGGATGATCTGCCAATGTTCGTGGAAGGCGACTTCCCGGCGCTCGGGCACGGCCCCGGAAATCCGGCGATAGATCCGCAGGAGATGGTAGAGGTCACCGCAGAGAATGTCGATGATCCGCTGATTTCCGCTGTCACGGACGATACGCTCGTGAAAGTCGAAATGGGCAGAGTTGTCGGAGGCGGGGTGGCGCATGCTGTCGAGTTCCTGATCGAGAGCCATGATCTGCTCATCGGTCATGCTCTGGGTCGCCAGTCGGCAGGCAAAGCCCTCCAGCGCCTCGCGCGTCTCGAACAGTTCAACCACGCCGCGCTTGGTCAGCGTCACCACCCGGGCTCGGACATAGGGTTCCCGGGTAACCAGTTGAATGCCCTGGAGGCGGCGGATAGCCTCGCGAACGGGGCCCCGGCTCACACCGAATTCGGCGGCGAGGGTGGACTCGTTGACGAAGGCACCGGGGGGGAGTTCGCAGGAGAGGATCAGGTTCAGGATCTTCTCGAAAACCTCGTCTCCTCGCGTGTCACCGCGCTGCGCGGGTGCTTCATTTCCGTCTGATTGCAGCTTGTTGTCGGTACTCAATTGTCCTGCCTCCTCTGCTGCCCTCTCAAATGTGGCCTTGGGTGACTGATCATGGAGAACCGGCCGCCAGATGACCAGTAGCGCTTAACTGGCAAGGAAGGGCTCATAAATTTCAGCGGCCGCGATTGCGCCCCCGTCAGTTTCAAGATCGCCGACCATTGCCTTGACCGATCCCTTCACCAGCGCATGCAATTCGTCGAGATATCGCTTCAGCGGATCACGCTCGTTCGAAGAGACCATGGTGGGCACGGAAACGAGCGGAAGCCTGTCA
Organism: Gemmobacter sp.; assembly: GCA_031260425.1. Lineage (GTDB taxonomy): Bacteria > Pseudomonadota > Alphaproteobacteria > Rhodobacterales > Rhodobacteraceae > Gemmobacter. The sequence goes on from JAIRJX010000345.1 coordinate 8,687, forward strand.
CGCTTGGGGAAACGTGCGGCTGCCGAATAGGACATGTTGTAGGTGCCAAGCGCCTTGAGCACTTCGACGACGAGTTCATGCAGCACTTCGGGTTCCGGCAGGTCGATGTGACGCCGGTTGGCCTCTTTCCGTTCATACCAGGGCGCAAAGAGATATTGGTCACGACAATAGTGCCAGGCCCAGTTGAACTGGCTGCCCATGAGATCGGGCTTGATGGCCGGGGCGTTTCTGGCCAGATGGCTGTCACGCTGGGCACTGGACCAAAGCCCCATGTTGTCGATGATCAGGCGGCGCACCCGGGCGGGGTGCTGGATCGACGCCTCTGCCGCGATGGAGGCCCCCGTGTGGGTGCCGAGAAGGCAGCATTCGTCGATGCCCATGGCATCTATGGCCTCCCACGCGGCCGCGGCGAAATCGGCAATCTCGGGTGTTCCCGTCAGCGGCGATGAATCGCCATTGCCGCGGGTATCCAGTGCAATCGTCCAGCGTTTGCGGCCCATCGCTTCAAGCAGCGGCTTGAGCATCAAGCCCGAGCCGGGCGAAGGATGCATCAGGATGAGCGGGACGCCCTTCTGTTCGCCTCCGGTGCGGTAGTGAACCTGCCCGCCGGCGACATCCACGAAGCCGCGACGGAGGGGCGGAGATTGCATCACTTCGCTCCCGCCGGCTTGCGGGCGCGGATGATCGTCCAGGGCAGACGCCATTTTTCGCCCAGCCCCTGGTCATCTTCCGCGAAGGGCACGATCTGGACGTCCACGAAGCCTGCCTTTTCGTGCTCGGCCACCATGTCCATTTCAGCGAGCTCGCGCATGAAGGGTTCAGCGTTGCGGTCTGAATGGCCGAGGTAGAGTGCGCGCAGGAAGTTGTCAGGCGGCGGCAGGAAGTCGAGATGCGCGGAGATCCCGCCGGGCTCAAGCACGCGGAAGGCTTCGGCGATCAGCTCACGGATGGCGGTGGCCGGCATCTCGTGCAGAAGCATGGTCGAGGTGAAAAGGTCGAAGCCGCCATCCGCGAACGGCAGGTTGACGCCGTCGGCCTGCGTGAAATGCACCCGGTCCTGATCGGGGCGGCCCTCCGCCAGATGGGCCGAGAGGCGCACGCAGGAGGCTGACAGATCGACGCCGACAGCCGACGTATCGGGGGATGCGGCGGTGAAGGCGAAAGTGCTGCGCCCGAAACCGCAGCCGATATCAATGACCTTGCGCGCCTTCTCATCGCCGAGAAGGGCCCGCACATAGCGGGCGTGCAGATCGGCCTTGCCGACAACGCCCCCTGCCGCGCTGGCACTTTCGCGGTAGATCACCGCGGCCAGGGGATCTTCGCGCAACCCGCCGGGATGCTGGTGGAAGTCGTTCTCCTCGTAATAGTCCGGAAGCTGCAGCGAGGGATCTTCGGTCAGGCGATTGCCACCGATCGGAGCGGCCATCTGCGTCTCGATCGTCTCGCGCTCGGCATTGGCGGCGTGAACGATGCCCCATCTGCCTTCGTATTTCATCTTCTGCAGGTTGTGTTCCAGCCAGCCGAAGAACTGATGCTTGGGTCGATATCTGAGCGCGGCCTCAAAGGCCGGATAATCGTCAAGCGCCTGATGGTCCAGACTGCGGGATTCATCCCGCAGGGCACGGTAGAGCGGCCCTGCCCAAAGCCGGCGGAAGGCGCCGATAAAGGACTGAAAGGACTGCGTTTCGGCATCAAGGCTCAGACGGGCAAAATCCGGGTTGGACATGGTGGTCTCCGCTGTTGGTCTGCTGCTCAGGCGCGCACGAGGTCGCCGAATACGTGCCAGACGAACGCGTCGGCGGCTGCGCTGACTTCGGCCGGCGCGAGGGGAACGGCGCCGCTTTCAAGCTGCGCCACACGGTCGCGCAGAACGTTCACCTCGGCAGCCAGCGCCACGAGCGAATGGAAGAGCCGCTCAGAGACCGGATCGGCGAAGAAGGTTTGCTGTGTGTTGGACATGCGATCTACTCCTCAGGGACTGGGGCAAAGCGGGCCGGCACAATATGGCAGGCGAAGATATCCTGATAGGTCTCCGCCGCGCGGATCAGTTCGACACTGCCGTCCCTGCAGACAAGAACGCCTGCGGGACGCGGCACCCCGTTGAACTGGTTCGCGAAAACCTCGGCATACATGCCGGCGTCCAGCACCGCGATCAGATCGTGGCGTTGCAGAGCCGGCAGGGAACGGTCGGCTGCGATCACGGAGCGGAAGCATGTGCCGCCGACGACTTGGGTAACATGATCCATGTCGTCATGCATTCGGCTGGCCGGCAGGATATCGTGGACGAAGCCGCCGGTTTCGATCCGCTGGAGATTGTTGGTGCTTGCGTCGACATGCACCCACCGCAGCCCGGCATCCGTCTTGACCGCCCCGACACCGGCCAGCAGCACCTGCGCATTGCCGACAATATATCTGCCGGGTTCAACCCAGAGCGTGGGCCTTGCCGCGAGGGGAGCGAGCGCCGCCTCAAGGGCGGCCACGGCGGCTTCGACTTGAGCCTCGATCGGAGTGATCTGGACGTCATCCGCCCGTTGCTCTGGTTCACGTTCCCGCGCCCAACCGCCGCCGATGTCAAGGACGAGGGGGACGAAGCCCGTTGCGAGGGAAAGTCGGGTGACCGCCCGCCCGAAGGCATCGGCGATCGAACGAAAGGCCAGGGGATCGGTGGAAAGATGGCCGATATGGCAGGAAAATCCCGTCATCTTCACGGCATGTGAGACCAGCAGGGCCTGCAGGATCGGTAGCGCCGTTCCCTCGGTGAAACCCCATTTCGCGCGGCGTACGGATTCAACGCCGGCGCCATGCTTCAGCCCGGATCCGCGCATGACCTGGTTCAGCGCGTCGGGTAGTATCTTCAGCCGGAGATTGGTCTTGGCGAGCAGCCCGGTCCGGCGATGGACCGCTTCGATGAAGCAAAGCTCATCGATGCCGTCTATGTTGATCGTGACGCCGCTCTCCATGGCGCGGGCGATCTGATCCGGCGTCTTGTCGCTGCCGTTCAGGGCGACATGGGCAGGGTTGGTGCCCATGTCCAGGGTGGCGCGCAACTCCGCGTCCCCGAAGCAATCGCCGCCAGCCCCCAAGCGGCTGAGCAGCGCCCGGATCGCCAGGTTATTGTTGCATTTCAGAGAATAGAGAACCTGAACATCGCCTTTCCAGCGCTTGCGGAAGGCCGCAAGAAGCCGTTCGTAATTTGTTGCGATGGTGTCTTCGACCGAGACGATCAAAGGCGATCCGAAGCGTGCCACGAGGTCAGCGGCGCTGATCCCCGCAATGGCGAGATGACCGCCGGAGTCCACCGCCAGCCTGTCGCTGAAGATGCGGCGGCGTTCCAGCAGTTCCGCCCCTGTCTCCGGTGCCCGTGTCATGCGTCCTTCGCCGTCACGTCGATATGGGCCGGCACCAGGTGGGTGCCGAAAATGTCGTCATAGCCTTCACGGCGCCGAATGACATCCGCGCGGCCCTGGGCGACCAGAACATTGGCCGGTCTTGGCGTGCCATTGAACTGGTTCGAGATCACCTCGGCGTACATGCCGGCGTCCAGGATGGCGACCAGATCACCGCGGCGTAGCTCCGGCATCTGCCGCCTGGCCGCCAGCAAGGAGGGAATGCAGGTTGGTCCAACGATGTCTGTAATAGCGTCGCAACGGACATGCATTCGGTCGGCCGGCAGGACGTGATACCAGCTTCGGCTGGTTTCGATCCGCATCAGATGGTTGGTGCTGGCATCTATATGGGTCCAGACACGATCCAGATCCTTCCGGACCGCACCGACCTTGCCCAGAAGCAGTACGGCATTGCCCACCAGATAGCGCCCCGGCTCCAACCAGATCTGCGGGAGGGGGTGGCCGGCGCAAGCTGTCTTCAACGACCCCGCCACCGATACTGCATAGGCTTCGATAGGATTGGGGTTGAGTTCCGGGCGGCGTGATTCCGGCTCGCGCTCACGTGGCCACCCGCCGCCGAGGTCCAGAACCTCGGGCCAAAAGCCTGTCTCGGCTTCGATTGCGATCGCCGCCCTGCCCAGCTCTGCCGCGACCACTGCTGCCGCCTCGGGCAGGTTGGAAAAGCGCCCGACATGGCACGACAGACCCGTCAACCGCAGTTTCGGTTCGGCGGAGATGCGCCGGATCAAGGCAATTGCTGCAGGCTGGGAGAAGCCCCATTTCGACTCCGCCAAGGCGTCGCTGATCTTGTCGGCCGATTTGAAGAAGGCGCTGTCGAAGCGATCGAAGGCCACCGAATGCAGTTTGATCCGCAGGTTCACCCGGGCGGGCCGATCTGCCGAGGCAAGTCCCGCGATGACACCGACCTCATCCTCGTGGTCGATGTTGATGACCGACCCATTGGCGAGCGCCAAGGCGATTTCGGCCTCGGACTTGTCCGAGCCGTTCAGGATGATCCTGTCGCCCGGCACGCCGCCTTCCAGCGTGGCCCGGTATTCGTTCAGGCCGAAACACTCGCCACCAATCCCCTCCTGGGTGAGGATATGCCTGATCGCCAGCGTGTTGTTCGTCTTGATCGCGTAAAAAACCTCAACGCCAGCCGGCCAATGGTTCCGGAAGGCGGCAAGGAAACGCTGACAGTTCTGTCGCAATGTCTGTTCGACGGTGACATAGAGGGGTGAGCCATGGCGAGCCACAAGATCAGCCGCCCGATGGCCGTCGATCCGCAGATGCCCCTCTTCGTCCACGAGAAGCGTATCACTGGCGATCCTGATCGCCGAGAGCTGTTCCGCACCGCACATGCTCATGTCATTGCTCGCCATAGCGGTTGGCGTATTCCTCGGTCGTCAACAACTTCCGCTCCAGATCCTGCGCCTGCTCAAAGCCCATCAGGTTCCAGATGTCCTTGATGCTGGCCAGAAGGTCGGGCCGGTCGACCGGCGTGCCAGTCTCCATCACACCTTTCATGACCTCCAACGCGGTGGTCATGGCCTTGACGGCTGCCGCAGGCAACATGCGCGGCAGGCTGATCCGCCGCACACCCAGAGCCTTCAGCTCCGGGATCGAAAAGAGGGGTGTCGTCGGGCGGGAGCGAATACCGAAGCCCATGTTCACCGTAACCGGCACGTCGCCTGCCGCCTCAACGATGCGTGCGATCTGATCGCGGCTTTTCACGGCGTCCGGAAAGATCATGTCGGCACCGGCAGCCACATAGGCCTTCACGCGCTCGACCGCGCCCTCGATGCCTTCCAGGGCCAAGGCGTCCGTCCGGGCGATAATGACAAAATCATCATCCTTGCGGGCAAGGCAGGCCGCCTCGATCTTCTTCAGCATCTCGGCACGCGAGACGACGCCTTTCCCCGGCATGTGGCCGCATCGCTTGGGGCTGACCTGATCTTCAAGGTTCACCCCGGCGACGCCCGCTTCTTCGAATCTGCCAACCGTGAAATGCACATTGACCGGATTGCCGTAACCATTATCGGCATCGGCCGTCAGCGGAATGGAAATCGCCCGCGCCAGATTACGGCAATGCGCGACGTTCTCGCTCAGCCCCATAAAGCCAAGATCCTCGACCCCAAGCAGCGAGTTGGCGATGGCCGCTCCGGAGGTGCAGGCAGAGGTGTAGCCCGCAGCCTCGACCAGGCGGGCACTGTAGCCATCATAGACCCCTGGCGAGACAATGAAGTCCGAGGTTTTGATTAGCTGCCGCAGCGCGGCGGTCATCTTTGTCATGCCCGCTCCAGGTAATTGCAGGGTCAGTTCTCGGCATCCTGTCCGGCAGGCGCCTTGGATGTGCATTTCGTAGAGTTGGGTTCGCATAGTGTCAACACTTATCATGCCAGGATATAAATTCTTCTTGAGATTCTGGCGCTTTCCATCCTGAATCTGGCAGAATCTGCAGGTTTTGCCGAAAAAGTGTTGACGATATTTGCACTGCACATATAGTCGCGCCAAGAAATGGAGTTTCCCTTGGCACAGCCAGCCCCCGCCCTTTCCGCATCGGGCCGTCGCCTGACAGGTATTCGCGCCGCAGCCGCCAGCCGTGGTCTGGACGGTGCGCGGCTGCCGTTCGCCGTGCGGGTGATGGTGGAAAATGTGGCCCGTCATGTGGTTGCCGGAAAGGCCGGGGAAGAAGATCTGGTTGCGGTCCTGAACTGGAAGCGGAACCAGGGGCGCGGCATTCCGCTGCATGTCACACGGGTGATCTTGCCGGATTCCAGCGGCATTCCCGTTCTTCAGGGAATCGCCACGCTACGCGACGAGGTGGCACGGACCGGGGGCAATCCTCTTGCGGTGGAGCCGCGCGTTCCTGTGGACGTGATCGTCGACCACTCTCTTCAGGTCGATCACTTCGGTTCGCCCGATGCCGAGGTGCTCAACCTGGCTGTCGAGTTTCGCCGGAATGATGAGCGCTACCGTTTCCTCAAATGGGCGGAGCAGGCCTTTCACCGGATCACCGTGCACCCCCCGGGCTCGGGCATCATCCATCAGCTCAATCTGGAGAGGATTGCAGAAGTCATCACCGTTTCGGGCGATGGCGTGACCGCCTGCCCCGAGTTCGTGCTTGGCGGAGATTCCCATACGCCGATGGTGAATGCCCTTGGCGTTCTCGGCTGGGGCGTCGGTGGGCTGGATGCCGAGGCCGCGATGCTGGGCTACCCCCATGTCACCCCCATTCCCGAGGTCGTCGGGGTTCGCCTCACCGGCCGCATCGGGGCCGGTGTCATGACAACCGATATCGCCCTGGCGGTGACGCAGCGCCTGCGGGCGGAAGGTGTCGTTGCTGCGATCATCGAATATATCGGTGATGGCGTCGCCCGACTGACCGTCCCGGAGCGGGCGACCCTTGCCAATATGGCGCCGGAATATGGCGCAACCGCTGGCTTCTTCCCGGTCGACACTCGGACGCTGCGCTATCTTGCGCAGACCCGGTCGGAGGCCCATGCCCGGCTGGTCGAGGATTACTGCCGCGCCAACGATCTGTTTCGCAGCGAAGATACGCCGGAGCCGGACTATTCCCGCATCATCGAAATCGATCTTGCCGGCGTCATGCGCAGCATTGCGGGCCCTGCGCGACCTCAGGACCGTCTCGCCCTGCCGGATGTAGCGGACGACTTCCGCTGTCGTCTTGCGCTGCCTCGGATGGAGGGAGGCTTCGCCGCCATTCCTGCGCCCGAGGGTGGGATCCCGCATGGCTCATTGGCCATCGCTGCCATCACCGCCTGCACGAACACCTCCAATCCCTCGGTGATGATAGCGGCCGGATTGCTGGCCAAACGTGCGATCGAACTGGGTCTTTCGGTGCCCTCGCATGTGAAGACATCCCTTGCGCCCGGGTCGCGGAACGTTGCCCGCTATCTGGCGGAGCTTGAACTTCTGCCTGCGCTGGCTCGGCTGGGTTTCGATGTCATCGGCTATGGCTGCACGACCTGCGGCGGCAAATCCGGCCCGCTGGTGCCTGCGATGGCAGACGCAATCGACGCGGGAGAGCTGGTTGTGGCGGCGGCCTTGTCCGGCAACCGGAACTTCGAAGGCCGGATTCATCGTCAGGTGAAGGCCAATTACATCATGTCGCCGCCTCTGGTCGTCGCTTTCGCCCTTGCCGGGCGGATCGATCTCGATCTGGAGGCCGAGCCGATTGCAGTGACGGCGGATGGCAGGCCGGTGATGCTGTCCGACCTCTGGCCATCCGATGCAGAGGTTGCAGAGCTTGTCGCTGCGGCCATCGAAATCGCGCCGGCTGCCGCATCCGCTCAGACCGCAGGTCGCAGGATGTGGGACGCGCTCGCCTCTCCAGCCGGGCCGCTCTTTGCCTGGGATCCGGTGTCGTCCTACCTCTTGCCTTCCCCCTTCTTCGCAAGCGCCGCATCCGGCGCCCAGCGCCCGGACGTGATCGAAGGCGCACGGGTGCTGGGCGCCTATGGAGATTCCCTGACGACCGACCATATTTCGCCTGGCGGCGAGATCCCGGAGGACAGCCCCGCAGGGGCCTATCTGCAATCGCTCGGTATCGAGCGGAGCGCATTCAACACCTATGTTGCGCGGCGCTGCAACCACGAGGTCATGGCCCGCGCGACCTTTGCCAATCTGCGCATCAAGAACTTCCTGGTTCCCGAAGTAGAGGGCGGCGTCACCCGTTCCGCGCCTGAAGGTGAGATTCTCAGCATCTACGCGGCGGCGGAAAGCTACCGGCAGCAGGGATGCCCGCTCGTCATCCTGGGCGGCAAGGAATATGGCACCGGATCCAGCCGCGACTGGGCGGCCAAGGGATCGGCTCTTCTGGGTGTGACGGCGGTCATCGCCGAAAGCTTCGAGCGGATTCATCGGTCAAATCTCGTCTCGCTCGGTATCCTTCCCCTGCGCTTCCTTCCGGATCAAGGCTGGCGGCAACTGGGGCTTTCGGGCTTCGAACCGCTGACAATCACCGGGATACGCTCGGCCATTGAATCGGGAACCCCTCTTCAGGTTCAGGCCGGCGCCACGTCCTTCACCGTGACGCTCGACATCTCGACACAGAGCGAGCGCCAACTGCTCGCGCGCGGCGGGCTGCTGCGCGAGGTCCTCTCTGACTTCATCAACAAAAGCCAGGGGACAGCCAAAGAGGAGGCCTTCGCATGACATTGGATTTGCTGCTCAGCGGGGGCGAGATCGTCTTTCCGAAGCGCGGCGTCCGGACCGGCTCGATCGGCGTGAAAGATGGCAAGCTTGTCGGCCTTTACGCCAAAGGCGACGAGCCGGCCGCGAAGGAAGTAGTGGATTGCCGCGACAAGTGGGTGATGCCGGGCCTGATTGATCCCCACACCCATATCGGCTTCGGTTCCTCCGAGACCGACTTCCAGACGGAATCGCGATCAGCGGCCTTGGGTGGCGTCACGGGGATGATGACTTTCCATCGCTCCGAGGATTTGCGCCAGTCGACCGGTCCGTGGCGCGCGCGGGGCGAGGCACAATCGCTGATCGATTTCGGCTTCCATTTCGGCATCACCAGCCACCTTCACCTCCAGACCCTTGCAGAATGCGCCGAGCGTTTCGGCGTGACCTCGGTGAAGGTCTATCTGATGTATAAGGGGAAGGCCGGGCAGGCCAAAGGCTTCGCCGAAGTCGACGACGGGCTTCTTTATGCGGCGATGGAGGCAACCGCCAGGATCCGCGGTGGTGTGGTTGGCGTTCACTGCGAGAATGTCGAGGTCATTCCTTATCTGCGAGAGTCGCTCATGAAGGCAGGCCGCAACGATCTGGCCGCCTGGGATGAACAGAGCCCCGGCTTCCTTGAAGCCGAGAATGTTTTCCGTGTTCTCTACTTCGGCGAAAAGACCGGCTGCCCGGTCAATATCGTTCATATGTCGAGTCGCGAAAGCCTTGAGATCGTGCGGCGCATGCGCAGGCGCAATGGCCCGCCCGCCCATATCGAGACCTGCAGCCACTACCTGTCGCTGACCCGGGATGCGGCCTGCGGCATCCTTGGCAAGGTAAACCCGCCCCTGCGCGAACAGGCTGACGTGGACGCACTTTGGGAAGGCGTGGCCGAAGGGCTGGTCTCGACCATTGGCTCCGACCATGTGCCGCGCAAGGTCTCAACAAAGGCCGACAGTATCTGGACGGCGAGCGCCGGCTTTCCGGGGATCGGGGTCCTCCTGCCGGTGCTGCTGGACGAGGGGGTCCGCAAGCGCGGCATCCCGATCGAGACGATCGCTGCTGCAACCAGCGCCAATGTCGCCAAGCTCTATTCGATCCCGAATAAGGGTGACATTGCGATCGGCATGGACGCAGATCTCGTGGTCGTCGATCCAGACCGTCGGGTCATGGTCGATCACGCCACGCAGCACTCCCACTCGGATTACTCGCCCTATCAGGGACGCACCATGACGGGCGCCCCCTGCCGGACCATTCTTCGCGGCCGTACCCTCGCCATCGACGGGGGCTTGTCGCAAGACGCCAACGCAAGCCCCGCGGGCCACTATCTGCATCGCGGCTGACCGAAGGAAGATCAATGACCAAACGCATCTGGGACGATTTCCTGACTGAGCGTGACAGGCAAGTCTTTGCGCAATCCGGCTACGGCAAGCGGGGCGGCTTCGGCAAGCGGCCCGCGCTGTTCATCATTGACGTGCAATACAACTTCTGCGGCGAGAAACCGGAAGACATTCTCGAGGGGCTGAAGACCTACCGCACGCATTGCGGCAAGGAGGCCTGGGAGGCGGTCGAGCATATCGTGCCGCTGCTGCACACCGCGCGCGAAAAGCAGATCCCGGTCTTCTACACCGAAAGCGCCCGCCGTGCCGATCTGGTCGATAGCGGGGTTCAGGTCGGCAAGAACCACCGCGGCGGCGAAAAGACCGTTCTTGAAGGCACCCGGGCCACCCAGACGCTGGAAGTGCTTGCCCCGCGTCCGCAGGATATCCTGATTGCCAAGCGTAAGCCTTCCAGCTTCTTCGGCACCATCTTCATGAGCCAGTTGAACTTCTTCGATGTGGATACGCTGATCCTGACGGGCTGCACCACCTCGGGCTGCCTGCGTGCTACTGCGGTGGACGCCTATTCCTACAACTTCAAGGTCATCGTGCCGGAAGAAACGGCCTTCGACCGCTTCCAGTCCAGCCATGCGATGAGCCTCTTCGACCTCAACTGCAAATACGCCGATGTCATTCCGACGGCCGAGGTTCAGTCCTACCTGCAGGGCCTGCCTCAACCCGCACCAACCATGTGATCTCGCTTCTGAACTCCTCCTCTTCCAAATTCCGGTCCCCCTACATGCTGAACAACCCAACATCTGCCGACAGAGGCAGTAGCGGCGGCACCATCGGGCCGAGCACCCTCTCGGTCTCGAAGCTGGGTCTCCGCTACGGAAACGTCACTGCCTTTCGCGATGTCGACCTTGATGTGAAATCGGGGGAGTTCATCGCCCTTCTGGGACCTTCTGGTTGTGGCAAGACCTCGCTTCTGCGGGCAATCGCGGGGTTCGTCCTGCCGCAGGAGGGGGAGATCCTGCTCAAGGGGCAGGACGTCGCCAATCGTCCGCCGCGCGAGCGCAACATCGGTGTCGTCTTCCAGAGCTATGCGCTTTTTCCGCACATGACGGTCCTGCAGAATGTCTGTTTCGGGCTGGAATGCCGCGGCCTCGTCAAGGCAGAGGCGCAGAAGCAGGCCGGGGCCGCCCTTGAGACCGTAGGGCTTTCGGCCTTTGCCGAGCGGCGCCCGCGTCAGCTTTCCGGTGGCCAGCAACAGCGCGTTGCCTTGGCCCGTGCCCTCGTGATCCAGCCGGATCTTTTGCTGCTGGATGAGCCTTTGGGCGCGCTGGACAAGCAATTGCGGATGCGGATGCAAAGCGAGTTGAAGGCGCTGCAACGCAGCCTCGGCGTGACGGCAATCTTCGTCACCCACGATCAGGAAGAGGCGCTGGCCATGGCTGACCGTATCGTCGTGATGCGGGGCGGCACCATTCAGCAGATCGCCACGCCCGATACGTTGTTTTCGGCCCCGCGCACGGGCTGGGTGGCGGATTTCGTGAATGCCGGCAACCTCATCTCGGGCGAGATCGTCGAACAGGGATCCCGCTGGACGGTCGAGATCGAAAAAGGTGCTCGTTTCTCAGGGAAAGCCGATCCCTCTCTGGACCGGAGCGACGCGGTGCTGCTGGTGCCTTTCCACAAGCTGAAGGTGGAAAAGGCCGCAGAAGGTTCCCCCTTCGTGGTGGCTGCGGCTCAACCGGCCGGCCTTGTGGTCGATCTTCACATCTCCCACAAGGACAAGATCCATCGCGCGCAATTGCCCATAGCACAGGCCGCCGACTTCCCTGTCGGGGCGCCGGTCCTGATCTCTGCCGCCGAAGAAGACGGCGTCTGGCTCACGAGGGATTGAGATGGCCAGCACCTCCAGAGATATCAAATCGCCGGTCAGACCGGGATTGGGCATCACCACTCTTCTTGCGCCGGTGACCAGCTTCTATGCTCTGTTCCTGATCCTACCCTATACTTACATCCTCTGGCTCAGCTTCACCCGCTACAGCTCCACCTTGCTGTTCGAGCCGACCTTCACGCTGGAGAACTACGCAGCGATCCTGACCGATACCTACTACCTTTCGCTGCTGGGAAAGACGATCGGTCTCGGTCTCTTCGTCACGATCGTCACGCTGTTGATGGGCTATCCGCTGGCGATGAAGATCGTGCGCTCTTCGCCGACCGTGAAGGCGATTCTGCTGATCCTCGTGATGACCCCGCTCTTGGTCAACGTTGTGGTGCGCACCTATGCCTGGTTGGTGCTGTTGGGCGACAAAGGCGTGATAAACCAAAGCCTTATTGCCATCGGCCTGATTGATTCGCCGCTGCCGATAAACCGGAACTTCATTTCGGTAGCACTTGGCCTGATCCACCTTTCCCTGCCGCTGATGGTGCTGAGCCTCGTCAGCATCATGCAGAAGCTTGACCACCTGCTCGTCGAGGCCGGGGAAAGCCTTGGTGCGGGGCCCTTGCGGATCCTCGTCAAGCTGCACTTCCCGCTTTGCCTTCCCGGTGTGGGAACCGGATGCCTTCTGGTCTTCTGCACCGTGATCAGCGCCTTCGTGACCCCGCAGCTTCTGGGAGGAAATCAGTTTTCCACGATTTCGACCGTCATCTACCAGAAGTTCACCTTCACAATGAACTGGCCCGTCGGTGCGACGCTGGTGTTCATCCTGCTCGCGCTGAATTTCACCGTGATCCTCTTCCACGGCTATCTCTTCAAGGAGCGGTGATGTTCGACCGGCTGCTGTCGCTCCTTTCGTGGGCTGTGATCATCTTCCTCATCGCCCCGCTCCTCGTGATTATCGCGGCCTCGTTTACCGAGACCGACTACGTCACCTTTCCGCCGCAGGGCTTTACCCTGAAGTGGTATCGTGAGCTTGCGCTGCAGGGAGGTTTCTTCAGCGCCTTTGTCGACAGCGTGATCATCGCGGTGGCGACCATGGCCGGGGCGGCGCTGATCGGGATCCCCACGGCGTTCGGCCTGCGCATGGGATCGGCACGCGCGCAGGCGGTCCTGCGGACCTTTGTCATGTCGCCGCTGACGCTTCCGGGGATCGTGACGGGGGTTGCTCTGCTCCAGCTCTACTATGCCGCAAATCTGGATGCGCCCCTGGCCGGGATCATTGTCGGCCATATCCTCGTCACGCTGCCCTTCTTCGTCAGAACCCTCGGGGCAGGCCTGGAAGCGCTCGACCCGTCGATCCTTGAAGCGGCCGAGAGCCTGGGGGCGACGCGGATCCGCGTGTTCGTCCGGGTGCTGCTGCCGACTGTGCTTCCGTCGATCTGTGCCGGCCTTGCCTTCGTCTTCATCACCAGCTTCGACGAGGTGACGATGTCGATCTTCTT
>JAIRJX010000013.1 GCA_031260425.1 Gemmobacter sp.
GTCCCTGGCTTCATCTGTTCAAAAATATCCTCGGGGGGAGCTTCCCGAAAGGGAAGCGTCGGGGGCAGACGGCCCCCGCACTTTGGTGACACAAGCGCGATGGTTGAATATGGGCGGAATTGCACCATGAGGGTGATGGTCATGATCATCTCGGCGTCTGGCGGCACTGCGGATTGACCCGAGCCGCATCGGCATGGCAGGACGGGGAGGCCGGACGACGGCGGGGGGAAGGGGCAATGAAGGTGATCATTTGCGGTGCGGGGCAGGTGGGTTGGCAGATCGCCCGTCAGCTTTCCGGCGAGCGTAACGACGTGACCGTGGTCGACAGCAACGCCGAACTGGTGCGCCGCGCGACCGAGACGCTGGATGTGCAGGGCGTCACCGGTTTTGCCTCCTATCCCGATGTTCTGGAGCGGGCCGGCGCCCGCGACGCCGACATGATCATTGCCGCCACCCATTCCGACGAGGTGAACATGGTCACCTGCCAGGTGGCGCATTCGATCTTTTCGGTGCCGCGCAAGATCGCGCGGCTCAGGGCGCAAAGCTATCTGAACGCCATCTGGTCCGATCTTTACCGCCGCGACCATCTGCCGATCGACGTGGTGATCAGTCCCGAGCGCGAGGTGGCCGAGGCCGCGATGCAGCGGCTGGCGGCGCCGGCCACCTTCGACACCGAGAGCTTCTTCGGCGGGCGGGCGCAACTTCTGGGGATCTCGCTTGATGAGGAATGCCCTGTGCTCAATACGCCGCTGCGGCAGCTGGACGAGCTGTTCTCGACACTCCGTGCCATCGTGGTGGGGGTGCGGCGGCAGGGCCGGCTGGTGGCGCCGGAGCCGGGTGACCAGCTTTTCGCCGGCGATCAGATCTATATCTTTACCGATAGCGGCGATATGAACCGCACGCTGGAAATCTTCGGCAAATCCGTCCGCAAGCAGGAGCGGGTGGTGATCATCGGCGGCGGCAATGTCGGCCTCGCCGTCGCCCGTGCGCTGGAGGCGCGGACCGACCGGGTGCGCGTCAAGATGATCGAGAGGAGCCGTGCGCGCGCCGAACATGCCGCCGACAATCTGGAACGTACCATCGTGCTCAATGGCGACGGCATGGATATAGACCTGCTGATCGAGGCTGCGATCGACCGGTCCGATGCGGTGCTGGCGGTGACCGACGACGACAAGACCAACATGCTGGCGGCGGTGCGGGCCAAGGCGATGGGATGCCCGCTTTCCATCGCGCTGGTCAACGATCCTACCCTGGTGCCGCTGATGGCCGAGTTGAAGATCGATGCCTATATCAATCCGCGCGCCACTACCGTTTCGTCGATCCTGCGCCATGTCCGGCACGGGCGGGTGCGGGCGATCTATTCCATCGGCGATTCCGAGGCCGAGTTGATCGAGGCGCAGGTGATGGGCACCTCGCCGCTGGCCGGGCGGCTGATCCGCGACATCGACTTCCCCGAGGGGGTGCTGGTCGGCGGCGTGATGAAGGGCGAGCGGGTGGTGAAACCGATGGGAGATCTGCGCATCGACGAAGGCGACGTGGTGGCGATGTTCGCCATGACCAAGGACGTGCCGGAGGTCGAGCGCCTGTTGCAGGTCTCGGTCGATTTCTTCTGATGTGGCTGCGCCGGCTGTCTGATCTTCCGCTGCTGGTGCTGCTGATGGCGCTGAGCGTGCCGGCCATGCTGGTTCCCGCCGCCCATGCCTTTGCGGCACGTCACCACGAGACCGGGCGGATCTTTCTCTATTCCGCGCTGATTGTCGTCGTGCTGAGTGCGATGATCGGCATTGCCACGGCGGGAACGTCGCGCCCGGGGCGGCGGGGCAACGATCTGAAGGCGCTGGTCGGCGCCTATCTGTTGCTGCCGGTGATCTTCGCGGTGCCGCTGCATCAGGCGGTGCCGGATACCAGCTTTCTCAACGCCTGGTTCGAGATGCTGTCGAGCTTCACCACCACCGGCGCCACGGTCTATGACGCTTCCCCCGACCGGTTGGGGCCGAGCCTGCATCTCTGGCGCGGTCTCGTCGGCTGGCTGGGCGGGTTCTACATCCTGCTGATGGCGGTGGCGGTGCTGCTCCCGATGAACCTTGGCGGAATGGAGGTGCTGGGCGGGCCGGCGCAGGCCGGGGCCGATACCGGCCAGGTCACTGGCCGGATCAGCCGCATCGCCGATCCGGGCGAAAGGGTGATCCGCTTTGCCGTGGCGCTGTTTCCGGTCTATGCGGGGCTGACAGCGGCGCTCTGGCTGCTGATGGTGCTTCTGGGCGAAACCGGATTGCGCGGGCTCTGTCTGGCCATGGCGGTTCTGTCGACCAGCGGCATCCTGCCGCAAGGCATGGCCGGCGCCGGTACGACCGGCATCCCCGGCGAGATGGTGATGGCGCTGTTTCTCGTCTTCGCGCTGACCCGGCGCTTCTATCCCGGCCCCAGCTTCGGCGCCGCCGGCCGGCCGATCCGCGAGGATCCCGAATTGCGCATGGCGGCGGTTGCGGTGTTGCTGGTGACTGTGGTGCTGTTCTTGCGCCACTGGGTGGTCGCCATCGAGAATGCCGAAGGCCAGGAGGTGCCGGTGCTTCTGCATGTGTTCTGGGGCTCAGGCTTCACAGCCCTTTCATTCCTGACCACCACCGGCATCCCTTCGGCCCAATGGGGCGAGGCGCAGATCTGGTCCGGCCATACCCATGGTCTGATCCTGCTTGGCCTCGCCATCATGGGCGGCGGCGCCGCGACTACGGCGGGAGGGGTGAAACTGCTGCGGATCACGGCCCTCTTCCTGCATGGCCAGCGCGAGATGGAGCGGCTGATCCATCCGCATTCCGTTGGCGGCGGCGGCCCGGTGATCCGGCGTTTGCGCGGCAGGGGCGCGCATCTCGCCTGGCTGTTCTTCATGCTGTTCGCGCTGTCGATCGCCGTCATCGCCGCGGCGCTCACCCTCACGGGGCAGGAGTTCAACCCGGCCCTGATCCTCGCCATTGCGAGCCTGTCGAATACCGGCCAGATCGCCAGCCTCGCCGGACAGGCGCCGGTGGTCTATGCCGATCTTTCAGAGGCGACCAAGCTGATCCTTGGCTTCGCAATGATTCTCGGCCGGGTGGAGGTGCTGGCACTGCTGGCGCTCCTCACCCCGGAGCAATGGCGGAAATGATCGCTAACGGCCTGTTTTGGGGCTGGAATCTCCGGCTATTGCCGGACATACTGAGTCTCGCCGCCCAGGATACGGGCCCAGATATACGGAAACCGGGGCGGCAGACCGAACCGCGCGACAGGAAGGCAATAATAAAATGGCCGCCGACAAACAGAATCTGCAGGACGCTTTTCTCAATCACGTGCGGAAGGCGAAAGTCCCGGTCACGATTTTCCTGATCAACGGGGTGAAGCTTCAGGGCGTCATCACCTGGTTCGACAATTTCTGCGTCCTGTTGCGCCGCGACGGCCAGTCACAGCTTGTCTACAAACATGCCATCTCCACCATCATGCCCGGTGCGCCGATCAACCTCTATGAGGGAGAGGACTGATCTCCGGCCAGCCCGACGAGGTGGGAGAGGAGGAGACGCCGCAGGTCGGCAGTCCCGCCGCTTTCGAGACGGCGGCACGCCCGACCCGGACCTGGGTGATCCATCCCGACCTGAAGCACGAACCCGGGCGGCGGCTGCCGGAGCCGGGCCTTGCCGAAGCCGTCTCGCTCGCCGCGGCGCTGCCGGGGCTCGATGTGCTGGGATCCGAGGTGGTGCGGCTGGGCCGGCTGCATCCCGGCACGCTCTTCGGTTCCGGCAAGGTGCAGGAGCTGAAGGAACGCCTCCTGGCCGCCGGGATCGAGCTGGTGCTGATCGACGGCCCGGTCAGCCCGATCCAGCAGCGCAACCTGGAACGGGACTGGGGCGTCAAGCTCCTGGACCGCACCAGCCTGATCCTCGAGATTTTCGCCGACCGCGCCCGCACCCGCGAGGGCGTGTTGCAGGTGGAACTCGCGGCGCTGAGCTACCAGCGCACCCGCCTTGTCCGCGCCTGGACACATCTGGAGCGCCAGCGCGGCGGCTTCGGCTTCGTCGGCGGCCCCGGCGAGACCCAGAAGGAAGCCGACCGCCGCGCCATCGACGAACAGGTGATCCGGATCCGCCGCCAGCTTGAAAAGGTGGTGAGGACGCGCGAGCTGCACCGCAGTGCCCGGCGCAAGGTGCCGTTCCCCATCGTGGCGCTGGTGGGCTACACCAATGCCGGAAAATCCACCCTGTTCAACCGCGCGACCGGCGCCGAGGTGCTGGCGAAGGACATGCTCTTCGCCACGCTCGATCCCACGATGCGCGGGGTCCTGCTGCCCTCCGGGCGCAAGGTGATCCTCTCGGATACGGTGGGCTTCATCTCCGACCTGCCGACCCAACTGGTCGCCGCCTTCCGTGCCACGCTGGAAGAGGTGCTGGAAGCCGACCTCATCGTGCATGTGCGCGACATCTCGCATCCCGAATCGGTGGAGCAGGCGGCGGATGTGAGCGAAATCCTCGCCGGCCTCGGCGTGAAGGGCGAGACGCCCATGTTCGAGATCTGGAACAAGCTCGATCTGGTCGATGCCACCACCCACGAGGGGCTCCTGGCCCAGGCCCGCGCGCGAGAGAGCGTCTTCGCCGTCTCCGCCCTGACCGGTGAGGGGATGGAGCGCCTGTTCGAGGCGATCAGCCACTGCTTCGACGAAGAAAAGTCCGGGCGGCTGATTGTGCTGCCCTTCCATGAGGGCCGCCGCCGTGCCTGGCTCCATTCCGAAGGCGTGGTGCAGGACGAGACCGAGGACAAGGACGGCTGGCACCTTCGCATCCTGTGGACCGCGCGGCAGGAAAGCCACTGGCGCAGCCTCTGACCGCAGCCTGGGCACCGTGGTGATCGCCCTGCACGAGATCAATCCATCCCGGGCAATGGCAGTCCTGGCGAACGGCCGTCTCCCGACAAGCGCCGGTGCCCTCGCCGATACCGAAAAGGGGGCGCTCGCGCCCCCTCTTGAGCCTGCGGCTCAATTCACCCCCTGAGGATATTTATGAACAGATGATGAACAGAGAAACGCCCCTGGCTTCATCTGTTCAAAAATATCCTCGGGGGGAGCTTCCCGAAGGGAAGCGTCGGGGGGCAGACAGCCCCCCGTCCACCACCCGGAAAATCATCCGGGGACTGGTTTTCAGGGCCGAATGCCGAGGTAATGCGGCCGGGTCGGGTGGCCGCTCCCTTCCATCGGTGTCATCAGAGGCCGGGCAGGCCCATGGCGCGCAGGCCGGCCAGCGCGGTTTCTGCCGCCTCGCAGGTTTTCAGCCGGATCGAGATTATCGACGCATAGCCGAAACGACCCGTTATAGCCGGGCGAAGCAAGAGGGTGAGGGTGTCGGGCGTGAGGCGGGCGGTCTCGATCGCGTCTTCGGCGCCGAAATCGGGGTCGTTGACCTCGAACCAGACCGGGCCGCCCGGCAGTGCCTGGCGAAACAGTGCATAGGCCTCGTCCCGTGCATCGACAAAGCCGACATAGCGCAGGTCATCCTCCGTGGTCACCGTGGCATAGGCGGCGCGGATCACGAGCTCCGTCATCTCAATACCATTTTGCGACGGGCGGCAGGCTCATCAGCACCGCATCGGCGTTATGGCCGGTTTCCAGCCCGAACCGGGTGCCGCGATCATAGACGAGGTTGTATTCGGCATAGAGGCCGCGATGGCGGAGCTGGGTTTCGCGGTCCTCTTCCGTTGTGGGGGTGCCGAGGCGGCGTTCGGTCACCGGCAGGAAGGCGGGCAGGAAGGCGCGGCCGACGCTGCGGGTGAAGGCGAAGTCGGCCTCCCAGTCGCCGCTGTTCAAGTCGTCATAGAAAATGCCGCCGACGCCGCGCGCCCGGTTGCGGTGCGGGATGAAGAAATACTCATCCGCCCAGGCCTTGAAGCGGGAGTAATAGGCCGGATCGTGCCCGTCGCAGGCAGCTTGCAGCGCGGTATGGAAGGCGGCGGTGTCCTCGGCATATTCGATGCAGGGGTTGAGGTCGGCGCCGCCGCCGAACCACCAGGCGCCCGGCGTCCAGAACATCCTTGTGTTCATGTGCACCGCCGGAGTGTGGGGGTTGCGCATATGGGCGACAAGGCTGATGCCGCTGGCCCAGAAGCGCGGGTCGCGCTCCATCCCCGGCACGCCACGTGCGGCCATTGCCTGGCGCGCCTTCTCGCCCAGCGTGCCATGGACGGTGGAGACGTTGACCCCCACCTTCTCGAATACGGTCCCCTCGCGCATCACGCTCATCAATCCGCCGCCGCCTCCGGGCCGGGTGGTGGGCGTTACTTCGAAATGTCCGGCCGCATCGCCACTGAGGCGGCTCTCCAGCGCCTCGAAGGCAGCAACGATCTCGTCGCGCAGGGTGCGGAACCATTCCGCCGCTTGCAGCTTGCGGATATCGAACGGGTCGGTCATCCTGCTCTCCTTGGCCGGGTCATGTCGGTCTCCTAGCAATTTCCGCCAGCCGCTGCCAGAATGGCCGACGAGCCACGTGATGGACCAGTTAACCGGAGATGCCTGATGAAACGCCTGATCCTGCTGCTTCCCGTCCTCGCCGCCTGTGGCACACCGCAGGAGCAATGCATCCGGCAGGTCACCCGCGACCAGCGCGTGGTGGAGCGGCTGATCGCCGAGTCGGAGGCGACGCTGCGCCGAGGCTACGCCATCGAGACCACCACGACCACAGTCACCCGCTGGGTGCCGTGCCGGCCCGGCGGGATCGGGCCAGATGGCAAGCCGCGCCCGCCGCGCATGTGCCTTGACGATCACGACATCACCCGCAGCCGCCCGAGAGCGGTGGACCTTGCTGCCGAGGCGGTGAAGCTTGATCAGTTGCGGGTCAGGCGCGCACAGCAGATCAAGGAGAATGCCGGGTCGGTGGAGGCGTGCCGCAGGCAGTATCCGCAGTAAGGGCGTCGCGCTCCGGGCGAGATGGGGCGCGGCGCGGCTTCTGCCGACCCGGTGCAGGATCGGGGCGCACGGCCTTTGGTTCGGGGAGCTTTGCTCGTTCGGGGAAGACCTTGGCCGCAGAGCCTTGCCATCCCGCGCACAAAGGGCAGTGCCCCGCGCCTTGTTTCGGTGGGGAGAGCGGTCCACACCGGGCTTGGGCGAGAGGCGGTACGCTCTTGAGTGGTCTCTGGGAGAGGCCATGCCCCCGCCATGCCATCCCGCACAATGAGAGGCGGTGCCCTACCGCGGTCGGGCGCTGAACGATCGTGGTCTGCACTTTATGACGCCGTCACGCCGATACCCGATTCCCGCGCCAACGCTTCCATTGTGCCAGCCCCGGGGGGCGGTCGGGTGCTGCCCGGCGGCACTATGTGCCCTGTTCCGGGCGGGGAGTGGGCTCACATTACGCGCGCGTGAGGGAGTCACCAGCTTCCGCGTGGACGAACGGGACCGCCCCGCCGCCGGAGACGCTCACACCGCGGCATGCGGGAGGTGGGCAATACGGCTGGCTGAAGCCCGCCACGAGAGACCTCACTCACACCGCCGCGCGCGTGTGGAAGGCGGAGGCGCTGGTCCCTCGCCGTTGCGGTGAGAGCCTGATAGTGGCCGTTCCCGGGCTGCGGGGCCGACGGATCCGCATCGGTGCGGCTTCGGCTGAGCCCGGGGCCCCTCAATGCGCGGGCGCTGCCACCGGGTCGATCAGGCTGCGGCCGCCGTCGATGGTCAGGATCTGGCCGGTCATGAAGGCCGCCGCATCGGAGGCGAGGTATTGCACCGCCTCCACCACCTCTGCCGGGCCGGCAATGCGACCGAAGGGGGTCCCCCGGGTGATCGCCTCGCGGTAGCCGGGATTGTCCTTCAGGGCGGCTTGCAGACTCGCGCTCATTACCGAACCAAGAGCGATGGCGTTGACGCGGATGCCGGAGGGGGCGAGCGCGAGTGCCAATGCGCGGGTCATCTGGTCCACCGCCGCGGTGGCGATGGAGAAGCCGAACAATTCCGGCCGGCTGCGCTGTGCAGCGATGCAGGAGAGGTTGATGATGCTGCCCGAGGGTGCCTCGCCGCTGCGTCCGGCCTGCGCGATCATGCGGCGCGCGGTCTGCTGGCTCACACGCAGGCTGGTATAGAGGTTCTGCTGCAGCATCGTCTCCACCGCGTCGCCCTCTGCCTCCAGCGGCTCGGAGAGCAGCACCTGCCGCGAGGCGTTGACCAGGATGTCCACCCGTTCGAAAGCGTCCATCGTGGCGGAAAGCAGGTTGGTGATGGCAAGCTTCTTGCGCAGATCGCCCGCAAACATCCGCACCGCGCCCTCGGCGCGCGCTTCCTCGCCGACCTCATCCTCCAGCCTTGCCTCGTCCATATCGGCGAACATCACGTTCGCGCCCTTGTCGAGCAGGTGGCGCGCAATGGCGCGGCCAAGGCCG
>JAIRJX010000154.1 GCA_031260425.1 Gemmobacter sp.
AGGGGGCGCCTCGATAGCGTTGGCAGGCGGAGTGTCGTCATGAACCACTACAGCAAACGCCCGCCCACGGTCGGGCGTTGCCCTCCCTCGCATGGGGCAGGGATCGGGGGGATACGGCGAGCACAGATACCTTTTCACCGGAACCGACCGACCGGCCGTCCCGTCGGGCGTCGGGCGGATCATTCGGGCGGCCGGGCCGGTACGGCGCCTCCGGCCAGCGGTCCATAGAGGATCAGCGCGGGGGAGGTGTTCTCTGCCCCTTCCAGATGCGCTGCGAGGCCGGTTATGGTGAAACGCTCCAGCCGCTCCGCCGGGGTCGAGACGCCGTGAGCCAGGAGCGCCGGCGTTTCCGGCGGCAGGCCATGCGCGAGCAGCGCCTTGGCCAGCATGGGAAAGGTGCGCTTTCCCATATAGATCACCGTCGTCGCCCCGGGATCGGCGAGGGCAGGCCAGTTCAGATCGTCGGGCAGCCGGCCCGTCACATCGGCGCCGGTCAGGAACTGCACCCGCCGCGCGGTTAGCCGCCGGGTCAGCGGGATGCCCGCCCCGGCAGCGGCGGCGGCGGCCGAGGTGACGCCGGGCACGATCTCGAACGGCACGCCCGCCGCGCTCAGCACCGCCACCTCCTCTTCCAGCCGGCCGAAGATCCCGGCATCCCCCGATTTCAGCCGCACCACCTGCACGCCGGATGCCGCATGCTTGACGAGCAGCCGGTTCACCTGATCCTGCCGCGCCGAAGGCCGCCCCGCCCGCTTGCCGACCGGGATCAACTGCGCCCCGGGACGTGCCAGATCGAGGATCGGCCCCGAGGACAGATCGTCGTAAAGCACCACATCCGCCGCCTGCAGACGCTTTACCGCCTTCACGGTCAGCAATTCCGGATCGCCCGGGCCGGAGGATACGAAAGAGACGAAACCGCTCATCTGCCGGCCTCCGGATCAGGTGGATAGCATTGCCGCCAGCCTTGCCGCATGGCCGGATTTTCAGAATTCCGTCGGCATCGGCGGTCTGAAAGACATATCGGTTTGAAAGAGGATGGTCGAGATGCGCAATGGTGGTCGGGTGCCCCTTGGTGGAAGCCCGGAATCGGCAGTTCGGGCAGGGCTACGGAAGCCTCCGCCGCGCCCCATGGCCTGAAGTCCTTGCGGCCCCCGGGGGTGCGCGATGCACAAGGTGAACATGTCGCCGCCGAGCCCCGGGGCGCAGAGCCAGTCCCGGCCCGCTCTTTACAGGAAGGGCCGCCGGGCGGGGCTTTCGCGGCCCTCGGCAACGCGCCATTCGCCGCTCCATGTGCCCGTCGCGCCCGCCTTTGCGCGTCTTGCCCGCGCGCTTCGGCTTGCATCTTCATCCCGGCCCCAATACCCCTGCGCCGTTACCGCAGGAGAACCGCATGCCGAGCCGTATCCCCGTCACCATCCTTACCGGCTTTCTCGGCGCGGGGAAAACCACGCTCCTGAACCGCCTGATGACGGAGCCGGGCTTCGGCGACACCGCTGTCATCGTCAACGAATTCGGTGCGGTAGATGTCGATGGCGGGCTGATGGAGGGGGTGGGCGATCGCGCCTTCGTCTCTTCCACCGGCTGCATCTGTTGCACGGTCTCGGGCGATGTGCGCCTGACGCTCCTGCGACTGAAGGAGGAGGCCGAAACCGGCGAGGGCCCGGGCTTTGCCCGTGTGGTGATCGAGACCACCGGCCTTGCCGATCCTGCCCCGGTCATGCAGACCTTCATGACCAACGACATCATGCTGGACAATTTCGTGCTGAACGGTGTGGTGACCGTGGTCGATGCCGCTACCGCGCTTGAGACGCTGGAGCGGCAGGAGGAGGCGCGGCGACAGGTCGGCGTCGCCGATCTGCTGGTGATCTCCAAGACCGATCTTGCGGATCCCGCTCCGGTGCTTGAGCGGCTCGCTGCCCTTGCGCCGAACGCGGCCGTTCTGATGGCGCCGGACCTGACGGCGGAGCGGCTGTTCTCCATCGCGGCCTATGATGTGGCGGGCAAGCCCCCGGCGGTGGCCGAATGGCTGCGGTTCGTGGGCGATCACCACCATCACCCTCATGACGTGAACCGCCATGGCGGCAATATCACCGCCTTCTGCTTCATGGCCGATGAGGCAATCGAGGGGCGGGTGATGCAGATGGCAATCGGCGCGCTGCAACAGACTTACGGGCCGGATCTGCTGCGCCTCAAGGGGCTTGTCGAACTGGCGGAGCTTCCGGGTCGCCCCACCGTCTTCCATGTCGTCCAGCATGTGCTCAGCCCGCCGCGCGCCCTGCCTGCCTGGCCCGAGGGGATGGCGGGCTCACGCCTCGTCCTGATCGTCGCCGGGCCGGGCCGCGCGCAGGTGCCCGCGATGATGCAGGCCTTCCTGCCCGAGATGCGGCAGGTAGGGCAGGGCTGGTGAAACCCGTTGCAGATTCGCCGGTGATGAGTGCCCGTCGTTCACAATATCTTTTCACATCTCGTCATATCTGTGCATAACTCCCGCTTATGCTTCACAAACCACGAGGAGGACGGATGATATCAATCATGAACCCCAGCCGCGCCTTTCGGAGAGGCTTCGCAGACGGTTTTACCGCGCCGTTTTTGCTGATCGTCGGTCGGCGGGCCCCCTTTACCTACAGCCGTGTTGCAAGCGACATGGTTGCATGGCGCGAGGTCGGCAGCCTTGTGAATCAGTCTTGCCGTCAAGTCGGCGATCTCGTCCCGCAAGGATCAAGGGCGGCCATTGTAGCCCGCGTTACCACGCTGATGGTGAGCGAGCAGTTTTCAGGCCCCATCGCTCACCCGCGCCATCTTCGCGAATACGAAGAGATTTGTCCCGGATCGGCAGATCCCTGAGTGACGCGCCGTGATCTTCGGGGGTGAACCCTGCCGCGCGTCGCGCTATAAACGGCGGGGATAGTCGGCGGTGCCGGCACGAAGAGCGGTGCGGCGGGCAAACCGCCCGGCGGTATCGGAGGCAATGATGCGCGGGTTTCTCTCGGGGCTGGTCGTTGGTAGCGTGGTCATGGCGCTGGGATTGGGCCTGCTGTCGCAGCTTGCCCCGCTCCCGTCCCCGGCGCGACCGGACCCGGTTGAGGAAAGCACTGCCCCGGCCGAGGCGGGGCCCGACGGCCCGGAGGAAATGGCCGAGGCTCCTGCCGTGTCGCCGCCCGCGGTTGCGGTGCCGGCCCCTGTGCCGGAAGCCCTTGCACCCCCTCCCGTGGTCGTAACGGAGGAAGCAGGGCCAGCCCTTGCGCCGGAAGCCTCTGCTTCGGCTCCTGTGGTGGTGACCGAGGCGCCCGCGAGCCCCCGTCGGCCGGCCCCCGCACCGCCGGCGACCATGAGGGAGGAACCGTCCAGACCCGCCGTATCGGATCCGGCAGCACTGCCGCAGGCCGGTGCCGGGGCCGATACGCTGCCGGAGGCCGCAGAGCCACCGCCGATGGTGGAGGAGGAGGAGGCGCTGCCCGGCGAGGTGCCGGCCCATTCGCCGCTCGCCCCTGCGCCGGAGGAGGAGGCCAGCAGCACCCCCGCTGAGCCAACGGCCCCGACCGAACCGCTTCTCGACAGCCCGGCCCCAGATCTGCCCGAAACTGCCGTGCCTGAAGCCGCCTCTCCCGGAACCGTCGCGCCCGTGCCGGATCTGTCCGGACCCGGCGATACCGCCCCGGCAACAGCCCGAACGGACCCAGGTGCCGGCGCTGCGGATCAGGGCACGGACACCGGCCCGCGGCACAGCGTGGAGATTGCCGCCCCTCCCGCCGATCCGGTGACCCCGACCGAACCGGCCCCGGCTGAATTGGCCCCGGCTGATCCGGCGCCAATCGTGGATTCGCGCCCTCTCGCCCGCTTTGCCGTCCCGTTCGACAATCCCGAAGGCAAACCGCTTTTCGCCATCGTGCTGGCCGATGACGGAGGGACGGGGATCGATCGGGCGGCGTTGGCGGCGCTGCCGCTGCCGGTGACCATCGCGCTTGATCCCGGCGCGCCCGGCGCCGCGCAGTTCGCCGTGGTCTATCGCAACGCCGGCAAGGAGGTGGCGATGCTTGCCACCGGCATCCCGGAAGGGGTGAAACCCGCCGATCTCGAGGCTATCCTCGCCGCCCATGCCGCCGTTCTGCCCGAAGCGGTGGCGGTAGTGGATCTGCCCGATGGGGGCTTCCAGACCGATCTCGCCCGTGCCGCTGCGCTGATGCCGCTGCTCAAGGCGCAAGGACGTGGTCTCGTCACCTTCGACCGTGGGCTGAATGTCGGCGATCAGGTCGCCCGGCGCGAGGCGGTTCCGGCTGCGCTGATCTTCCGGCAGATCGATGCGGAAGAGGAAAGCGTGCCGGTGATGCGCCGATATCTCGACCGTGCGGTGTTCAAGGCCGCACAGGACGGCCATGCCGTCGTCTTCGGCGCAGCCAGCCCGGAGGTGATCACCGCGCTGCTGGAATGGTCGGTCGAGGGCCGCGCCGGCTCGGTCGCGCTCGCGCCCCTGACCGCGCTGTTGTCGGTGCCGAAATAAGGACGCGCGAGCGCGCCCTCCTGGTCGCCTGGCGACCGGTTCATCCTCAAGAGGGCATTTCGGACAGGACGAATGCGAGGAGTTTCTCATTCATCTGTTCAGAAATATCCTCGGGGGGTGAATTGGCCGCAGGCCAAGAGGGGGGCAGACAGCCCCCCTCCCCGGGTTCAGTTATTGCCGCGCC
>JAIRJX010000212.1 GCA_031260425.1 Gemmobacter sp.
TTCTCGATCACCGCCGCGTAATTGCCCTCGGGGCCGAAGCAGATATCCTGGCTGTCGGGTTTGTCGGCCACCGGCAGCCCGTATTTCGTGGCCAGCGCCCGCGTCTCGGCCTTCGATCCCAGATGGCCGAGCGGAAAGCGCAGGTAATCGAGCTGTTCGGGCGTGGTCGAGAACAGGAAATAGCTCTGGTCACGGCCCGGGTCGGCGGCGCAATGCAGTTCCGGCCCCGCCGCTCCGGCCTTGCGCTGGATGTAATGTCCGGTCGCCATGCAATCGGCGTCGAGATCCTTTGCCGTGGCCAGCAGATCCTTGAACTTCACCCGCTCGTTGCAGCGGATGCAGGGCACCGGCGTCGCGCCCGCCAGATAGGCGTCGGCGAATTCCTCGATCACTGCCTCACGGAAGGTGTTCTCGTAATCCAGCACGTAATGCGGGAAGCCCATCGTCTCGGCCACCCGCCGCGCGTCGTGGATATCGCGCCCGGCACAGCAGGCGCCCTTTCGGGCCAGCGCCGCGCCATGATCGTAAAGCTGGAGCGTCACCCCCACCACGTCATAGCCCTGATCCTTCAGCATCGCGGCCACGACAGAACTGTCGACGCCACCCGACATGGCGACGACGACGCGTGTCTCGGAAGGGGCCTTGGGCAGGCCAAGGGAGTTGAGCGGGTGATCGAACATGGGAATTCCAAGGCTTTTGCCGCGCAATATAGGAAAATGCTACATAGTCTCAAGCGGCGGTTTCACGAAGACTTAAGCCTGTTCTTCCAGACTTCCGGCAATGGAAGGAGGCAAAGCCATGTATCTCAAACGTGTCGACGGGCCACGCCAGGTCACCTTGCCGGACGGAACCATGCTCACTCGCGCCGATCTGCCACCGGCCGAGACGACGCGCTGGGTGGCCTCACGCAAGGCGGTAGTGGTGAAAGCGGTGATCCACGGCCTGATTCCGCTGGCCGAGGCGCTGGAACGCTATGCGCTTTCGGATGAGGAGTTCACGCTCTGGCGCGCGGCGGTGGAGCAGCACGGGGAAAAGGCGCTGAAAGTTACTTTCATTCAAAAATACAGACAACTTTAAATTGTTTTTCACGCCCGCCATGTCACAGTAACTGGCAGTTAACCATTGCCTCGCAGTATCGTTAATGTGACAGGCGCTGGAGCGGAGAAGACACGATGCGCATTCTGCTGGTGGAGGATGACCCCACGACCTCGCGCAGCATCGAACTGATGCTGACCCACGCGAATCTGAACATCTATTGCACCGATCTGGGCGAGGACGGCATCGATCTGGCCAAGCTTTACGACTATGATCTGATCCTGCTCGACCTCAACCTGCCGGACATGAGTGGGCACGAGGTGCTGCGGCAATTGCGTCTGGCGCGAATAGAGACGCCGATCCTGATCCTGTCGGGCGCTGACGATACAGAGAACAAGCTCAGGGGTTTCGGCTTCGGCGCCGACGACTACATGACCAAACCCTTCCATCGTGAGGAACTGGTGGCGCGCATCCACGCCATCATCCGCCGGTCCAAGGGCCATGCGCAATCGGTGATCCGCACCGGGCGGGTCTGCGTCAATCTCGATGCGAAGACGGTGGAGGTGGAGGGCAAGACCGTCCATCTGACCGGCAAGGAATACCAGATGCTGGAACTGCTCAGCCTGCGCAAGGGCACCACGCTGACCAAGGAGATGTTCCTGAACCATCTCTATGGCGGCATGGACGAGCCGGAACTGAAGATCATTGACGTCTTCATCTGCAAGCTGCGCAAGAAGCTGGCCGAGGCGACCGGCGGGCAGAACCATATCGAGACGGTCTGGGGCCGGGGCTATGTGCTGCGCGATCCGCTGCCGGGCGAGGTGCCGCGGCTGGCCATGGGGGCGTGACGGCTTTACCTCGGCGTGACGCTCTCCTACATCTGGCCGGAACCGGGGGAGAGCGGCATGACCGAGGCGCAGAAAGTCGGAACCCTGACCGAGACGGAGGCGCGCGATGAACTCGCGCGGCTCGCGGCTGAGATTGGCCGAGCGAACGAGGCCTATCACCGGCTGGATGCGCCGGAGATCACCGATGCCGAATATGACGCGCTGAAGCGGCGCAATGCGGCAGTCGAGGCCCGCTTTCCGGCGCTGAAACGCCCCGACAGCCCGAGTGACCTTGTGGGTGCGGGCCTCGCCGAGGGCTTCGGTCAGGTGCGCCATGCGCAGCGGATGCTCAGCCTCGAAAACGCCTTCGAGGAGGAGGATGTCTCGAAGTTCGTAACGCGGCTGCGCGCCTATCTTGGTCACGACGGGCCGCTGACCTTCACGGCGGAGCCGAAGATCGACGGTCTCTCGCTCTCTCTGCGCTATG
This sequence comes from Gemmobacter sp., assembly GCA_031260425.1. Lineage (GTDB taxonomy): Bacteria > Pseudomonadota > Alphaproteobacteria > Rhodobacterales > Rhodobacteraceae > Gemmobacter. Next base: position 2,350 of record JAIRJX010000212.1, read on the forward strand.
AGGGGGGCGTGCTGGTGCAGGCGGCGACGCGCGGCGATGGCGAAACCGGCGAGAATGTCACTGCCAATGCCCGCACCATCGCCGATATCCCGCAGAGCCTTGCCGGTGCGCCCGATCTGCTTGAGGTGCGTGGCGAGGTCTATATGAGCCATGCCGATTTCGCCGCCCTGAATGCCCGCCAGCAGGAAACGGGCGAAAAGACCTTCGCCAATCCGCGCAACGCCGCCGCCGGATCGCTGCGCCAGCTTGACGCGCGCATCACCGCTGCCCGGCCGCTGCGCTTCTTCGCCCATGGCTGGGGCGAGCTTTCCGGCCCGCTGGCCGAAACCCAGTTCCAGGCTGTCGAGCGGCTGGTCGGGCTGGGCTTTCGCACCGATCCGCGCATCCGGCTCTGTCGCACCGAAGAGGAGATGCTGGCGCATTACCGCGAGATCGAGGAGCAGCGCGCGACGCTGGGCTATGACATCGACGGAGTGGTTTACAAGGTGAACGACCTCGGGCTGCAACGGCGCCTCGGGTTTCGCGCCGCCACCCCGCGCTGGGCCATCGCGCATAAATTTCCGGCGGAACTCGCCTGGACACGGCTGGAGGGGATCGACATCCAGGTCGGTCGGACCGGCGCGCTCAGCCCGGTGGCGCGGCTGAGCCCGGTGACGGTGGGCGGCGTCGTGGTGTCGAACGCCACGCTGCACAATGAGGATTACATCGCGGGGCGCAATTCGGCCGGGGCGCCGATCCGGAACGGCAAGGATATCCGCATCGGCGACTGGGTGCAGGTCTATCGCGCCGGCGACGTGATTCCCAAGGTGGCGGATGTGGAGCTGACGCGGCGCCCGGAAGGGGCTGTGCCCTATGCCTTCCCCGAGACCTGCCCCGATTGCGGCAGCCCCGCCATCCGTGAGCCCGGCGATTCGGTGCGCCGCTGCACCGGTGGGTTGATCTGCCCCGCGCAGGCCGTTGAAAAGCTGAAGCATTTCGTCAGCCGTGGTGCCTTCGACATCGAGGGGCTGGGGGTGAAGCAGATCGAGATGTTCTTTGTGGACGATCTGTTGCCGATTCGGAAACCTGCCGAGATCTTCACGCTGGCGGCGCGCGACGCGGCCAATCTGGCGAAGATTGCCAATCGTGACGGCTTCGGCAAGCGCAGCACCGAAAAGCTGTTCGCCTCCATCGACGAGCGGCGGGTGATCGCGCTGGAACGGCTGCTTTTCGCGCTGGGCATCCGTCATCTGGGCGAGGTGGCGGCGAAGGATCTCGCCCGGCATTATGGATCCTGGGAGGCGCTGATCGGCGCGGTCGATGCGGCACATCCCGCCGCGCTGGCCCATCTTGCGGGAGACGAGGCCGAGGTGGCGGAGCGGGCGGCGGCTGCGGCCGACGGGCGGCGGGTCGAGGTCTCGAAAGCCCGCGCTGCGGTTTGGGAGCACCTCGCCCCTCCACCTGAGTCGCGCGCGGCCTGGGAGGATCTGCTGGCTATCGAGGGGGTGGGCGCGGTGCTTGCCGTCTCGCTGGTTACCACGCTGGCGCAAGACGGTCCCGAGCGCGAGGCGGTCGATGATCTGATCAAGCAACTGCGCGAGATCACCGCGCCGGAGCAGCGGGCGATGGAAAGCCCGATCGCCGGGCTCGCGCTGGTCTTCACCGGCACGCTGGAGCGGATGACGCGGGCCGAGGCCAAGGCGCGAGCCGAGGCGCTGGGGGCCAGGGTGGCGGGCTCGGTCAGCGTGAAGACCGATCTGGTGATTGCCGGCCCAGGCGCGGGCTCGAAGGCGAAGGCGGCCGAAGCGCTGGGGATCCGGGTCATCGACGAGGACGAATGGAGCCGGCTTGCGGGCGGGGCCGGATGAGCCGCCCGCCCGAGCTTTTTCCCCTTTTCGCCGGGCTGGAGACGCTGGAAGGCGTCGGCCCGAAAACTGCGAAATCCCTGGCTGGGTTAGGGGTGGAGCGCCCGAAGGATCTGCTCTACCTGCCGCCGCATTCCGGGGTGGACCGGAGCCGCCGCGCCTCGATTCGTGATGTGGTGGCGCCGGGCGTCGCGACGGTCGAGGTGACGGTGGGCGGCCATTTTCCGCCGCGCGGCAAGGGCCGACCCTATCGTATCTCGGTCAGTGACGCGGCGCAGGAGTTCCAGTTGGTGTTCTTCCATGCCCGCGCCGACTACCTCACCCGGCTGCTGCCGGTGGGCGCGCGGCGGCTGGTCTCCGGCAAGGTGGAGTTGTTCGACGGCATCGCGCAGATGGTGCATCCCGACCACGTACTGGCCCCGGAGGAGGCCGTCGACTTGCCCACATTCGAGCCGGTCTACCCGCTGGCCGCCGGAGTGACGCAGAAGGGGCTGGCGAAAGCGGTGCGTTCGGCGATGGAGCGGGCGCCGGATTTGCCGGAATGGATCGACGGGCCGTTGAAGAGCCGCGAGGGCTGGCCCGGCTGGATCGAGGCGGTGCGGGCGGTGCATGATCCGGCGAATGCCGCCGATCTGGCACCGAGCGCACCGGCGCGGCAGCGGCTGGCCTATGATGAATTCTTTGCCCATCAGGTGACGCTGGCGCTGGCGCGGGGCCGGGCGCGGCGCGGCAAGGGGCAGGCGACGCGCGGCACCGGTGTTTTGCAGGACCAGGTGCTGGCCAGCCTGCCTTACACGCCGACCGGGGCGCAGCGCCGCGCGGTGGCCGAGATCGCCGGCGACATGGCCTCGGACCTGCGGATGAACCGGCTGCTTCAGGGCGACGTCGGCGCGGGCAAGACGCTGGTTGCCTTCCTTGCCCTGCTGATCGTGGTAGAGGCGGGCGGGCAGGGGGTGATGATGGCCCCGACCGAGATCCTCGCCCGGCAGCATCTTGAGGGGTTGCAACCGCTGGCCGAGGCTGCCGGGCTGCGGCTGGAAATCCTCACGGGCCGTGACAAGGGGGGGGAGCGGGCGGCGAAGCTGGCCGCCCTCGCCTCCGGTGAGATCGCGGTTCTGGTCGGCACCCATGCGGTGTTCCAGAAGGATGTGGCCTTTCGCGACCTGCGCCTTGCCGTCGTCGACGAGCAGCACCGCTTCGGTGTGGCGCAGCGGATGGAGCTGGGCGCCAAGGGGGCGGCGGCGGATATGCTGGTGATGACCGCGACGCCGATTCCGCGCA
>JAIRJX010000215.1 GCA_031260425.1 Gemmobacter sp.
GTCGGCTGAGGGCGCGCGCGCCCTCGCCCTTCGGGCTCACCCCTTGAGGGTATTTCCAGACAGAAAATGAGAAGCGCTCGGCCCTGCTCATGCGGTGTCCGAACAGAGGAATGAGAGGATCGCCCGTCTGTTCTTATCTTTCAAACAGATGAATGATCTTTGCTCTTTGACAAAAATACTCTCGGGGGTGAATTGCCGCAGGCAAGAGGGGGCGCGAGCGCCCCCCGCGCCGCTCATGGAGGGGGGTGCCGGTTTCGGGTGGCCTGCCACCGGCATCACGGACCCGGTCCATATCAGGGCCGGGCGCATATGGCCGTACGTTCGATCACCGAGACCGGAACCCGGTCGGCCGATCCGGGGCTGTCATTTGCCGTCACCACTTTCTATGACGGCCGGGGGTTCATGGTTCCGAAATCGCCTGGCGTGACATCCGCCATGGATTTGAAGGGGGGTACGATCTGCGTCGAGGATGGCTCGACCACGCTGCTCACGCTCGCTGATTGGTTCGCCGCCAGCATGACGACTGGCAGCGTCAGGCGACGCGCGACCTCGCCAACGGCCGCACGGTCGGCGCGCTGGCGGCCTATCAGGATCATGGCATGGTCCACGCTGCCGAGACCCGCGAACAGGCGCGCGGCGAGCTTATCGACCGTTGGGACCGCGACCGGCAGGCCAAGCCGGATGCGACACGGATCATTCTGACCCACACCAATGACGAGGTGCGCGAACTTAACGCGGTGGCGCGTGACCGGATGCGGGCGGTCGGCGACCTTGGCGACGATGTGCGCGTTCAGGCCGAGCGCGGAGAACGGACCTTCTGCGTTTTTGGCGCTGCGTCTGACGATCAACGATCTGACGGTGGCGGCCAGCCCCTCCGGGCTCTTGATCCGCCTTGCCGAGGAGCCCTTGCCGCGCGGGCAAGACCGATGACCAGCCCGGCGGCCCCTTCATGCGTCCGGTCAAACTGCCCGCCAGTCTCGCCGGATGTCCTTCGGCGACATTGCCCGGGGCAATCAGGTAGCGGAGGCATACGCCCTGATCGGCGCCTGGTTTCCGATCTCCTGTTCCTATCTCTCGTGGATAGGCCGCCTTGCCGCGAGAGCGCCGGGCCGCCACCGCCAGGCTGATGTGGCCCCGGCACCGTTTGGCTTTGCGATTTCCTCTTTTGCCCTCTTATAAGGCGATTCGCTGCCGTCGCTTCTGCCCCTGTCACGTTCGGTTGCGGCAGCTATTCCGGGATGGAGAAAGCCTGTTTCCCGCCGATCCGGCACGGCTTCGGACGGGAATACGCCGGCCCGTCAGACCGACCCTAATCCCGTGTTGGCCTCCCGAAGCGTTGACACGTGCGCTGTGAAGCGGGAGCTGTGGGAGCAATAAAAAAGCTGCGAATTTTCGCAGCTATTTCAACACACAGGCCGAGTATTTGGTGGAGCAGAGGGGGATCGAACCCCTGACCTCGTCATTGCGAACGACGCGCTCTCCCAACTGAGCTACTGCCCCGCGACCTGAGGGCCTTCTGGCGGATCGGTGGGGGAATGTCAAGCAACTCCGGCGGGCCGATACGCCCGGCAATCGGAAAATTCTTTGACCCGGCAGAGGGGCGGCACGTCCCGGGGATACCGGCAGGGCTGGATGTTCACTCTTCCAGCAGGCCCCAGCCGTCCGGCGTGAAGTCGAATTTCAGCGCGATCTCGGTCGCGACCTTCTCGTATTGCCAGATTGTCTCGGCGCTGACCTTCAGCGGGCCGATCTCGGCATCCAGCAATTCGTCGGCGTCGTCGCGCCGCAGGCGGAAGCCCTTGGCCTTCAGCGCGGAACTCACCCCGTCCCAATCGGCATCGACGTCCTCGGGGTAGAACTGATAGGTGACCACCGCCATTTCCGGTGCGTCGGCGGCGAAAAGGCCGAAGCTTTCGAAGGTCTCGTCCTTCTGGGCCTTGTAGTCGTGGCTCATCACATCCCTCCGTTTGGTTTCGTGATGCCAAAGCGCGCGTGCCACCGCAAGCCTGGCGGTGGCCTTTCGCCGCGGCAGCGCCTTCGGCGGGGGTTCGATGCCCCCGCCGAAGGCTCACTCCGCCAGCAATGCCAGCGCTGCGGCATGAACCGCGGCCGAAGACGCGGCGATCACCCGTCCGCCGCCTTGCGCGGGACCGCCGGTCCAGTTGGTGACGATGCCGCCCGCAGCCTCGATCACCGCCATCGGGGCCTGGATGTCGTAGGCTTGCAGGCCGGCCTCCACCACCAAGTCGATCTGTCCTGCTGCCAGCAGGGCATAGGCGTAGCAATCTGCACCGTAGCGGGTCAGCCGACATTGCCGGGCGAGGCGATGGAACGCCGCGCCCTCGGCTGCGTTGCCAACCTCGGGAAAGGTGGTCATGATGATGCATTCGGCCAGGGGCCGCGCCGCCCGCACCGCAAGCGACGCCGTCCCGCGCGGTCCCGTCATCTGTGACGTGCCGAAGCCGCCCATGAAGCGCTCGCCGATATAGGGCTGGTCGATCACGCCATAGAGCGGCCGCATCCCTGGCCCGGCCACCGCGACCAGCACCCCCCAGGTCGGTATGCCGGCGAGGAAAGCGCGGGTACCATCGATCGGATCGAGCACCCAGGTCAGGCCGCTGCTTCCGATCTGCGCGCCCATCTCCTCACCCAGGATGGCATCCTGGGGCCGGCGGCGGGCGAGGATGGCGCGCATCCGCATCTCCGCCTCGCAATCGGCCACGGTCACGGGATCGAAATGGTCCCGGGCCTTGGTTCCGGCTTCCAGTCCAGAGCGGCGGAAATGGAGGAGCGTCGTCTCTCGTGCCGCATCGGCCATCTCATGCGTCAGGGAGACCAGTTCCACCGCCAGTTCTGCTGCGATCTTCACCATTACCTCCCCATGCCTTGCGGTCCCGCCGCTAGCGTGGACCACGCGCCGGGTCAAGCGCTACGGCAACGACCACCAAAGGCGGGCCACCGCCAGAGGGCGCCCCGCCCGAAAGCGCCGGTGCCGGGGCCTTCAGGCCGCGTCGCTCAGCACGCGGGCGAGATCGAACAGCCGCCGCCGCTGCGCCTCGGGGATGGCGTAGTAGGATCGCACCAGTTCCAAGGCCTCCCGATCGGCGAGAATATCACCTTCAACCGGGTTTGGCACCTCTCGCGCTTCATCGATCCCCTCGAAGAAGAAGGCGATGTTCACACCCAGCGTTTCGGCGATGTCCCACAACCGCGAAGCGCTGACCCGGTTCATCCCGGTCTCGTATTTCTGAATCTGCTGGAACTTGATGCCGACCTGTTCCGCCAACTGCTGCTGCGTCACGCCAACCATCCATCGACGATGACGAATGCGCTTGCCAACGTGAGCATCCACGGGGTGCTTCATGTCCGTACTCCCTAATATTACCACCATCCGGCCTTGCGCCGGAGCCCCGGATGCAGCCTAAGGATGAACCTTAAGCCAGTCCTGCGGATTTTTCCATCATGCTAATGATCACAAAATCACTGCCTCCGCGTCCGAAATTGCTATACGATTGAATAATAACGGAGGAATGCGCGCCAGGTGTCTGGAAAAGCCGTCTCCGGATTGGGGGATCCTGCGCGAAATCGCCCGTTTTACCTATGCAGCGTGGCTCGCGGCCCGTAGAATCACCTCATCCGGGCGCCTCCGGCAGACCCTCCGTGACAGGAGCTCCCCATGCATGCCTTCAGACTTGCCGCCGTCGGCTCCCCGCCCGCCCTCGCCAGGATCGCGCGTCCTGATCCCGGTCCGGGGGAGGTGCTCGTCCGGGTTGCAGCCTGCGGGCTCAACTTCGCCGATCTGCTGATGATCGAGGGACGCTATCAGGAAAGGCCCGAGCCGCCCTTCACGCTCGGCATGGAGCTTGCCGGTCGGGTGGAAGCACCGGGGCCGGGCGTGACCGGCTTCCGCCCCGGCGATCCCGTCGCCGGATTTCCCGGGATCGGGGGGCTCGCCGACTACGCGGTGGTGCCCGCAAACCGCTGTCTGAAGCTGCCCGCCGGGATGGATATGCTGCAGGGCGCCGCCTTCCAGATCGCCTATGGTACCGCGCATCTGGCGCTCGGCCACAAGGCGCGGCTCCTGCCGGGCGAGACGCTGTTCGTCACCGGCGCCGCGGGTGGGGTCGGCCTGACGGCGGTGGAGATTGGCAAGAGGATGGGCGCGCGGGTGATCGCCTCGGCTCGTGGAGCCGCCAGGCTGGAGACCGCGCGGCAGGCGGGCGCGGATGTGCTGATCGACAGCGACGCCCCCGATCTCAGCCGCGCGCTGAAGGCCGCCGGTGGGGTGGATGTGGTCTGTGATACGGTCGGAGGCCCGGCCTTCCTGGAGGCGCTGCGCTCTACCCGGCCCGAGGGGCGGTTGCTGACCATCGGCTTCGCCGGCGGCGAGGTGCCGCAGGTGCCGGCCAATCTGCTGTTGGTGAAGAACCTGTCGGTGATGGGCCTCTATTGGGGCGGTTATCTTGCCTTCCGGCCCGACATCCTGACCGACAGTCTCGCTACCCTCGCGGGCTGGATCGCCGCTGGCGCGCTGCACCCGCATATCGGCCAGACCTTCCCGCTGGAACAGGCCGTCGAGGCGCTGGCCGCACTGCGCGAACGCCGCACGACCGGCAAGATCGTGGTGACCATGGCGTGAACCGCGCGCCGGTGCGGCCCCCTTCGTCCGGGTCGGCTTCGACCGGATTGCCCTTTGCGTCTTGCCCAAATACTCCGGGGGTCCGGGGCGCGCAGCCCCGGCGCGCGCCGTTTCAGCTCCGGCGCAGTCGCAGATAGGTCATCAGACCAAGGGGCGGTAGGCCCTCTTCCTCGACCAGCTCCAGCCCGGCCGCGCCCAGCACACGGGCGCGCGGGAAATCGCTGTGCCAGCCCAGCAGGTCCGAGAGCGGCGCGATGACACGCTCCAGCCGCGCCATCACGCCTTTGCCCTCGGCCGCGAAGTGGTTGACCACCAGCACATGTCCACCGGGGCGGCAGACGCGCGCCATCTCGGCCATCACCCGCTCGGGTTCGGGGACGACTGACATGATGTGCATGGCGCAGACCGTATCGAAGCTCCTGTCGGGGAAATCCAGTGCGCGGGCATCCATCTGGCGCAGTGCCTTCACCTGCGACAGGCCCTGCTGCGCGACCTTTTCGCGGGCCTTGGCCAGCATCTCGTCGGAAAAGTCGATCCCGGTCACCTCTACCTGCGGTGTGTAGAACGGCAGCGCGAGTCCGGTGCCGATGCCGACCTCCAGCACCGTGCCGCCGACATGGTTGGCAAATCCGGTCGCCCGCCGCCGCCCGGCATGGGTGACGGCGCCGAAGGTGCGGTCATAGACCGGCGCCCAGCGGGCATAGGATTTTGCAACTGCGTCAAGCTCCATCCGAGGGCTCCTTCCTTGCGGTGCGCCGGACGAGGCTTGCCGCCACGACGCCGATATAGACGAGATCCAGCGCCGCCAGCGTGGCCCAGGGATAGGCCAGCAGTGCAGCCAACAGGGCGGCGAAGCCCACGACCACATAGCGCACGTATTGCGCATCGAAGCTCAGCCGCTTGAACGAAGGCGTGCGGAAGCGGCCGATCATCGCAGCACCGACCAACGCCATCCAGACCGAGACCACCGCACCATGAGCCGGGCCGGATCCGGTGGCGAAGGCGAGATACATCGGCAGCAGTGCCAGCATCGCCCCGGCGGGCGAGGGCACGCCCTGAAAGCCGCTCTTTTCGGCGGCCGTGTCGATGGCGCGGTGGCCGAGGTTGAAGCGGGCCAGCCGCAGCAGGCAGGACACGATATAGATCAGCACCGCGATCCAGCTTGCCGCCTTCATGTCCTGCAACGCCCAGATCCACAGGATCAGCCCCGGCGCCACACCGAAATTCACGAAATCGCACAGGCTGTCGAGCTCGGCGCCGATCTGGCTTTCGCTGCGCAAAAGCCGTGCCAGCCGTCCGTCCAGCCCGTCCATGATCGCGGCGAGCAGGATCAGCACCAGCGCCGAGCGGAAATATCCCTCGACCCCGAAGCGGATTGCGGTCACCCCGGCGCAGAGCGCACCGACAGTCATCATGTTGGGCAGAAGCCCGATGAGGGAAAGGCGGCGCGGGCGCGGCTCCATCGTCATACCATCTTTGCGAAACGGCGTGGGGCTGTACTGCCGATTTCGGCAAGCACCGTCTCGCCCGCCACCATCTGCTGACCCAGCGCCACCAGCGGCTCCACCCCCTCGGGCAGGTAGACGTCGACACGGCTGCCGAAGCGGATCAGCCCGAAACGCTCGCCGGTCTTCAACCCCTGTCCCTCGCTTACGAAGGGCAGGATGCGGCGCGCGACGAGGCCGGCGATCTGCACCACCGCGATTCGGCGGCCATCCGCCATTTCCAGCAGCAGCGAATTGCGCTCGTTCTCCTCCGAGGCTTTGTCGAGCGAGGCGTTGAAGAACTTGCCGGGCCGGTAGGCCATCTTCACCAGTTGCCCGGTGATCGGCGCCCGGTTCACATGGCAGTTGAATACCGACATGAAGACCGAGACGCGCAAGAGCGGCTCGAACCCCATGCCCAGTTCCGGCGGCGGGCTGGCACGTTCGATCAGCGACACCACCCCGTCGGCGGGCGAGACCATCAACCCCTCGCCCTGCGGCACGGCGCGTTTCGGATCGCGGAAGAAATAGTAGCACCAGATGGTGAGGCCGAGACCGATCCAACCCAGCGGATCCCAGATCCAGAACAGGATCAGCGTGATCAGCCCGAAGATGCCGACGAACCTCAGGCCCTCCGGATGCATCGGCTTGACGAAGGTTTGCAGCATGTCGGTGGGCGTCGTCATGATCATGGTCCTTCAGCTTTTGCGGAGGGGGTAATGACAGCAGCCCCAAGGGTCAACGCTCCGCCGCCGGGAAAGCGCGCGGATAGCTGAATGCGACGCTTTGAACGCTACTCGCGACGCAATGTAAAGCCCTTCGCGGGATAGATCGCAGCCTTGCAGCAAAAATTCGCCGCGCTGCGGCAGATCGTCCGGCGCTCGAACGACGGTGTGGGTGTGCCGGGCTTCCGGGGGCGGGGGCATTCCTGCCAGGCTCACATGGTCGCTGGGAAAACCGCCGTTCCCACCTTCGACACGCTGCACTGCCCGGGGGCAGATGGCCAGCCCTGGGCGGGCGCTTGCAATGATCGTGGTCGTGTTTCTTCATGGCGACACACTGCCCGACTCAGGTTGCCGCGGGAGCGTCATCGAACGAAGGTGGCCAACCGGCCCTGAAGACCGGTCCCCGAATGGCTTTCAGAGCGGAGGACAGGGCTGCCACCCGTGACCTGCCCCGGGATTTTTTCTCCGCTGTTGCTTGGCGTCCGGTCCGACATGAGGACGGACGATGAAGCGAACGAGATTTGCGGACGATGAAACGGACGCGCTTGGCGGACGAGCAG
>JAIRJX010000217.1 GCA_031260425.1 Gemmobacter sp.
CTGCTCGTCCGCCAAGCGCGTCCGTTTCATCGTCCGCAAATCTCGTTCGCTTCATCGTCCGTCCTCATGTCGGACCGGACGCCAAGCAACAGCGGAGAAAAAATCCCGGGGCAGGTCACCGGCGCCACATCTGCAAGCGCGCAGACAGTATCCGCGCGTGAGAGGTTGCTAAGCAAGCACAGGCTCAAATGCGTATTCTCTATGCCTGATGACCTGTTTTATCCGGTAGGAGTCATCGTCATCACCATGCATCATGGTCTTGGAGGCTCACCATCCCCATCCGGACGGCCTGAAGACCTTCACTCTTCTATTGTCATTGCATATAGGTCAATCGCTACCGTTATAGCTATGGTCGTCAAGCCAACAAGACTTTTGCCAAATTGCTGGTTCCGGCGATTGGTGAAATTCCTGAATGGGTCAACTCAATTAGACTTGATCAGGTCGTTGGATCAAACAGCGCACTGGCGGCGGGACCAAAGGTTGCAATTGACCCCGAAGACTGGAAAGGCTTCTGTTGCGACGACCTTTTCGAAATTAAGAAAGGCGACAGGCTTACCAAGAGCGACATGACCGGGGGCAAACGCCTTTCATGGGAGCGGTGGATTCGAATAATGGCTATCGACAGTTTATAAGCGTACCAAGGATTCACCAGAAAAAACGATCACGGCCGCCTATAATGGCAACGGAGTTGGCAAAGCGGTCTATCAGGCTGAACCTTATCGCGCGTCAGATGACGTGAACGTATTGTGTCCAAAATTCAACATTAACGCATACATCGCTCTGTTCATTCGCACCCTTATCAGGAAGGAAAAACTCAGGTTCAACCACGGCAGAAAGTGGCACCTAGGCCGAATGAACGGGGCGATAATGCGCTTGCCAGCGGATGCATCCGGTGACCCTGACTGGACATTCATCGAGCGCTACATAAAGTCACTGCCCTAAAGCAAGACGAACTGGCAGGTCGCGATGACAGATAAACCAGCCACACCGAAGGGCCGCCCGGCCACGAACAAGATGGAACCCATCCCTGCCACCGCAAAAAATATATCACCAAGGCCATGTTCAGGGTGGCAGACAAGAAAATCGCCAAGCAGCCGAAACCGAGGAAGAAGCCCACCTGATGGAGATGTCCAATTCCGTACATAATCCCCAAAAATATCCTCAGGGAATGAATTGAGCAGAAGGGCCGGGGGGCAGACAGCCCCCCGCGACCTTGCGACAGCGGCTACGGCCGGAAGATAGCGAGAGATTGCGCCGGCAGGCCTCTCAGACCTTTTCCAGCTCGAATGCGTCGTGCAGCGCCTGCACCGCAAGTTCCATGTATTTGCGGTCGATCAGCACCGAGATCTTGATCTCGGAGGTAGAGATCACCTTGATGTTCACGCCCTCGGTTGCAAGCGCCGAGAACATCCTGGCGGCGACGCCGGCATGGCTGCGCATACCGATGCCGACCACCGAGACCTTGGCGACATCGGTGTCGATGATGAGTTCGTCATATCTGACAAGGCCCTTGTCCATGGCGTCTTCCATGGCCTTTTTCGCGCGCTCGACCTGGTTGATCGGGCAGGAGAAGGTCATGTCGGTGACGGCGCCGGGATGCGCCTCGTCATAGTCCTTTTCCGAGATGTTCTGCACGATCATGTCGACATTCACCCCGGCTGCCGCCAGCGCGCCGAAGATCGCCGAGGCGACGCCGGGGCAGTCTTCGATGGTGAAGAGGGTGATCTTGGCTTCCTCGCGCGAAAACGCGATGCCCGAGACGACTTTCGATTCCATGATTTCCTCCTCGTCGCAGACCAGGGTTCCAGAGTTCGCGTCAGTCTCCTCGAAGGAGGAGAGTACGCGCAGCCGCACCTTGTAGCGCATGGCGAGTTCCACCGAGCGGGTTTGCAGCACCTTCGCGCCGAGCGAGGCCAGTTCCAGCATCTCCTCGAAGGCGATCCGGTGCAGTTTGCGCGCCTTGTCGGAGACGCGCGGGTCGGTGGTGTAGACGCCGTCCACATCGGTATAGATGTCGCAGCGTTCGGCGCCGAAGGCGGCGGCGAAGGCTACCGCCGTGGTGTCGGAGCCGCCGCGGCCCAGCGTGGTGATGCGTCCCTCGTGGGAAATCCCTTGGAAGCCCGCCACCACGGCGACCTTGAACCCCTCGCCGAATTTGGCGTCGAGATTGTCGCGCGGGATCGATACGAACCGTGCCGAGCCATGCGCCGAGGTGGTGTTGATCGGCACCTGCCAGCCTTGCCAGCTCCGGGCCGGGACGCCCATCTCCTGCAAGCGCAGCGCCATCAGCCCGGCGGTGATATTCTCGCCCGAGGCCACCACAGCGTCATATTCGCGCGCGTCATAGAGTTTCGAAGTGTCCTCGACCCAGCCCACCAGTTCGTTGGTCTTGCCCGACATGGCCGAGACGATGACGATCACGTCATAGCCGCGCTCAACCTCCTTGCGGATCTTCTGTGCGGCGTTCGCGATCCGCTCCAGGTTGGCCACCGAGGTGCCGCCGAATTTCATCACCAGAAGCGGCATCGCCACCCCCCGTCCCGCCATTGCAAACCGCGTGCTGCATAGCAGAAACGAATGGGGATGCAAGCGGCGGCGGGAGGGGCGAGGCGTTGCTTGTCAGGAGGGCGGGCACCGCCAGCCGTAGCGGAAATGCACCGGGCACGGTCGCTCCGGGCAGGGTCTTGCCGGGCAGGGCCAGGGGATTTCGGGGGGCAACGCGGGTCACAGCCGGGTCGTCAGGTGGGGATCGGAGGCGATGGCGAGGAAGGACGGAAAGCCTCCTTTGCCCTGCGTTAGGCAAGTTTCCGGGTTATATCATGCCGCACAACAGACTATGGTCGATGCAGGTAGCCGGAGGCCCGCGATGAACCAGCTTTCTCTCTTCGAGGTTTCCCGCCGCGCCGATCCGGCGGATTCTTTCATTGCCGATCTGATTGCCTTTGACGATTTCGGCAAGAAGACCATCTCCGGCGAAAAGGACGGGATCCCCTATTTCGTCAACGAATTCTGGACCGCCGGACAGCGG
>JAIRJX010000292.1 GCA_031260425.1 Gemmobacter sp.
ATCCCGGCAACAACCGCCGAAACTCCACTCAATACCTCAACACCATCAACCAATCCCTCAACAAAAGGCAAACCAACACGATCAACCTTCCCATTCGACGTCAAAGGCAAGCGTGGGAGAACCGTGATGCGCCAGGGCATCATATAGGCGGGCAGCCGGAGGGCGAGGGCGTCGGTCAGCCGGGCGACCAGCGCCGCGTTCCGCTCCGGCTGATAAGGCATGTTGCCGTGCCGCGCGGCAGCGCGCGGCGCATGGCGGTAGAGACTCGCCCAGTCCGGCTTCGGCCCGTCCCGCCAGAGCACCGCATTCAGCCCGCCGGCACCAAGGCAGAAGTCGATCTGACAGCCATGATGCGTGGCAAGCTCCGCCAGCCGGTCCAGATTGACACCCGCCTGCATTCCGGCGGCATGGGCGCGCAATTGCGCGCGGGTCGCGGCTTCGGGCAGGCTGCGCAGCGCCTGCAGCGCGGCCTGCAACGGCACAAGCCGCTGGTCGGGGATGTCGCGCAATGCCACGCGAGCCTTACCCTGTTCCAGGGCCACGGTCAGATCCTGCAAGCCCGTGAAGGGTTGCCAATGCTCTGCAACCCGGGTTTCCGGCACCGCGCCGATCGTCAGTTCCACGTCATAGCGGAACCGGGTGAGCTCGTTGACCGCCCGGCCGAGTTTGGGCCGGACACGAACCCCGGTGATACGCGGATCATGGGCGGCCTGGGCGAAGAACCAGGTCGGATCGACCAGAAGCTCCGGCTCCATTGCAAGATGCCGTGCCAGTTTCGCACGCAGGCTGGCCACCGTATCTGCCTCATCGGTCCCATGATCTATGACGGACAGTGCGAAGGGTTCGGCCAGCGTCAGATTGCGTACGTCACCAAGGAAGATCGTGCCCGACCCAACATGGGAAACCGCCGCAGCAAGCCATTGCCCGAGATAATCGAGAGAGGGGAAATACTGGGCCACCGAGTTCAGGATGACGGTATCGAACCGGCGGTCGGCAAAACGGCTCCAGTCATCGGCGGGGCAATGCTGCAGATCGACATGGCGCGCGCCGGGACCAAGGCTACGGCTGAGCTTTTCCAGCACGGCCTGGGAAAGATCCGTCGCGGCATAGCTTTGCACCATGGGGGCGATGCGATGCAGGATCATCCCGGTTCCGCAGCCGACCTCCAGCACGGATGACGGCGCGAGGGCCGCGATCCGGGCGATGGTCTCATCCAGCCATTCGGCCATCTCCTCAGCCGGAATGGGCGCGCCGGAATAACTGTCGGTCCATCCGGTGATGTCGAATTGTGCGGCATCGACCACCGTCTCTTCATTGGTCGCCTGCGCGGCATAGATCTGGTCAAAGGTGGTCTGCCAATGGCTTTCGGTCGGGCCCTCTCCCGGCCGCGGCACAACATAGGCAAGCAATCTCTGGCCCACCTGTGCATCCTCCTGCGCGATGACCACGGCTTCGGCCAGGCAATCCTGGTCGAGCAGGGCGCGCTCCACCTCGGCAAGCTCCACCCGGAAACCACGCACCTTCAACTGACCGTCCTGACGTCCGATAAAATCCAGATTGCCATCCGGCAGGAAGCGCCCCATGTCGCCGCTGCAATACATGCGCGCGCCGGGGGGACCAAACGGATCGGGGCGGAAGCGGTCCGCCGTCAGGCCGGGGCGGTTCAGATACCCCTCGCCAACGCCGGCGCCCGCAATGCAGATCTCGCCCACGGCGCCGGGCGGCAACAGGTTCAGCATCGAGTCGAGGACATAGGCGCGGGTATTCGGAACAGGGCGGCCGATCGGCACTGGTCCCTCGTGCTCCGGTCCCATGGAAAAGGCGGTGGAAATCGTCTGGGTTTCCGAGGGACCGTAGACATTTATCAGCCCGAGCCCCAGATGGCGCGGCAGAAGATAGCCCTTCATCCGGTCGCCACCCGCCATGACATGGCGCATCGACTCCGGCCAGTCGAAGCCGGACTTAGCGATAGCATCAAGATAGCCCATCGGCAGATACATGGTATCCGCCCGGTGTTCGGCCAACATCTCCGACAGGAGCCAGGGGTCGCGCAGGGTATCTTCCGGCACGACCAGCAGCGTCGCCCCATGGGTCAGCACGGGCCAGATCTCGCAGACCGTCCCGTCAAAGGCGACATTGGAGACCGAAGTGACGATCCGGCCCGGCCCCAGATCCAGCAGGCGCCCCCACCATTCACAGAAATTGGCCAGCCCCGACTGGGTGTTGATCGAGCCCTTGGGTTGTCCGGTCGTCCCGGATGTATAGACGACATAGGCCCGGTCGACCCGTGCGAAGGGCGGCAAGGACGTTTCAGGGTATCCCCTCGCCTCCGGCTCAACGACCGTGATCGTGTCGGGCCAAGGGTCGGAGGTGAAGCCGATAACATGGTCAAGCCCGGCATCCGCCAGCACATAGGCCAGACGCTCTGCAGGTGCGTCCATCGGCAGCATCACAAAACAGGCCCCTGCCTTCAGGATGGCCAGCCCGCCGCAGACATGGGCAATGCCACGCCCGGTGCCCAAACCCACCAGCATACCGGGCATGACCCCGGCCGCGCGCAGCGCATGTGCGATGCGGTTGCGCGTCCGGTCAAGCTCGGCATAGGTCATGCGTTGCTCTTGCCAGATCACTGCCACGGCCTGCGGATCAGCCTTGGCGCGGGCGCTGAAGGCATCGACCACGGAAGGAGTGGTGACCGGGCTGGCCGTCCGATTCCATCCGGCGATCCTGTCAAGGTCCGACGCACCCGGCGGCGACAGCAGATGCAGCGGCATCACGGGATTTGCGACAATCGCCTGCAGCAGCCGGGCGAAATCGGAGCAGAACCTCCCGATGGTTGCGGCATCGAACAGGTCGGTCGCATATTCGGCGTCACAATGCAGGCTGTCGCCGGTTTCGAACAGAGTCAGGGACAGATCGAACTTGGCGGTGATCGCCTCGGCCCGGCTGGCGCTGAGGGTCACATCCGGCAAGTCCAGAACCTTCTGCGGCATGTTCTGCAACGCCATCGCAACCTGGAAGATCGGTGAATGGGCAAGATCGCGCCTCGGATTCAGCAGATCGACCAGATGTTCGAAAGGCAGATCCTGATGATCATAGGCCGCCAGAGCGGTCCGGCGCACCTGATCAAGCAGGCCGCTAAAGGGCTGACTGACATCCACCTGATGCCGCAGCACCAGCGTATTCACGAAGAACCCGACCAGAGGTTCCAGCGCCGGAATCCGCCGGTTCGCGATCGGGCTTCCGATCACGATATCGCTCTGGCCGCTGTAGCGCGCCAGCAGCACCGCATAGGCGGCATTCAACACCATGAACAGCGTGGCACCATGCCTGGCGGCAAGGCTGCGAAGGCCCGCGGCCGTCGCCGCGTCCAGATCGAAGGAATGGGTCGCGCCTCGATGGCTTTGCGCGGGGGGCCGCGGGCGATCCAGCGGCAATTGCACCGGTACCGGCGGCAGCCCGCCCAATTGGTCCAGCCAGAAGTCCTCGGCCTCCTTCAGGC
>JAIRJX010000025.1 GCA_031260425.1 Gemmobacter sp.
CCCCCAGTCGCGCAGGCGGAATTTCGTCACCCCCTTGCCGAAACCCTTCGCCTCGGCCAGCGCGATGGCTTCCGCCACGGCTTCGTCGCCGGTCATCGCCGTGTTGCCGGCGACGCCGCGCACATAGCGCACCCGCTCTGACTTCATCGGCACGAAGGCCTCGGCCAGCGGCGCCTCCTCCGCGCCTTCGGCAACGAAGACCGGCGGGATCGGCAGCCCGTACTTCGTCGCGAACTCGAAATCGCGCTGATCATGCGCCGGGCAGCCGAAGATGGCGCCGGTGCCATAATCCATCAGGATGAAATTGGCGATCCAGATCGGTAGTTCCCAATCGGGGTTCAGCGGGTGGCGCACCCGGATGCCGGTATCCATTCCCAGCTTCTCCGCCGTCTGCAACGCCTCTTCCGAGGTGCCCATGCGGCGGCATTCCGCCACGAAGGCGGCGATCTGCGGATTGGTTGCCTCCAGCGCCTTCGCCAGCGGATGATCGGGCGAGATCCCGGCGAAGGAGGCCCCCATCAGCGTATCGGGCCGGGTCGTATAGACCTCCAGCCTGCCGAAGCCCTCGGGCGCGGCAACGGTCTCGAAGGCAAACTGCATCCCGCGCGACCTGCCGATCCAGTTGGCCTGCATCAGCCGCACCTTCTCGGGCCAATGCTCCAGCCCGTCCAGCGCCTCCAGCAACTCGCCCGCATAGTCCGAGATGCGGAAGAACCACTGCGTCAGCTCCCGCCGCTCCACCGCCGCACCCGAGCGCCAGCCCTTGCCGTCGATCACCTGCTCGTTGGCGAGAACCGTCATGTCGACCGGATCCCAGTTCACCACCGCCGCCTTGCGGTAGACGAGACCCTTTTCCATCATGTCGATGAACATGGCCTGCTGCTGGCCATAATATTCCGGGTCGCAGGTGGCGAATTCGCGGCTCCAGTCGATGCTGAGGCCAAGCGGCTTCATCTGCCCGCGCATGTCGGCGATATTGCCGTAGGTCCAGTCCTTCGGGTGGCCGCCGCGCTCCATCGCCGCATTCTCGGCCGGCATCCCGAAGGCGTCCCACCCCATCGGATGCAGCACCGAGAACCCGCAGCTCGCCTTGTAGCGCGCCACCACATCACCCATCGTATAGTTGCGCACATGGCCCATATGGATGCGCCCGGAAGGGTAGGGAAACATCTCCAGCACATAGTATTTCGGCCTGCCCGCATCGCGCGTCGCGGTAAAGACCCCGGCCTTCTCCCAGGCCTCCTGCCATTTCGCCTCGATCAGGGCGGGTTCGTAGCGCGACATGCTTGCCTCGTTCCAAGGGACTGCCGCGCGGAAATACACCGGGCGACCCGCCAAGGTCCAGCCCATGCCGCTTCATCCGGGCCGGAATGCGATGGGGATGACGCCTCTTTCCGGGTTCAGGTAAGCTCCCGGCCTTCCGTTCCTCGACACCCCGCACGACATGAGGGCAGCGCCCGACCGCGGGTGGGCGCCACCATGACTGTGGTCTGCGCTTTATGGTGCAACCACTCCCATGATTGATCCGCGCGCTTACATCCCCAAAGCGCCCGCCCGGGGGGTGGTCGGGCGCTGCCCGGCGGTGCTTCGCACCTTGTTCCGGGCGGGGGAAGGGCTCACACGACATTCCATGCGTCCCCACTCGCCGCACTTTCCTCCGCCAGACCCGCAACCCGCCGCTTACAGCCGGCTGTCGCGCACCCTGAGCGCTCTTGCGCGGGTCAGGATCGCATCCTCCACCGCCCGCTGCGTCTCGGACGAGACGGTGGCCCCGCCGCTGCCCTGAAGCGAAACCTTGAGCGAGCGCGCATCCAGCGCCGGGTCGCTGACATAGATCGTCGCGCGATAGGCGCGCCCGCCGCCGGGCGGGGTGCCATATCCGGTGACGATCACGCCCGAGAACGGGTCCACCGTCTCGATCGGCAGGAAGTTCAGCACATCGAGCGAGGCCTGCCACAGATAGCGGTTCACCTCGACCGTGGTATTCGGATCGGCGCCGCCGCCGAACAGATCCCAAATCTTCTTCTGGCGTCCGGCGACGGCGATCTCGCGCGTTGCGGCAAGGTTGCCGGTCTGCTGCCGCTCTGGCGCACCCGGTGCCTCGGGCAGTGCCTCGGCCTGCACATTGCGGGCGGCGCGGCGGCCGAACAACCCGGAATCACCGCTTCCGATGCCGCCGCAAGCCGCGAGGGCCAGAAGCAGGCCGCCAGTCAGCGTAAGACGCGCGAAGCTCGGCAAGGACATGCGGTTCTCTCCGGTCAACTTTCAGTCGTCCAGTCACTTTTGGTCGACTTGCTTGCTGTCTAGCCGAGCGGCCGCAGCGGAACAAGGATTTTCCCGCCTGCGCGGCCTCGCCCCCCTGCGATGCTACGCGCCTTGTTCCGGGCAGGGCGCGGGCCCGCACCGCGCCGGGGGGCGGCTCCCCTGACCTCCGGGGGGGCCGCCCCCTTCCCCCACTGTGGCTTTGCTGCACCATGCGCAGCCGGTAATGCCCGCTCCCTGCCCGAGTCGATTGCATTTCCCGGCCCGTCGCCCGAAATAGTCATCATACCCAGGTCGGATTCCCCGGTATTGGGCAGCACCTTTAAGTCAACGAGGGAATACGATGAAAAAGATTCTGCTTGCGACCACACTGCTGGCCTCGACCGCCACCGTGGCTGCCGCTGAAACCGGTGTCTCGATCTCCGGCTATGGCCGTTTCGGTGTGTCGCACAACAGCAGCCGTGATGACGTGAATGCCGACATGAAGACCACCGTTCTGCACAGCCGCCTGCGCTTCAACATCGACGGCACCACCGAAACCGACACCGGCGTGACTTTCGGTGGCCGTATGCGCTTCCAAAGCACGCATGGCGGCGGTGTCATCGGCCATGCCGCGCAGCTCTTCGCCTCGTATGAGGGCTTCCGCCTGGAAGTCGGCAACACCAACGGCGCCTACGATTCGGCCGGCCTGCTGTACAACTCGGAAATGGGCTTCGAGGACACCTCGTTCGGCGACCCGCAGGCCAGCTTCTACGGCTATAGCAACGATGGCGCCGGGATCGACGTCATCGTTGACCCCATCACCGGAGAAGGGTCGGGGTCGGCTAATGGCATTTCTCCCGGCATCGGTCTCTTCGCGTCCTACTCGATGGGCGGTGTAACCGGTCGTATTTCGTACACCACCCCGGATCAGACCAAGTCGCTGCCGGCTGATGCTGCTGAAGAACTGGCGGTTTCGTTCGACTACGCTTCCGGCCCGTTCTCGGTCTCGCTGGGTGCTGCCCAGAACGGCGGCGGCATCGACGGTAACGACATCTACTTTGTTGGCGCGGCCTATGCCATCAACGATGTCGCCAATGTCGGCCTGAACTACATGGACGAAGGCGACTACAACGGTTCCGCCGCTGGCGACAACGGCCGCACCGTCACGCTCTATGGCAACTACACCATGGGCGCCACCACCCTGCGCGCCTATGTTGCCAACAACAACAACGACGCCAATGCGACCAACACCGCCTATGGCCTTGGCGCCGACTACGATCTCGGCGGCGCGCGCCTGTCGGGCTCGATCCAGAAGGGCTACGCCAAGGAAACCGTCGCCGATCTCGGCGTTCGTTTCGACTTCTGATCTTCGGATCACCAGTCAGAAAGGGCGGGGTTTTCCCCGCCCTTTTTCTTTTGCGGTGGCACACGAAACGGGCCGCCACCCAAACCCGTAAGCGCGCACCATACCCGGAACAAGGCGCGCAGCACCGCCGGGCAGTGCCCAACGAACCACGTATCAGCTTCCCCCCAGAAATCGGTGAGCCCATTCCCCGCCCGGAACAAGGCGTGTAAGCGCCGCCGGGCAGCGCCGACCGCCCCCCGGGCGGGCGCCGTCCTCTGCCGTGCCGGGGGCACCACCCCGGGGCTTCCCTTTCCTCCCGGCTTGTGCCCTTCTGCCCCGAGAAAGGGAGGCGGACATGGCACTGGCGGAAATCAAGGCGCGAATCGCGGCGGCGGAACAGGCGGCGGGGCGTGTGCCGGGTTCGGTGGTGCTCATCGCGGTCTCCAAGATCCAGCCGCTCGACCGGGTAACCGCCGCACTCGATGACGGCCAGCGGGTGTTCGGCGAGAATTACGTGCAGGAGGCGGCGGGCAAATGGCCCGATCTGCGCGCGCGCTGGCCCGGCACCGAACTGCACATGATCGGCCCCTTGCAGACCAACAAGGCGAAGCTTGCCTTCGATCTGTTCGACGCTCTCCACACGCTCGACCGGCCCTCGCTGGCCGAGAAGCTGGCGCGGCTGGCGCAGGCGCAGGGCCGTTGCCCACAGCTTTTCGTGCAGGTCAATACCGGGGCGGAACCGCAGAAGGCCGGCATCCTGCCCGAGGCGGTGGACGATTTCCTTGCCACCTGCCGGGGGATGGACCTGACCGTCGCGGGCCTGATGTGCATCCCCCCCGAGGACGAGGACAGCCGCCCGCATTTCGCCCGCCTCGCCACGCTTGCCGCCCGCAACGGTCTTGCGGGCCTTTCCATGGGCATGAGCGGCGATTTCGAGGTTGCCATCGCAGCAGGCGCCACCCATATCCGCGTCGGCTCCGCGATCTTCGGGACACGCGCGCCGAAAACCTGACGCGCCGGGAGTGCCGGGCGTCGTTGCCGCCAGGGCCCGCCTCTCTTCAGCAGATGAGCAACCTGAAGCAGGGCTGCCTCCCCGAATGGTCGGCGGTCGATCTGCACCGAAAGCGGTGGCCCCCGCGCTTACCTCTCGGGCCGGGCTACCGCCATGGCCGCTGCCAGCACCCGCTCATCGCCGATATGGTTCATCAGGATCAGCACCAGCCGCGCGTTCATCGCATGGCTTTCCGCCTCGCTCAGCTCCTCATGCGCGGCGATCAGCCTTGCGTAGCTTTCGTCGGGGTTGCTCAGGTTCGGGGTCAGGGTCAGCATCGGCTCACTCCAGCGCCAGCGCGCGGGCCAGCGCGGCCCGGACAGCGGTTTCGTCATATCGGCTCCAGCGGGCGGCGACATGCTGGTCGGGGCGGATCAGATAGACCGCCGCCGGCGCCTCGCCCAGGAACCGCGCCTGCAGCGCCGCGTTGCCGGTGGCGGTCAAGGCCAGCCGCCGCACGATCACCCCATGCGCCTTGATCACCTCCGGCGCCTCGGCATCGAAGGTCATCAGGGTGAAGCCGCCGCCCAGAGCCTGCAAAAGCCAGCCATCCGCCACAGGCGCATCCGGCACCGGGCTGCCGGGGCGGGTGCGGGCGGGCAGGTTTTCACAATCCGGCCCGTTCAGGCTTGATCCGTCATAGGTGCAGGGCACCGAAAGCCGCCCGGAATTGACGATGCTCCGCGCAAAAGGCTGTGTCGCCGCCAGATCCAGCACCGCATTACGAAACAGTTTCGACACCGGCGTCTTCGGCGTGATGAAATCGGTGGCGCGGGTGGAGTTCAGGATGTTCTCGTCCGCGCCATGCACCCGCTCGGCGTCGTAGCTGTCCAGCAGCCTCTCGGGGGCCATGCCCTCCAGCACCAGCTTCAGCTTCCAGCACAGGTTGTCCACATCCTGAATGCCGGAATTGGCGCCGCGTGCCCCGAAGGGCGAGACCTGATGCGCCGCATCACCGGCGAAGATCACCCTGCCCTGCCGGAACCGCTCCATCCGCCGGCACTGGAAGGTATAGATCGAGGTCCAGACCAGTTCATATTCGACCTCCGGCCCCAGCATCGCATCGACACGGGCGCGAACCCGCGCGGGCTCCAGCTCCGCCTTGCGGTCAATGTCCCAGCCAAGCTGGAAGTCGATCCGCCACACGTCATCGGGCTGCTTGTGCAAAAGCGCCGAGGCGCCCGACTTGAAATGCGGCTCGAACCAGAACCAGCGTTCGGTCGGGAAATCTGCCGTCATCCGCACATCGGCGATCAGGAAATTGTCCTCGAACACGCGGCCCTCGAAGCCGAGGCCAAGCATCCCGCGCAACGGCGAGCGCGCGCCATCACAGGCGATCAGCCAATCCGCCTCGACCCGGTAGGGCCCGTCCGGCGTCATCACGTCCAGCGCCACATGGTCGGTCCGGGGCGTGACCGCCTCCACCCGATTGCAGCCCCGGATTTCAATCGGCGCCCCCGCCGCCTGCACCGCCACGATAGTGTCATGCAGGAATTTCTCGAAATAGGGCTGTTGCAGGTTGATGAAGGCAGGGAAGGCGTGACCCGCCTCGGGCAGAAGGTTGAATTCGTAAAGCAGCCGGTCGTCATGGAACACCTTGCCCAGGTTCCAGACCACGCCCTTCTCCAGCATCGGCCCCGCCGCCCCCAGCCGGTCGCAGATCTCCAGCGCGCGCTTGGAGAAACAGATCGCCCGGCTGCCTTCGCCGATCCCCTCATTGTCGTCGAGCACCAGCACCGGCACCCCCTGCCGCCCGAGATCAAGCGCCGCGGCCAACCCGATCGGTCCGGCGCCCACTACGACAACCGGGTGCCGCCGCGCCACCGCCTCCTGATCAGGCGATTTCACGTAGGGATAGAGCGTGAAGGCAAGGTTCTGGCGCTGTGCCGGGATTTCCGGCGTGGCGATGGGCGCAGTCATGTCAGCCTCAAGGGATACGAAAGGGGGAGAAGCAGGCCCAAGGACCCATCGGAAGGGCTCAGCCCTGAAGTGCGGCCCACATTTCCAGATCGCGCGCGGCGGTCCAGATGCGGGGATGAGCGATGCCGCGAGCCTCATCCCAGGCGCGGGCGACGTTGAAGGGCAGGCAATGCTCGTAAATCGCATAATCACGGAATTTCGGGTCGCATTCGGCGCGCACCGCGTCCCATGCCTCTTTCAGGCTGCCGCCGCGCGCGGCGATGCGGGCGACCGGACGGTAGGTGGAGTCGACAAAATCCCTCGTCCGGTCCAGCGCGCCATTCACCGCATCTCCCCCTACCACAGCATCACCCCGCCCCGGCGCGATGGCGTCGAGGTCATAGGCACGGATCGCCTCCAGCGTATTGCCCCAATCGGCGAAATGGCCGTCACCACAATAGCAGGCCGAATGCGCCTCCACGATGTCGCCGGTGAACATCACGTTCTGGTCGGGGACATGGATCACCGCATCCCCCGCCGTATGGGCGCGGCCCAGTTGGCAAATGTCCACCCGTCGCCGGCCCAGCCAGACCGACATCCTGCCGTTGAAGGTGGTGGTAGGCCAGGTCAGGCCCGGAATATCTTCATGGCCCTGGAACAGACGCGGAAAACGCTGAAACTCGCTGTCCCAATCCTCTTGCCCGCGCTCCGCCACCATGTTGCGCGCGGCTTCCGACATGATGACCTGCGGCGCATCGAAGGCCGAGGCCCCGAGCACCCGCACCGCATGGTAATGCGTCAGCACCACATGGCTGATCGGCTTGTCGGTGACCGAGCGCACGGCGTCGATCACCTTCCGCGCCAGACGCGGCGTCGCCTGCGCCTCGACGATCATCACCGAATCGTCGCCGACGATGACGCCCGAATTGGGGTCTCCCTCGGCGGTGAAGGCGTAAAGCCCCGCGCCGATCTCGCTGAAAGTGATCGTCTTCTCGCTCAGGTCGCCCTGTGATGCGAATGCCTTGGCCATCTGCGTTTCCCTATCGTGCATAGGGGTCGGCTAGCGCCGGGATCACCTTCCCGATGCAATCGCCAAACCCGATCAAGTAGCCCTCGCCCCGCGCCGCGCCGCGCAGGATGAGGGTATCGTTGTCCTCGATGAAGCTGCGGGTGCCACCGTCGATGGCGAAAGGCTCGCCGCCGCCCCAGCTCAGCTCCAGCAGCGAGCCCCGACTTGCCTTCTCCGGCCCCGAAATGGTGCCCGACCCCAGCAGATCACCGGTATTCATCGCGCAGCCGCTGGTGGTGTGATGCGCCAGCTGCTGCGCGGCCGAGTAATACATCTCGCGATAGTTGGTGCGACTGATCACGGTCTCGCACCCGCCCTCCGGCACCAGCCCGACCTCCAGCGCGATGTCGTAAAGCATCGGGCGCGGCTCGTGCAGATAGGGCAGGAGCGGCTTCTCCCGCGCGGGTATCGCCACCCGGAAAGGCTCCAGCGCCGCCTTCATCACGATCCAGGGCGAGAGCGTCGTCGCCGTCGCCTTGGCCTGAAACGGCCCCAGCGGCTGGTATTCCCAGGCCTGGATGTCGCGCGCCGACCAATCGTTCAGCAGCACATAGCCGAAGATCATGTCATCGGCCTCCGCCACCGTCACCGGCTGGCCATGCTCCGAGGGCAGGCCGACCACCGCCCCCATCTCCAGCTCGATATCGAACCGGGTCGAGGGTGCAAAGCGTGGTGCTTCGTCCTGCGGCCCTTTCACCTGCCCCCAAGGCCGGCGCACATCGGTTCCCGAGACCACCACCGACGAGGCCCGCCCGTTATAGCCGATCGGGATATGCAGCCAGTTCGGCGGCAGCGCATTCTCCGCCCCCCGGAACATGGTGCCCACGTTGAAGGCGTGATGCCTGCCAGCGTAGAAATCGGTATATTCGCTGACCAGGAAGGGCAGGTGCAGCTCTGCCCCCGCCATCGGCACCAGCCAGCGCGCCACCGCCCCACGCTCTGCCGCGCCCTCGGCCAGCAGCTCCACCAGCCGGGCCCGCAGCGCCGCCCAGACCATCGGTCCCGCCGCCATCACCTCGTTCCAGAACGGCACGTCCAGAAGCGGCCCGCCTTCGAGCACCAGCAGCCCCGCCGCCTCCAGCCCCGCCACATCAAGGATCATATCCCCGATAGCGACCCCGCATCGCGGCTCCGCCACCCCGGCCGAGAACACCCCGCAAGGCAGGTTGTTCAGCGGAAACGGACAGCCTTCCCCGTTGGCACTCTCTACCCAGGACCGGATCAAAGGCATCTCTTCCTCATTTTCTGTCTGAAAATATTCCGGGGCCGCCGATTGCGCCTTTGGTTCAAGGACAATCGGTGGCAGGGCCGGCCCCTGCCGCCGCCCGTCTCACTTGACCCCCGGCGTCCCGTCGAACTTCTTCTCCAGCGAACCCCAGCAATCGATGTAGTCCTCCTGCATATGGCCGGCCTGCGCGGCGAAAGGCGTCAGATGCTGCGGGAAGCGGGTCTCGATCATGAAGCTCATGGTCTCGGCCTGAAAGACCGGCACCATGGGCTCGTTCGAGGCATGTTCGAAGGCGTTGCGGTCCGGCCCGTGCGGCAACATGCAGTTGTGCAGGCTCATGCCACCCGGCACGAAGCCCTGCGGCTTCGCGTCATAGACGCCATAGATATTGCCCATCAGCTCCGACATGACGTTCTTGTGATACCATGGCGGGCGGAAGGTATTCTCGGCCACCATCCAGCGCTCGCGGAACAGCACGAAGTCGATATTCGCCGTGCCCTCGATCCCGGAGGGCGCGGTAAGAACGGTAAAGATCGACGGATCCGGGTGGTCGAACAGGATGGCGCCGACCGGGCAATAGGTGCGCAGGTCATATTTGCAGGGCGCGTAATTGCCATGCCAGGCCACCACATCCAGCGGGCTGTGGCCGATCTCGGTGACATGGAACTGGCCACACCACTTCACATAGACCTTCGAGGGCGCCTCGCGGTCCTCATAGGCGGCAACCGGGGTCTTGAAGTCGCGCCGGTTCGCCATGCAGTTGGCCCCGATCGGGCCGCGGCCCGGCAGCATGAACTTCTGGCCGTAATTCTCGCAGACGAAGCCACGCGCCGGACCTTCCAGCACCTCGACCCGGTAGACCAGACCGCGCGGCAGGATGGCGATCTCTCTCGGCTCCAGGTCGATCACGCCCAGTTCGGTGCAGAAGCGCAGCCGCCCCTCCTGCGGCACCACCAGAAGCTCGCCATCGGCCGAGAAGAAATATTCGTCCTCCATCGATTGGGTCACCAGATAGACATGCGATGCCATGCCGGCCTGGGTGTTCACATCCCCCGCCGTGGTCATCGTCCGCATACCGGTAATCCAGTTCAGCGGCTCCGCCGGCACCTCCAGCGGATCCCAGCGGTATTGGCCAAGGCTCACGATCTCCGGGTCGATACAGGGGGCCGATTTCCAGTGCGGAACGTCGATCTTCCGGAAACGGTGGGTATGCCTCACGCTCGGGCGGATGCGGTAGCACCAGGTCCGTTCGTTCTGATGGCTCGGCGCGGTGAAGGCGGTGCCGGAAAGCTGTTCGCCATAAAGGCCGTAATTGCATTTCTGCGGGCTGTTCATGCCCTGCGGCAGCGCCCCCGGCAATGCTTCGGTTTCGAAATCATTACCGAAGCCCGGCATGTAGCCCTCATGCGGGCCGCTGAGCGAGGCAGCCCGGATCATGCCCCCGGGAAGCGAATGTGATGTCATGGCTCTTCCTCCTCTCGCACCCGGCCGGCTCTGTGCCCGGCTTGGGCGGTTGAGTCGGATTAATAGTTGCATTTGCAACCAAGTCAAGCTAAACCTGAATATGAAGTTCAGGAAAGGGCAGATGATGGCCGGAATGGTGCTGCATGACTACTGGCGTTCCTCGGCGGCCTATCGGCTGCGCATTGCGCTGAACCTGCTGGGGCTGGAATATGATCGGCACATGGTCGACCTACTCTCGGGCGATCATCGCGGAGCGGAAAATCTGGCGCGCAATCCGCAGGGGCTGGTGCCCACGCTGGAAATCGACGGGCTGACCCTGACGCAATCGCTCGCCATCCTCGAATATCTCGACGAGACGCGGCAGGCGGGTTTCCTGCCCGCCGATCCGCCGGGCCGGGCGCGGGTTCGGGCACTTGCCTATGCCGTGGCGATGGAGATCCATCCGGTCTGCAACCTGCGGGTGGCGAAACACGCAGCCGGCCTCGGCGGCACGATGGAAGGCTGGATGCAGCATTTCATCCCGCTCGGGCTGGAGGGGCTGGAGCGGATGCTGGCGCAAGGCCCGGCGGGGCCATTCTGCCACGGCGCCGGCGTGACCATGGCGGATATCTGCCTGATGCCGCAGCTCTATAATGCCGGGCGATGGGGGGTGGACCTCGCCCCCTTCCCCCGCATCACCGCCATCGCCGCGCATCTCGCCACGCTGCCCGCCTTCGCGGCGGCGCATCCCGACCGGGTAAAGCCGACCCCATGACCCGGGCAGGGCAGGAAAGCGCAAGATCATGGCAGAACGGAGCGAGGGAATGCCGCAGAACCACGATTTCGACCTCGGCAGCTTCCTGCCCTACATGCTCAACCAGGCGGCGGAAGCAACCAGCAGATCCTTCCACGCCATCTATCACGACCGATACGGCATGACCCGCACGCAATGGCGCGTCATGGCCAATCTGGGCAAGTTCGGCGCGATGACGGCGCGCGACATCTGCGCGCTGTCGCATATCGAGAAGACCAAGGTCAGCCGGGCGGTGGCGGCGCTGGAGGCCGGAGGCCATCTACTGCGCAAACCCGGCGAGCAGGACCGCCGGACGGAAATCCTGTCGCTGACCGAAGCCGGACGGCAAGTCTATCACGATCTGGGCCAGCACGCGATTGCCCATGACCGCACCTTGCGAGCAAGTCTCGGGCCGGACCTCACCCGCCAGCTTGACGCCGCTTTGGTCCGACTGACCGCCAGCGGCACAGACGCCACCCCGACCGAAACTCCGGCCGAAGCACGGCGGCACCCCTGAAAAAGGGAGCGCTCGCACCCTCTGGGCCTCGCGGCCAAATCATCTCCGAGGATATTTCCGGACAGAGAATGGCAGCCTCCCCCTCCTGTTCACTTTCTGTCCGGAAATATCCTCGGCCGGGTGTTGAACGGGATGCTCTGGGCGGATATTCCGGCGCGCTGCCGCCCGCACGGGACCTGCTTCAACCGCTGGCGCAAGGCAGGGCACTGAGCGTGTATTCGTCAAGAAATTTCATAGTCTTACAAAGAATACCTCCAGTTGATCGACGCGTCCTCGATCCACGTCCACCAGCACACCAACGGCCGAAAAAAGCCACTCGATCCCGTTGCATGGGCCGTTCGCGCAGAAGGTCGACCATCAAAATCCACGTGGTCGCGGATGCGCAGGACCGCCCGCTCCGCCTCAAGCTGACCGAGGGCCAGGCGCATGGCGGCCGTTCGGCGGTGGATATGCTCGACAGCATCGGCGCGGACGAGGTGCTTCTCGCGGATCGGGGCTACGACGCGGACCAGCTGCGCGAAGCAGTGGCGATGCAGGGCGCCATCGCCAATATCAGACCGATGCCAAACCGCAAACGCATCCCCCGTTTGACGAACCTCTACCGCCTACGGAACCACGCCGAGCAGTTCTTCAGCAAGATCAAGCAGTTCCGTGCCGTGGCCACCAGATACGACAAACGAGACGACACCTTCCCCGCTTCCGTCCAACTCGCCTCAAAACGCATATGGTTGCGCACATATGAGTTGGTGACCTAAGGCGTAGCGGTGGCCTGCATGGTGACGCCACCATCCTCCCTCCGCACCCTCAGGGCGATCTCTCCCGCCATCTCCGCCGCCTCGATATGCACGGGAATGCCGCAGATCAGCGGGCTGAGGCCGCGATACCGGAACTGTGTGGGCGGACGGCCCAGCATGTGGCCAGCCAGGTTCAGCATCCAGACCGCCTGCATCGGCCCATGCACCACCAGCCCCGCATAGCCTTCGATCCCGGTTGCATAGGGCAGGTCATAGTGGATGCGGTGGCCGTTGAAGGTCAGCGCCGAATAGCGAAACAGCAGCACCGGGTCCGGTGTCACGGTCCAGGTCCGGACCACGTCCCAAGGGTCGGCGCCGGGTGGCCGGGACGTCGGGGCGCCCGACTCCGGATTCCCGCGATAGACAAGATCCTGACGCTCCTCGAGCCGCGGCCTGCCGGCCACGGTCAGGACATGGCGCAGCGTGACAAAGCCGAGCAGCCCCGTCGCCCCCTGCTTGAAGGTGATGTCGGTGACGGTGGTTTCACGCTCGACCCTTTCACCGGGGCTCAGAGGGCCGTGCAGTGTGATCTCGCCCCCTGCCCACATCCGGCGCGGCAGGGGCAGAGCGGGCACGAAAAGACCCGGCCGCGGATGTCCGTCGAGGCCCAGCATCCCGGGCTCCGCCAGATCGGGGGCCAGTGCCCAGTGCAGGCCGGAAGGCACCTCGCCCGGCCCCAGCAATCCAGGAAACGTCGCACGGTATTCCGCGATCAGTCGATCCGAAACCACATCGGACCTGATCCAGCTCCGCCCCATCCAGTCCCGATAGTCCAGCGCGGGCCTGCTCCCCGCCTGCCCGCCCTTGCCCATCAGCCGGCCCCCATCTTCGCGCCAAGCACCCGTGCCGAAAGCCCATCCAGCCCGACCACGGCGGACCACAGCTTTTCGGCGCGCTCGCCAAGAAGCCCGCGCCCCTTGGCGCGCAGGCTGGCCTCCAGCAGATCAGCCGGGATCGGCGCGGCAAGGTCGTGGGCGAAGGGCAGGATGCGGCCATCGGCCAGCACCACCTCGCCCACGGCCTCCATGTCGCCCACCGCTGCATCCCCCGTCACCTGAACACGGCCCGCAAGGACGGCAAGGGCGGGATCGGCGGCAAGCGCGTCGGTATAGGCGGTGTCGGTGGCGGTCGGAATGCCTGACAGGATCATTCCGGCAAGCCATGCATAGGAGAACTTGACTTCAAGCCCGGTCCTCGGGGCCTTGATGTCGCAGACCTTCAGCCAGCGCGGGCTGGTGCGCAGACGGATCGCCATGATCTGCGCCGGATCAAGGCCCGGCGAGGCTTTCAGCGCCGCCAGCGCCTCGATCACCGCATGAGTGCCGTGACAACAGGCGTGCAGTTTGTATTTCACCGTATCGAACAGGAAGCGCCCCGGAGGCGGATCATCCCAGACGTTTTCGGTTACGGGTGCATCGGAGTGGGTGGGGACGAATCCCTGCGGCCCCTCCAACCCGTCATCGGCCGAAGTGAGACCCGCCCGCGCAAGGGCCGCGCATTCCACCCCGTTCGAAGCCGCGATCCCGGCATTGTAGGGTTTGCCCATGGTGCCGAACTGCGATTTCAGCCCCGAGGCGCGGGTGGCGCACAGGCCGATGGCGGCGCGCATCCCTGCGCGATCCAGCCCATAAAGCCGTCCTGCCGCGATGGTAGCCCCAAAAGCTCCGGCGGTCGCCGTCTGGTGAAAGCCGCGGTTGTAGTGCACCGCACCCAACCCCATGCCGATACGGACCGAAGCCTCGGCCCCGAGGAGGAACGCATCGGCCACATCGGCGGCGGCGGCGTCCACCTCCTCACCGGCGGCAAGGGCGGCGGGGTAGATACCGACGGAAGGGTGCCCGACATGCGAAAAATGCGTGTCGTCATAATCCAGCGCGTGGCTGGTGGCGCCGTTGATCAGAGCTGCGGCGCGGGCGGGCAGGCGTCCGCCGCCGATGACATCGGCGACAGGGTGCCCGCCTTCCGCACCGATCACCGCGCGCAACCGCTCCGCCACCGGTTCCCTCACCCCTGCCACGCCGCAGATCATCCAGTCGTAAAGCGAGAAGCGCGCCATCCTGCGGGAACCGGCCGGGATCGACGAGGCCGGCAGCGCGGCCAGATCAAGGATATGATCGAGCATCGTCATGCGCTCAGCTCTCCATAGGATTTAGGCAGGCCCAGCACCCGCTCTGCGATATAGCACAGGATCAGGTTGGTAGAGATCGGCGCGACCTGATAAAGCCGGGCTTCGCGGAACTTGCGCTCCACATCATATTCCTCGGCGAAACCGAAACCGCCATGGGTTTGCAGACAGGCCTCTGCCGCCTCCCAGCTCGCATCGGCGGCCAGCATCTTTGCCGTGTTTGCCTCGACACCCGGGTTCAGGCCGGAATCATACATCGCAGCGGCGCGGTAGACGATGGCTTCGGCCGCCATCAGATGCGCCTGGGCGCGGGCCAGCGGGAACTGGACGCCCTGGTTGCGGCCGATTGGTGCTCCGAAAACCACGCGCTCCCTCGCATAATCCGCGGCCTTCCTGAGAAACCATTTTGCGTCGCCGATGCATTCGGCAGCGATCAGGATGCGTTCGGAGTTCATCCCTGACAGGATGTAGCGAAAGCCCTTGCCCTCGTCACCGACAAGAGCGTCGGCGGGGATGCGGAGATTGTCGAAGAACACCTCGGTCGTGGCATGGTTCATCATGGTGCGGATCGGGCGGATGCCGATGCCCCTGCCCAGATGCCCGCGCATGTCGACCAGAAAGACCGACAGCCCGTCGGTGCGGCTTGCCACCTGATCGCGCGGCGTCGTGCGGGCCAGAAGGACCATCAGGTCCGAGTATTCGGCCCGACTGGTCCAGATCTTCTGTCCGTTGATCACCCAGCCGTCCCCGTCACGTCGCGCCGTGGTCTTGAGCGCCAGCGTGTCGGTGCCCGAAGTCGGTTCGGTGACGCCGAATGCCTGAAGCCGCAGGGTGCCGGCGGCGATGCCGGGCAGATAGCGACGCTTTTGCCCAGGACTGCCGTGACGCAGCACGGTGCCCATGGTATACATCTGCGCATGGCAGGCGGCCGCGTTGCAGCCCTGGCGGTGGATCTCTTCCAGGATTACGGCGGATGCGGTCAAATTGAGACCGGATCCCCCATATTCTTCGGGAATCATCGCGGCCAGATAGCCCTCGCGGATCAGGGCTTGCACGAATTCGGAAGGGTAGGCGCGCCGGCTGTCGAGATCGCGCCAGTAGCTACCGGGAAAATCGGCACAGACTTTGGCAACGCCTTCGCGGATGGCTGCGTAGTCTGCGGTGGGGTCGAAATCCGGCATCGGACGGCTCCTTCTTCTGGTATCGTGGACAAGGTGACGAAACGGCGGGCGGGGACATCGGCGTCTGGCCCGGCGGCCATCAGCCCCGGATCGGGCATCAGCCGGGCACCTCCGCCCCGGCGCGCAAGTTGTCGGCCTCCTGGGCAATGCGCTTGAGCAATGCCGGGGGGACCGGTTTGCCGGCCTCTGGCGGACGCAGCAAGGCGATGGTGCGGACCATGCCGGGATCATTGATTCCGCTCAGGGAAAAGCGGCCCTCGGCTGCGTCGCGGGCAACCGAGTTGCGCGGCAGGATCGTGGCATATCCGCCCGCTTCGTCCGAGATCATCGCCTTGACGGCCGTAAGGCTGTCCAACTCCAGCGCCGGCGAAAGCGGCAGGCCACGGGCAGCGAAACTCGCGTCGATGATCCGGCGCAACTGATGGATGCGGCTTGGCAGGATCAGACGCAGGCCAGCCACCTCGGCAAGTGCGACGGGCCGGCGCAGCGGCAGGCTCCATGCCGCCAGCACCAGATCCTCGTTCAGCAACGGCGTCTCCGACACCCCGTCGGCAGCCGCAGTCGCGTAGCTGAGGGCAAGATCCAGCCGCCCCGCCACCATCAGGCTGCGCAGATCGCCGGAATAGGCCTCGATCACCTCAAGCGCAGGCGCACCCGGAAGGGCTCGCATCGCCTCCTGCACGGGTTCGAGAAACAGCGGCGCGATGGTCGGACAGATGCCGAGCGCAAGGTGCCGGGGGGTGGCGGCAAAGTCATGCCGCAGCCTGTCCAGCACCTTGTCCAATTCGTCCAGATGACCACGCACCCTGGCCAGAAGCACCTGGCCCGCCTCGCTGGGGGTGGCGCTGCGGCCATTGCGGTTGAAAAGTTCCACCCCCAGCTCCTGTTCCAGAAGCTGCATCTGCCGCGTCAGGGCGGGTTGAGCGATACCCACGGCCACGGCTGCACGGGAAAAGCCGCCATGGTCACAAACCGCGAGAAAGTATCGCAGGCGGCGTATGTCCACGCCCGTCCGGTCGATCCGTCCCATGACCTAGCTTCCCGACTTCGGCGAGGTCCGGCCGCACCCGCCCGTGACCCGCGCCAGCGCGGCGGCGATCCAGCCCGGCACCGGTGCCGCCCGCACGTCCCACCGCTCCCGGCGCAGGCCGGCCTCTGCCGTCAGCCCCAGTCCGGCGCCATAGGCCAGCCACCAGACAAGGGGGATCCCCAGCAACCAGAAGAATAGCTGCCAGACCCAGAGCGACGGCAGCCCCAGCGCCGCCTCTCCACCCGCAAAGATCGGCTGACTGAAGAAGCTGTTGCCAAGGATCGCGCCGGGACCAAGCGCCAGGAAAGTCCAGATCAGAGTCAGCGACCATTTCGCCCCACGCGCTGCCGATCCGCCGAGGTTCACCCGTGCCTGCGTCGCAAACGCATCATGCAGCCTGTCGCGGTGCAACCGTTCGTCGCCCTTGCGGGTGAAGATCGACACCAGAAGCACGGCCCCCAGATTCAACGCCAGTCCCCAGCCGGCGGAATGGATGGTCAGCGGCCAGCGCCCCCAGGGCAGATCAAGGAAAAGGCCCTCGAACAGGATCAGGCCGGGCGGTTCGGTCATGAATACCGCAAGGCTGCCCAGAACAAGGCCGGTCAGCACCGCGCTACGGCTGATCCAGCGCAGGAAGGCGAGGCCCAGCAGTGCCGGGAAAAGCTGTGCCGACAGCGGCAAGGCGAGGCTGCGGAAAACGGCGGCGGCCAAGGGCGAGAAGGTGGCCAGCATGGCCAGCATGAGAAACGCCAGCGCCAGCGCGATACGCGCGCTCAGTCGGACATCACGGGGGGAGAGGTTCGGCAGGATGAACGGCATCACCAGATCACGCACCACCAGAAGCGTGCCCGAGGTGACAAAGAAGCTTGTAGCCATCAACCCCGCAATCAGCAGCACCAGTGCCAGAGCCGCTCCGGCAAGCGGATCCTCCCCCGCCAGTGCCACCACCAGCACGGGCAGGCCACCGCCGCCCGCCCGTGCAACGATCAGCGGTGCCAGCGCCAGAAGAAGCCCCGTCACCAGCCCGGCCATCACCCAGACGCTGCCGAAAGCCAGGCTACGGCCGCCATGCGTCGTCATGCCCAGCAGCAGCATTCCCGGCGACAGCGTCAGCCCCATGAGCGCGAGCGCGTCCGAAAGGATGGCCAGGGTGGTAAAGATGCCGCCTTGGGCGGTCTCCTTGCCGATACCGGCGGAATATTGCGCCACACCGGGAATGGCATCGGCCAGCGTTCCCTCGGGAACGGGCAGCGCGGCTTGGGGAAAGCCCGGGCCGGGCAACAGCAGTTCGGCCAGCCCGGCGGTTGCCACCAGCAGGGTTGCCAGCAGCAGTGCCTCGATCGCCAGCACCAGAACGGCGGCCCGCCAGCCGCCCATGACGGCAGGCAGGAACAGCGCGAAGGCAAAACCCCAGATCGCCGCACCGCGCGGCACCACCCCATCCGTCAGCACCGAGAGCAGCCCCGCAGCGCCCGCCAGCATCCCCGCCGCGAGAGGCAGGGCGAACAGGACCGCCACCGTCAGCACGAAAAGCCGCAGGGTGACGCTTTCATAATACCCAGCCAAAGCCTCGACCGGGCTGGACAGGCCCGCGATGCGCGCCGCCAGCCAGAGCCGCTTCTGCACTAGAACCAGCGCCAGCACAGCCGGCACCAACCCCAGCGCCAGATGCCCGGCCTGCAACCCGTAGCGCCCCACCAGCGCCAGATGGCCGGGCAGGTCGATCCCGGAAAGCAGCACGCCGCCGCCAGCGAAGATCGCAGCCCAGCCGGGAAGGCGCGCACCGGCATCCAGGAAGCCGCGCGGATCACCTGCCTTGCCCGTCCGGGCGACCAGGGACGCGATATAAACCCCGAGCGACGCGAGGAAAACCAGCAGGGTCAACAGAAGTGCTGTCACTTGCGCCCTCCACGATGTGGCAGCTGGCTGGCGGCACGCGGATTGTTGTCGCGGATCACGTCAAACACCTCGAAAGCGCGACGGGGGCCGTGGCGGGTGACAAGATAGAAGACCACCGCCGCCGCAAGCGCCGCGGCACCAGCCAACAGCGGCAGGAAGAGGGTCCGGGCAAAACCGTCGACTGCCAGCGTGGCCAGCACCAGCGCCAGCAGGGCGGCGAGCGACAGCACCAGCGCCAGCGCCACCTCACGCGGGGTGAAGGAGGTGCCGAGGATGGCGTTCACCAAGACATGCCCGGCAAATCCTGCCAGCAACGCAGCGAAGCCACCCGCAAGCCATGCGATCCCCGCCCCGCCGAGCCCGGGGAGCAACAGCAGCGCCGCCACCGCCCCGGCCGCCAGCCAGACCGCGACCACCAGTGCGTGCCGCTCCAGCCTGCTTTCCGCGTCGTCATCCTGCATCGGCCCCGCCCTCCGTCAATTTGGCGATCAGTCGTCGTCCTTGCCGGACCTGGCCCCGGGCACTTGCGGGAAATTGCGGAACGACATGCCGCCGGCCGAGCCGAGGTTCTTCAGCGGCAGGCCGATCTCCTCCATCAGGCCATCCACGAAAGCAACCTGCGTGCGGTATTTCATCGCCGAGTTCACCACCTGGTCCGAGACATTGCCACCGCCGCCAGCACCGCTGGTTTCGGAAGGGCCGTTCAGGCCGGGAAGGCCGTCGACCTGGAGGATCTTGATCGACTCGATATTCTCCATCGGCTTGACCGTCTCGCGGATGATCTGCGGCAGGGTCTTCACCAGATGTTCGTAGATGGCGCTGCGGCGGCTTTCCTCACTGCGCATGTTCTCGGCGTCGTTGATCTTGCGGGCACCTTCGGCGTCGGTCTCGTAGCGGATCTCCGCCGCCTTCGCCTCGGCAATCTCGGCAAGCGCACGTTGTTCGACGGCGGACTTCTCGGCCTCGGCCAGCTTCACCAGACGCAGCGCCTCGCGTTCGGCGGCAGCTTCGGCGGCAATGATCTCGACACGCTTGTTGCGCACCGCCGCCTCTTCGGCGCGGATGGTGGAGACCTGCTCTTCAGCGGCGGCCAATTGCTTGCGGGCCTCGGCCTCGCCGGCTTTCGCCACCGCCTCTTCAATCGCCTTGTTGGTCACGGCGATCAGGCGCTGCTTGTCGGCCAGTTCGATCTCCATATCCTGTTCGATCACGAAACGGTCGATATATTTGGAGGCCGCGACGCGCAGTTCCTCGATTTCGCGACCGGCCACGATCGCGGCGTCCTCGACCTTGCGCTGGCTGAGCGTTTCGGCCAGCTTGATCTTCTGGGTCTTGGCGATTTCCTGCTGGGCCACATCCTCGTCCTTGCGGATGCGCTCCAGCTCCACCGCGTGGCGCTTGGCGATGGCGGCGCGCTCCTGCTCGGCGGCGGCCTGCTCGTTCGAGACGCGGACTTCCTTGTCCCTTTCCACCGACAGCAACTCGATTGCCTTGGCGGTTTCGATCCGCCGTGCCTCGACCTCGCGCTCCCGCGTCAGGCGGGCCTGCTCGATCTCGCCGGTGGACCTGTTGTCGAAGACTTCGATCTCCAGCCGCGACCTGATCTCGGCCTCCCTCACCAGCCGTTCGCGCTCGATCCGCTCGGCCTCGACCTGCTGGCGGGTCTGCAGCCGTTCAGTCTCGATATGGGTGCGAGAGGCGATTTCGGTCAGTTCCACCGCCTTCTGCCGCTCGATCTCCAGCGCCCGGACCTCATTGGTAGCGCGGATGCGCTCGGCCTCGACGGCCTGGTCCTTGACGATGCGGATACGCTCGGCCTCTTCCTCGGCACGAACCCTGGCCTGGGTGATGGCGACGCTGGAGGCGGAACGCTCCGCCTCGATCTCGGCCTGTTGCGCCGCCTTGCGGATCTCGATGGACCGCGTCTGGTCGATGCGTGCATATTCCAGATCGCGGTCGATTTCGAGCGCGCGCTGTTCGGCCTCGTAATCCTTCAGCTTGATGTCGATACGGGCCTCGTTCTCGATCCGGTTGCGCGTCTTGCGACGCTCCTCGATCTCTTCGGTCAGCCGGGTCAAACCCTCGGCATCAAAGGCGTTGGCGGGGTTGAACACCGCGATATCGGTCTGGTTCAGCGCCGTCAGCGAGGTGTTCTCCAGTTCCAGCCCGTTGGTGCCCAGCGTCTGCCCGGCAAGATCGGCAACCCTGCGGATATAGCCCAGACGGTCTTGGTGTATCTCCTCCATCGTCATGGTGGCGGCGACGGCGGCCATGGCATCTACAAAGCGGCCCTGGATGATTTCCTTCAGCGCCATCGGGTCCTGCGTCCGCGCGCCCAGCGTGCGAGCGGCGGACGAGACCCCCTCCCGGGTTGCGATCACACGGACGAAGAACTCGGCCACGATATCCACCCGCAGCTTCTCGCGGGTGATCAGCGATTGTTCCGCGGTGCGGCGGATTTCTACCGGAATGGCATTCATGTTCACGACCGTGATGTCGTGGATGATCGGGATCACCAGCGCACCACCACCGATGACCACACGCTCGCCACCCGATCCGGTGCGGACGAAGCTCTGGTCCTTGGCGGAATGGCGGTAAAGCCAGTGCAAAAGATAGACCCCGACCGCGATCAGGATCGTGAGCAGGATGATGATGGCAATCGCGTCGGCACCGGTCATGATTTGCGTCCTTTCGTCAGGCGAAGCCCAGGCTTTTCAGCGGGGCGGCTCAGTAGCGTTCCTGTCCGGCCACGGCCAGAACGATGAGCGACGGGGTGATGAGGTTGACAAGATCGAAGAGCGTGTAGAGAGCGACAACGCCAGGTGCCTGACCGGTCCCGATGACGACGTCCACGAAATGGAGGATCGGATAGATCGCCCAGCCGATGGTCATGATCAGCCGGATCCAGAAATAGCCCAGGCGGACGACCCGGCTGCCCTTGTGGATCACCTCGGGCATGGCGCCGAAATACATCTCGCCAAGAATGTAGAGCCAGAAGCCGATCGACAGTAGCACGCCCAGCGTCGGATTGAAGAAACCCGCATCGCCCAGATAGCGCGCAAAGACCATCAAAAGCGCGGCGGCGGTCATCCGCCAGAACACGCCGACCGGAACCTTGCCCATGGCTCGGGCGAAGAAGTAGACGGCGGCCACCTGCAACGGATGCACGGTGAACCAGCCGGCGAAGCGGACACCGCCGCCAGCCATCTGCGCCACAAGCCACAACTGCGCGGCGCCGACATAGTGCAGCGATGATGCCAGCGCCGCCACCCCGACCATGGAGAGCGGCACACGCCATTTCTCGTTGGTCCAGCTCAGCCCCAGAAAGCACAGCGCCGCGGTCGAGAAGGTGGCGAGCAAGGCCGCCGCATAAGCGCTGCTGACGACATCCTGGGTGGTGAAGAGTGTTCCGAACATGTCTATCCCTCAGACTTGCGCCCTGATATGCGGTGCCCGGCCATAGAGCGCGACCATGGGCAGGATCAGCAGGCCGAAGATGAATTGCTGCCATTCGTATTTCAGGCCGATCCCGATCAGGAACGATGAGAGGACCTGTAGAACCAGCACGCCGATGACGGTGAAACCGTAGCCTCCGTAGCCGCCCATCAGCGAGGTGCCGCCGATGACCACGGCGGCCAGCGTGGTGAAAAGGTAAGGGTCGCCAACCCCGATGAAGCCGCCGCCAGACCAGCCAAGCAGCAGACTGCCGGTCAGCGCCGCGAAGACGCCGGAAATGACATAGGCCAGCGTCCAGTATTTCAGCTCGCTCACCCCGATCAGCCGGGCAGAGCGGCGGTTGCCGCCAAGCGCATAGATGTGGCGCCCATAGGCCGAATAGCGCAGGCCGATGATCACGATGGCGGCCAGCACGATCCAGATCAGGATGGTCGGCGGAAAGGCGAGACCGAAGGTGGTGCCGTTCATCGCCGCGAGGTTCTGCAGCCAGGGCGGCACGGTTCCGAAGACATTGCCGCCGAAGGCCGATCCGATCGAGGTCAGGATCTGGGTCAGCCCCGCCACAGCGAATCCCGTGCCCAGCGTCAGGATCAGCGCCTGCCCCTGCAGCCTGTAAGTCAGCAGGCCGTTGATCAGACCGATCACGCCTCCGATCACCAGCACGAACAGCAGCGCAACAAAGGAGGGCACGCCAAGCGAGATCACGAACAGCAGGCCGATATTGGCCGAACCGATGACGAAGGGGATCGAGAGATCGAGCCCCCCCATCAGCGCTACCAGCGTCTGCCCGATACAGGCGATGCCGAGGAAGGCTGCGAACAGCAAGATGGCCTTCACGTTCGGTCCCGTGAGGAAGCCCGGGATGGTGAAGGACGAGATCACGATCAGCGCCCCCAGCACGATCAGCCCGATTACGGCGCTGCGGCCACTGGCGAAGCGGCCGGAAACTTTGAAGGCGAAAAGCAGGATCGCCTCCAGCACCAGGAGGGCGATCAGGTTGGTGATGCTGCGGAAATCGGGAACCGAAGCCGTGACGACCAGATAGGCCACCGCCAGGAGCCCCATCGAGAGAATGAGCGCCCGGTTTCCGCGCCACAGGCCGCGCATCTCGGCGGCCTGTGGCGCGGCGTTGGTCTCACGGTTCGCAGCGTGGGTCTCGAAGATCACCGCGACATAGTTCAGAAGCCACAGCGTGACTGCAATCGAGATCACGGTAGCCAGGATCACGTTCTGCGCCTTCAGTCCCTGTGCGAAACCCACGCCGAAGCCGATGGCGGCAATGATCAGTGCCACAGCCAGGTTGACCCAGACCAACGCGGCGGAGCGCGGGATCGGGATCAGGCCGGCGCGCGGGTTGGGCATGGCGGTGTGGGGGCCGGTCATGGCGTCACTCCTCCGGTCAGGAGCCCGCCACCCTGCCCCGCCACCACGGCAAAAAGGGCAAGGATCAGCGTGGCGACGAAGATGTAGTGGAAAAGCCCCATCTCCCGAACCCGCGCCTCCGCGTGGATCAGGCGCGCGGTAAAGACCAGCGCGACCAGCGCAAGAGCGGCAAGGAAGGCGGCCCTTTGCAAGGGCGAGAGGGTGAGGCCCAGATCAGCGCCGGAACCCGGCAGATCCAGCAGATAGCGCGTCAGCACCTCACCCTGCGCCGATCCGGCCACCGGCTCGGCCGGCAGATAGGCGCCCATGGTGGCGACATGCAGCATGATGCCAGCAACCACCACCGCAAGCACCAGAAAGCTGCCCCAGGGGGTAATGAAGGAAATATGTCGGCCGATCACCGGGACGAGCAGCGTCAGCAGCAACGACAGCACCAGTATGATGCCATAGGCCATCTGGGTAACAAAGGCCTGCACCGCGCCGAAGTTGAATGTCGCCAGCACGAAGCCGATGAGATAAAGGTTCAGCGCCCCCAGAAGCGCCCCGGTCACCCCGCCCCTGCCGCCTGTCAGGCTGACGCCGCCCAGCACCAGCGCCGTGACCGCCGTCAACGTCATCGTGGTGCCCTGGGTCGGATCTCCCGAGGCGATCAGCGCCGTGTAGCATAGCGCGCCCAGCCCCGCGAAAAGCCCGGCGATGACATGCGCGCCGATGCGGACGATGTTGATCCGCACGCCGCTGGTCCAGGCTGCGCGCTCGTCATAGCCCATCATCCGCAGATTGGCGTAGAAGGGCGTCAGGGTGAACAAAAGCCAGCCGCCGGTGGCGATCAGCACGATCAGCAGGACGGGAGAGAAGACGGTGGTGCCAAGACCCCAGCTTCCCATCCATTCCGGCGCCATGCCTCCGGGCCGTTGCAGAATGACGAGGTTGATCCCCGACAAGGCAAGAAAGCCCGACAGCGCCACGATGATCGGCTGCACCCGCACCCAGATCACGATCAGCGCGAAGAGAAGCTGGTAGAGAACCCCCAGACCCAGCGCCACGAAGAACACCCCGAAGGGCCCGGTGACCACTTCGAGCATGTTCAGCTTGACGATCGAAACGTTGATGAAGGCCATCAGCGGCCCCACCGCCAGATCGACCGTGCCACGCCCCGCAACGGCCAGCGCCATCAGCGCATAGGTGGCAAGCACCAGGGGGGCGGCCACGATGATCGCGCTCCCGA
The DNA here is from genome assembly GCA_031260425.1 of Gemmobacter sp. Classification (GTDB taxonomy): domain Bacteria; phylum Pseudomonadota; class Alphaproteobacteria; order Rhodobacterales; family Rhodobacteraceae; genus Gemmobacter. Next base: position 24,686 of record JAIRJX010000025.1, read on the forward strand.
ACCCCGCCATGGACACGAGGTTGGGGTTGCGCACCGCCGCAATGCCCAAAAGCAGCGCGATCAGCAGGATCGGGACCAGAAGGTAGGTGCTGGTCGATGAGGATCGTTCCGACATGGCGGCTCAGGTTCGGGGAAGGAGGGAAAGCCGGGCGCGTCCACGGCGCCCGGTCTGCGTCGTCATCAGAGTTCGATCACCCGGCGGGCAGGCGGACGCGAAGCACCTGACGCTGCCGATGCCGACGCCGAAGGCCCGCCGGGAAGCGCCCTGCCGCCGCCACGGCGTTCCGGATCGTTCTGGACGATCTTCTTCAGCACCGGCGTGATCACGTCCTTGAACTTGGCCGGATCCTCCGAGGTCGGGAAATGCCCGCCCGAGAAGATCACGCATTCCGAACCCTTCACCTTCTCGGCGGTGCGCTGGGTCATCTCCGGCGTGCAGGCGAAATCGTATTCGCCGGTCAGGAAATAGATCGGCAACCGGCCGGAGATCTTGTGCACCTGATCACGGAAATCACTGTCGACCGAGTAGAAGTAGAGATCGCCCTTGAAGATGCCGGGGCCGCCCTGGGCATAATACCACCAGGTCTCCCAGCGGTATTCATCAGGGCTTTCCGGGCTCATCAGCCCGAAAACCGAGGTCGCCACCGCCTCGCCGCCATGGATATGCGGGTGATGCAACGGATAGATCCACCAACCGGGCGAGTAATCGCAAGCCTCAAGCGCGATCAGAGCCGAAAACTCCGTCTCATACTTCAGCGCCAGATGCAGGCAGATATTGCCACCCATCGACTGGCCCATGATCACCGGCTTTCTCAGATCCAGCGCCCGGCAGAATGCCACGATGAATTCGCCGTAGAAGCTGGTGGTCAGCTTGTATTCATCCTCCATCAGATACCAGTCGGCCGGCGGTATCGATTTGCCGTGCCAGGGCATGTCGAAGGCGATGACCCGGAAATTCGAAGCGAAATCGGGGTCGCACATCTGGTGGCGATACTGGCGGCCGTCGGTTCCGGCGGTGTGCAGGCAGACGAGCGGGATTCCCTCGCCGGTTTCCTCGTAATAGGTCCGGTAGGTCTTGCCCTGACAGGTCACATAGACATAGCGTCCGACGATGGGATCGTGCTGGTTCATGGGTTCCTCTCCCCTCGTCACACTTGCCGCATCAGCGACAGCATCCGCGTCAGCGCGCGCATGTTCTGCCAGAACGGAAGCTGGTTACCGTCAATCGCGAGTTGGCGATGCAGCGGATGCGCCATCGCCCAGATGTCGTTGAACATCGGCGGCGGTATCTCCATGGCGAATTTGGCCCAGGCGCTGGAGGGCGCGCGCAGCGCGAAGTCGAAGCCCAGATCGTTCGGCGTCAGCCCTTCGGAGATGCGGGCGATCCGGCCGCTGCGGACCTCGACCAGGAAATCGGTCTCGTCCACGCCCAGCACGAAGCGGTTGGTGAAGAATCTGCCGATCACCGGCAGTATCCGGTCCTCATTGACGCAGCGCGCCCAGCGCTCGATCCATTCCAGATCGAAGCCTTTCCTGCTGCCGTATCTACTCATGCGGTCCTCCTCGTGGGTTCGGCGGATGTCGGTGAAGCGTTCGGCAGGGCCTTGCGAGCCGGGCCGTAGACGGCGGTGAAGCTGGCCTGATCGATGGCAACCGGCAGGACGGCGGCGGCAAAGCCCGCAAGGTCGGCGTCAGCGGACAGCGCCACGCGCGCGACTTTCAGCGCATAAAGGGTGAAGACATAGCGATGCTGACGGTCCGGCGGCCATGGCCCGCCCCAGCCGCGCCCGAAGCCGGGAATGCGGAAGGTGACGAAATCCGAATTCAGCTCGATTGCGCCCAGAGGCATGGCAAGGCTGCCACTGGCACCTTCGGGCAGTTCGCGGATGTGGCCGGGGATGTCGTGCGCCAGCCAATGCGCGAAGCTGCGGGGGAAGTTGAGCTCCGCCGGCAGATCGGGATCGGTGACGGCAAGGGCGAAGCTGAGGGTGCCTTGCGGCACGCCGGACCAGACCAGGCGCGGCGAGATGCGGCTGTCTTCGGCGAAGCGTTCGGGGACGACCGCGCCCTGCGGGATGTCGGTGGCATTCAGGAAGAAACCGGACTGGTTCAAGGAAGTCTCCTTCTGGCCGGCCGCCATCAGCCGCACGGGCCGCGCGGCGGGACGGCCATCTTCGGTGGTGGTGGGCGGGAAATGCGCCGGGATCAGCGTGACGCCGTCCTCATGGGCATGGCGGCTGGCCTCTTCGTCGGCCACGGCCTCTCCCGGAAGAGAGGCAGTCGGCTTGCGGCCGAACATGGCGTTCAGGATCACATGGCCGTCAAAGGGCGGGACGAAATCTGCTGAAATCGCGCCGTTGCGGAAAACATGGACGCGCGAGCAGAGGTTCAGGAACTCTTCGATCTCGGAGGAGAGAAAGACCACCGCATTGCCGCGGGCAGCGAATTCGCGCAGGTTGCGATAGAGATCGAGCTTCGCACCGATGTCGATCCCGCGCGCGGGATCGTTCAGCACCAGCACGGTCGGCTTCTCGGCAAAGGCGCGCGCGATCAGCACCTTCTGCTGATTGCCGCCCGAGAGCGAGGTGATGAGGTTGTCGGGCGCGCCCATCTTGACGGCAAGCTTGGACGCTTCCCATTCGAAATCCGGCAGCATCTTCGAGCGGTTGATGAGGTTCAGCCAGCCGCCTGTCCGATAGGCGCGATAGACCGGCAGCATCATGTTCTCGAAGATACCGAGATTGGCGAAGATGCCCTCCTTCTTGCGGTCCCCGGACACGTAGGAAATGCCGCCGTCGCGGGCCGAGCGCAGGTCGGTCACCACCTCGGCCATGCGGTCGCGGATGATCGACACCCGCCCGCCGGGAAGTGGCTGCACCCCTGCGATCGCGCGGACAAAGTCGGCCTGGCCCTGGCCGTCAAGACCGGTGATGCCCACCACCTCGCCGGGATAGAGCGTGAAGTCGAAGGGTGCGGCGTCGGGCCAGACCCGCACCTCTTGCATCCGCAGCAAGGGCGCATCGGACTGGCACCGCGCCTCTGACACCGATCCTTGCACCTTTTCCCGCTCCGGCCCCGCGATCAGCGACAGGATGCGTGTCTCGGTGATCTCGCCCTGCTCCAGCGTGCCTACGGTGCGCCCGTCGCGCAGCACCGTAGCACGGTCGGCGATGCGGATCAGTTCGGCGATGCGGTGGGTGACGATCAGGATCGCCACGCCATGCCGCTTCATCTCGCGCATCTTGCGAAACAGCCGTTCGGTCGATTCAAAATCCAGCGCGGCCGAGCTTTCATCAAGGATCAGCACCTTCGGCCGCGTCAGCATGGCCCGCGCGATCGTGATCCATTGCTTGACCGATAGCGGCAGATCGCCCGTCACGGTGTCCGGATCCAGATCGAAACCAAGGAGTTCCGCCATCAGGGAACGGGCCGTGGCGCGGCGCTCCTCCTTGCTCGCCGACGATCCCAGAAGGCCATCCGCCCCCAGATAGAGGTTGTCCAGAACCGAGCATTCGTCGGCGACCAGCACCTCCTGAAAGACGTTGGAGATCCCCAGCTCCCGCGCCTCGTGCGGGGTGGTGGCAGCCTTGCCCAGGATCGAGACCTGACCGGAATCCGGGATCAGCACGCCCGAGATGACCTTGGCCAGCGTGGACTTGCCGGAGCCGTTGCCGCCGATGATCGCGTGAACCTCGCCCGCGAAGGCGCGCAAGGACACGTCCGCCAGGGCGACGGTGGGCCCGAAGGTCTTGCGCACCTTCGATATTTCAACCGAGACGGCGGGCATCGTCTGTCCTTGCGCTGTCCTGAGAGGCTGGCTGCCGCATCGGGATCCTGTTGCGGGCAGCCGGTTTCAGCGGTGCGGGGCCGCAGCCCGATCAGGGCCTGGGATGCGAGGCCGGATCATAGGCCTCGGGGTCAGCCGGGCGCAGGAAGAACTGATCAAGATATGCCTTGCCGGCCCAGGCCTCGATGCCAGGATGATACCAGCCGTCCGAATCCTCGCTGCAATCGGCGGGAATGGCGGCCAGCATGTCTTCCTTCGTCATCACGATCGGCCTGGTCAGGATCGAGGCGACCTTCGGCCCCTGCCCTTGCAGCGTGCGCATCATGATGTTCCACGACATCTCAAAATCATCGCCCGGCGGCCAGGCATGGATCGCGGCCGAGATGAAATCCGGATTATTGCGCCAGAAGCACAGCGCCCCCATCTCGGACCCGATGGTGATCGGCACCATGGGCCGGCCGGATTGCTTCATCGCGCGCACGGCGCCAAGTTCGCTGGCCGACTGAATGATGATGCCGTCAAGCTGACCGGGGTTGGTGGCGAGCCATTTCTGGATCTCGGCCTGAGCCACCTGGTCGGTCCACATGCCGGCGACCTGCCCGACGACATTGACGTCGGGGTGGTTCTTCAGAGCCTCCTGAATGCCGTAGTTCTGGCTGTCGGAAGCCGATGCGCCCGGGATACCCTCGACAATCAGGATATTGCCCTTGCCACCCAGTTCCTGCGCCATCCACTCGCCCAGCATATTGCCGCCGACAGCGAAGTTGGCCGAGGAATTGACCGAGTTCCCGCTGGTGAGATAGCCGATGCCGGAAAACACCGGGACCCCCTTGGAATGGGCATATTCAACGGTCTGATTCAGCGCGGTGGGGTTCGAGCAGCAAACGATGATAGCATCCACCCCCTGATCGACCAGTTGGCGCATCTGCTGGATCTGGGTGGCGTCGTTCAGGTTCGACTGGGTGACGATCACCTCGGAGATCAGGCCTAGCGCCTGCCATTTCGGAATGATCTCGTTCTGAAGGCGGTCCATCACACCCGCGCGCCATGTGTTGCCGGCATAGCTGGATGCATAGCCGATCTTCCACGGCGGCGGGTTCTTGGCGACGAAGTCGCGATAGGCGCTGTCGCCGATCGGCTGGTTCGGATCCAGAAGCGCCGGATTGTAGAGTGATTCCCGGATCTCCGGCGGAAGCTCCGTTACATCCGCGACGGCATGGCCTGCAAAGACGAACGAGGCGCAAGCCACCACCGTTCGCAGCAGTGCTGCGTGAAAGCCTTTCATGATTCCTCCCTGGACGCAGGATCTCTGTCTTGCGAAAGCCCTTCCTCGGGCCGTCCTACAGTCCCTCCGAACCGGACAGGGTAGAAATAGGTTTTTCATATATCGGTCATAGCAAGCAGGTATACGCGGCAAACGGGTATGTGGGCCGGTCACGGTAGAGGCCGGTCCGGCCAGAGGCGCCAGGCAACCGTGACCGAAGCGGCGGCGCGGGGAATGCCGCATCGGGCTTCGCATATCCCCGGGGGTCCGGTCAGTGCCGGAAAAACCTCGCCAAGCCGAACGCGTCCGGCTATTTCGGAGGGTATGAGGTTGCTTCTGGTCGAAGACACGACGGATCTGGCCGCGAGTCTGCTTGCGCATCTGCGCGCGCAGGGCCATGCGGTCGACCTTGCTCCGGATGCCGAAACCGCGCGCGCGGCACTTGCCGTGTCGGATTACGCTTGCGTGATCCTCGATCTCGGCCTGCCCGACGGATCGGGGCTGGACGTGCTGCGGGAGCGGCGGGCGGCGGGCGACAGCACGCCGGTGATCATCGCCACCGCGCGCGACCAGATTGCCGACCGGATCGCCGGGCTGGACGCGGGTGCCGACGATTACGTGGTCAAGCCTTTCGACCTGCGCGAGCTTTCCGCCCGCATCCGCGCCAATGCCCGCCGCGGGCAGGGCCTGCCGGAAACCCGCCTCGCCATCGGTGCGCTGGAGGTGGACCGCGCCGCCGCCCGGGTCTGGCGCGAGGGCGGCGAGGTGCGGCTCACCTCGCGCGAATGGGCGCTGTTCGATACAATGCTCGGCGCACGTGGCCGGGTGCTGACCAAAGCCGCGCTGGAGGAAGCGCTTTACGCCTTCGATACACCGATCGAAGGCAATGCGATCGAAGTTTATGTCTCGCGCCTGCGCCAGAAGCTGGGGGCCGAGGTGATCGAGACCCGGCGCGGCCTCGGCTATGTGCTGTCATGACGGAACATAGCTGGTCGATCCGCTGGCGGCTGGCCCGCGCCACGCTGGCAGTGGTGGGGCTGGGCTGGCTGGGAACCATCCTGCTGACTCTGTGGCTCCTCGACTACGAAATGAACGAGAGTTTGGACCAGGAGATGGCGCTGGTGGCCCGCACCACGCTTCTGGGCATCGAATCCACCCCCGGCCCGGTGGTGCCCCGCATCGTCGGAATGTCGCCCGGGCAGGACGAGGAGGACGAGCGCCTTGTCCGCCTGTCGCTTCCCGGTGCAATCCTGCCTCCGGCGCCCTGGCCACAACCCGCCGAGGATGGATTCTCCGAAGCGAATGGCTGGCGCATCCTGCGCGCCACCGGCGACCAGACGGTGATCGAGGTCGCGCAGTCCCGCGCCTGGCGGCGCGAGGAGATGTTCGAGGCCGCATCGGCGCTCATCGTGCTGGTGCTGCCGATGATCCTTCTGCTGGCCTGGGGCATCACCCGCGGCCTGACCCGGACACTGGCCCCGATAGCGGCGCTCGCCGACGCCATCGGGGCGCGGCGGCCCGACGATCTGTCGCCGGTCACCGGAACCGGCATCCCGCGCGAGTTGCAGCCGCTGACCAAGGGGCTGAACCTCTATCTGGGGCGGATCGACGATCTTCGGCAGGCCGAACGCCGCTTCGTCGCCAATGCCGCGCATGAGCTGCGCACGCCCATCGCCACCATCCGGGCGCGGCTCGATCTTGAGGGCGACCCCGCGGGCGCGGTGCCGATGCTGGACGACCTGTCACGGCGGGTGGAGCGGCTGCTGCAACTGGCGCGGTCCGAGGCCGGCCTGGGCTTGGGCGGCGGTCCGGTCGACCTTCTGCGCGTCCTGCGGCTTCTGGTCGCGGACGCGTCGCGCAGGGAGGGGGTGACCATCCATTTTGATGACGGAGACATGGAAAACCTGATCCTGCCGTTCGACCCTGATGCGGTAGCGATCCTATTGCGCAACCTGATCGACAACGCGGTCGATCACGGCGACGGCAGGGTGCGCCTCACGCTGACACCCGGTGCCCGGCTGACGATCGAGAACCCGACCACGGAAAGCACCTTTGCCGAAGCGCCTTTCAGCAAGGGTCCGCAGTCGGGCGGGGTCGGGCTGGGCCTTTCCATCGTGGCCGCACTGGCGGCGACCATGGGGATCGGGGTTGAAAAGCACATCGAGGGCGACAGGGCCAGAGTGGTGGTGGCGTTCCGATGACCCCCGGGCAGACACCCCTCCGGCACGGCCCCGGAACGCCCCCGCCGGATTCGTCGGGTGGCCGCGTGGCGGAGGTATTCCTCGCCTTCCTGAAGCTCGGGCTGACCTCCTTCGGCGGGCCCATCGCGCATCTGGGCTATTTCCGCGACGAATTCGTCACCCGGCGCGGCTGGCTGAGCGAGGCGGAATATGCCGATCTGGTGGCGCTGTGCCAGTTTCTGCCGGGCCCGGCCTCCAGCCAGACGGGCCTTGCCATCGGCCTGATGCGGGCGGGCTGGGGCGGGGCGCTCGCGGCCTTTCTCGCCTTTACCCTGCCTTCGGCGCTCATGATGCTGGCGCTGGCGCTGACCGCCGCACGGCTGGAAGGGCCGCTCGCGCTCGGCCTGCTGCACGGGCTGAAGCTGGTGGCGGTCGCCGTCGTCGCCCAGGCGGTTATGGGCATGGCGCGCAGCCTTTGCCCCGATCCCGCCCGCGCAACACTGGCGGCAGCGACGGTGGCGCTGCTGGCGGCGGCCCCCGGCGCCCTCGGCGTGACGGCGGCGATCCTGCTTGGCGCCGCAGGGGGCCTCGCTATGGGGCGCGGGCAGGCCACGGCAGGTGCTGCATCGCCGCTGCCGGTGTCGCGCCGTGCGGGGCTGGCGGCACTGCTGATCTTTGCGCTGCTTCTGGCAGGGCTGCCGCTCCTGGCCGGGCTGGGGCAGGGTTTTGCGTTGGCCGACGGCTTTTATCGCGCCGGGTCGCTGGTCTTCGGCGGCGGACATGTGGTGCTGCCGCTTCTGGAGACCGAAACGGTGGCGCGCGGCTGGCTGGATCAGGGCAGTTTCCTTGCCGGCTATGCCGCCGCACAGGCGGTGCCGGGGCCGCTTTTCACCTTCGCCGCCTGGCTTGGCGCGGTGATGGGACCGGCGCCGAACGGCACCCTTGGCGCAGCGCTGGCGCTGGTGGCGCTGTTCCTGCCGGGGCTCCTGATCGTGATCTCGGCCTTGCCGTTCTGGAATCACCTGCGCCGCGACGCCCGCGCGCAATCGGCCATGCAGGGGGCCAATGCCGCGGTGGTCGGCATCCTTGGCACGGCGCTTTACGATCCGGTCTTTACCGGTGCGATAGGCACGAGGGCGGATTTTGCCCTGGCGCTGACTTGCCTCGTGGCACTGATCGCCTGGAAGGCGCCGCCCTGGGCGGTGGTGCTGTTCGGAGCAGCCGGCGGCGCGGCTCTGGTCCTCGCCGCCTGATTGCATTCGGGCACCCCTCCCGGTTTTTTCACGCGAGGTCTTTCCCCGGACTTCAGGATAATGTCAGGATACTGCACTATCCACCCTCCAACCACGGCCATTTCCGGCGCAGTCAGGACCGAGACATTGAGTTCGAACCATTCGCATTCGCACAACCACGAGACGGCGCTGACCGTGCTGACGATTGCCGGGATGGCGCTTGCGACCGTAGCGGCCTTTGTCAACCCCGGCCCCTGGGGACCTGTCGGTCTCGTGCTGGTCTATCTTGCCGGGGGCCTGCCCGCTGCGAGGCGGGCCCTGACCGCGCTGTGGCGCGAGCATGTGCTGGACATTGATCTGCTGATGGTGATCGCGGCGCTCGCCGCAGCCGGGGTGGGTGCGCCACTGGAAGGGGCGGTGCTGCTCACGCTCTTCAGTATCTCCCACACGCTGGAGGACCGCGCCATGACCCGGGCGCGCCACGCGCTCGAGGCGCTGATGGCGCTGCGGCCCGATACCGCGCTGCGGCAGGCCCCCGACGGTTCGGTGACCGAGGTTCCCTCCGCCGATCTCGGGGCCGGCGACGTCGTGGTGCTGCGCCCCGGCGCGCGGGTGCCGGCGGACGGCGCGGTGCTGGAAGGTGACGGCACGCTCGATGAGGCGACGATTACCGGCGAATCGATGCCGGTCCTCAAGCGGCCGGGTGACAAGGTGTTCGAAGCCACGGTGAACCTGAACGCGGTGCTGCGCGTCACCGTCTCGCGGCCGGTAATCGAAAGCACCGTGGCCCGGATGATCGAACTGGTGACAGAGGCACAGGCGGCGCGCGCGCCGTCCGAACGGTTCAGCGAATGGTTCGGCCAACGCTATACCGTGGCAGTGCTGGCCGGCGCCGTGCTGGCCTTCGGGCTGTTCCTCTGGCTGGGCTGGGAACTTCAGGCGGCACTTTACCGGGCGGCGGTGCTGCTGGTCGCGGCCAGCCCCTGCGCGGTGGTGATCTCGGTCCCCGCCGCGATCCTGTCGGCGCTGGCGGCAGCGGCGCGTGGCGGCGTGCTGTTCAAGGGCGGCACCGCGCTGGAGACGCTGGCCGAGGTCGAAACCTTCGCCTTCGACAAGACCGGCACCCTGACCACAGGCAAGGTCGAGGTGACGGGGATGGTGTCGCTGATCCCGGAGGAGACATTCCTTGCCCTGCTCGTCGGGCTGGAGGCGCAGGCCGAACATCCGTTGGCCGAGGCGATCCGCCGCCATGGTGCGGCGCGCGGGACTGTGCCCGCGCCGCTCACCGGCCTGGTGACGACACCCGGCGAAGGTATAAGGGGCCGTGATGCCGACGGCGTCGAGGTCTGGGCCGGCAATCCGCGCCTCGCGACCCGGATGGGCGCGCAGATCGAGACGCCTGCCCTGCGGACGCTGGCGGAGACCGCCGAAACGATCGTCTATGTCGGCCGCGGCGATCAGGTTCTGGGTGCGGTGACGGTGGCCGACCGACCGCGCGCCACCTCTGCCGATGCGCTGGCGGCATTGCGGGCGGATGGCGTAGCGCGGCTGGTGATGATGACCGGCGACCGCCGCCCGGTAGGCTTGCGCATCGGCGCCGGACTGGGCTTCGCACCGCAGAACATTCACGCCGACCTCCTGCCCGAAGACAAGGTGGCACTGGTGGGCGATCTGGCGCAGGCGGGACGGGTCGCCTTTGTCGGCGACGGCGTGAACGACGCTGCCGCGCTGGCCCGGTCGGATGTCGGCATCGCCATGGGCGTTGCGGGCAGCGAGGTGGCCTTGCAGGCCGCCGATGTGGCGCTGATGTCCGACGACATGGAGCGGCTGGCCGCAGCCCGCCGGCTGGCCCGCCGCACCCGGCTGGTGATCCGGCAGAACCTGGGCTTTGCGCTGGCCGCAATGGTGGTGCTGGTGGCTTCGGGTCTGTTCCTGTCGCTGCCGCTTCCACTCGCTGTTCTGGGGCACGAAGGCGGCACGGTGCTGGTGGTGCTGAACGGGTTGCGCCTGCTGGCCGACCCGATCCGCCGCGACAGGAAAACGTGACGACCCCGGACCGATCGACCCGGCTCCCGCGGCAGAACCGTCGCCCGAAGCCATCCGGCCGGTCCGGCCGGTCCGGCATCCATCCAGCGCATTCATACGGGCCCTTGGCGGAGCCTGTAGTCTTCGGATCCTCGTTTCCGGTGCAATGGAAGGGCCGCGCCCGGCTGCTACCATTGCGGTCCGCACTTTATGGCGCGATCCCGTCCACGTGCCAAAGCGCCCGCAGCGGCTGTCGCATCCCGCTTTCGGACTGCTTTACGCCGGCGGCACCAGCCCGCCCTGTTTCAGACACCGCAAGGTGAAGGTGGAGCGGGATTGCCGGATACCGGGCACGCGGAACAGTTTGCGGCGTAGAAACTCCTCATAGCCGCGCGTTCCATCTACCGCCACCTTGATGAAATAGTCGTATTCGCCGGTGGTGATCCAGACCTCCAGCACCTCCGGCATCTCGGACATGGCGCGGCCGAAATTTTCCAGCACCGATTCCTCGTGCCGATTCAGCGCGATCTCGATGATGACGGTTTCCTGCGCACCGAGCATCGCCTGATCAAGGAGGGCGGTATAGCCCCGAATGAAACCCTCCGTCTCCAGCCGCCGGGTGCGCTGCCAGCAAGGGCTGGGCGAGAGACCCACTTCCTCGGCCAACTGGCTGTTGCTGAGCCGCCCGTCACGGGCCAGCGCGCGCAGGATGCGGCGGTCGATACTGTCGAGCTTGCGGGAGTCTTCAGGCATATCTTCTGCTATTTATGTATCATCCAAAAGAACATTACAAATATCTGCCCAATTCTCGCAATAACGAAAAGATATTCTGTCCAGTTTGCCGCAGAGTTTTTCACATCTCGGACCCGGGGGAGGGGAGCCGGACATGCAACATCCACATTGTGCCATGGCGGGCCCGCCGGACCGGCTTCACCCGATGCACGGCAGATCGGGACAGGCCGGCTCCGGGCCGGGATACCCGGCGCGGAAAAAGCACGATCCGGCCCTATCCGGTGCCGAAAAAGGGGGGAAACGATGACGCAAGATGACCATCCGCCGCTGCGCCTGATTGTGCCGGAGCCCGAGGGGCGGCCGGGCGATCAGCCTGACTTTTCCAAGGTGGTGATCCCGCGCGCGGGCACCGTGCGCCGCCCCGAGGTCGATGCCGACCCCGAGGAGATCCGCGATCTCGCCTTCACCATCATCCGGGTGCTGAACCGCGACGGGCAGGCGGTCGGGCCGTGGGCGGACGCGCTGGATCTGAGCGATGACGACCTGCGCGCCGGATTACGGCACATGATGACATTGCGTGCCTTTGACGCGCGGATGCTGATCGCGCAGCGCCAGCAGAAGACCAGCTTCTACATGCAGCATCTGGGTGAGGAGGCTATCTCTTGCGCCTTTCGACACGCGTTGCGACCGGGCGACATGAACTTCCCCACCTATCGGCAGGCGGGGCTTCTGATCGCCTCGGGCTATCCGCTCAAGACCATGATGTGTCAGGTCTATTCCAACGATGCCGACCCGATGCGCGGACGGCAGATGCCGGTGCTCTATTCCTCTAAGGAGCACGGCTTCTTCTCGATCTCAGGCAATCTGGCGACGCAATATATTCAAGCGGTGGGCTGGGCGATGGCCTCGGCGATCTCGGGCGACCGGCGGATTGCGGCGGGCTGGATCGGCGACGGATCGACGGCGGAAAGCGATTTCCACGCGGCGCTGGTCTTTGCCTCTACCTACAAGGCGCCGGTGGTGCTGAATATCGTCAACAACCAATGGGCGATCTCGACCTTTCAGGGTATCGCGCGCGGTGGCTCGGGCACCTTCGCGGCACGCGGGCACGGCTTCGGCATCCCTGCGCTGCGGGTGGATGGCAACGACTATCTTGCCGTGCTGGCCGTCGCGCGCTGGGCCACGGAGCGGGCGCGGCGCAATCTTGGCCCGACCCTGGTGGAATACGTCACCTATCGCGTCGGCGGGCATTCGACCTCGGATGATCCGTCGGCCTATCGTCCGGCCGAGGAAAGCGCCGCCTGGCCGCTGGGTGACCCGATCCTGCGGCTGAAGAATCATCTCATCGCGCTTGGCATCTGGAGCGAGGAGCGTCACGCACAGGCCGAGGCGGAGGTGCTGGCCGAGGTGGTCGCCCTCCAGAAGGAGGCCGAAGCCATCGGCACGCTGCATCAGGGCCGGCGCCCCAGTCCGCGCGACATGTTCGAGGATGTCTACGCCGAGATGCCGCCGCATCTCGTGCGCCAACGGCAGGAAGCGGGGTTCTGACATGGCACGCATGACGATGATCGAGGCGATCCGCGACGCGCTGGATCTGGCGATGGGCGCCGACGACCGCGTGGTCGTGTTCGGCGAGGATGTCGGCTATTTCGGCGGCGTCTTCCGCTGCACTGCCGGCTTGCAGCGCAAATACGGGCCGACCCGCTGTTTTGATGCGCCGATCAACGAATCCGGCATCGTCGGGGCAGCCATCGGCATGGCGGCCTATGGCCTGCGCCCGGTGGTGGAGATTCAGTTCGCCGACTACGCCTATCCGGCCTATGATCAGATCGTGTCCGAGGCGGCGCGGCTGCGTTACCGCTCGGCCGGCGAGTTCACCTGCCCCCTTGTGGTGCGAATGCCGGCGGGCGGCGGCATCTTCGGCGGCCAGACCCACAGCCAGAGCCCGGAGGCGTTGTTCACCCATGTCTCCGGGCTGAAGGTGGTGGTGCCGTCGAACCCGCAGGACGCCAAGGGCCTGCTGCTTTCGGCAATCGCCGATCCCGACCCGGTGATCTTCCTTGAGCCCAAGCGGCTTTATAACGGCCCGTTCGATGGCCATCACGACCGGCCGATCACCGCCTGGAAGGCTCATGATCTGGGTGAGGTTCCGGAAGGCCCCCATGCCGTGCCTCTGGGCCAGGCAGTCACCCGCCGGCCGGGGAATGCGGTTACCGTGCTGACCTGGGGCACGATGGTGCATGTGGCGCTGGCCGCCACCGAAGAAACCGGCATCGACGCCGAGGTGATCGACCTGCGCACGCTCCTGCCGCTCGACCTGCCGGCCATCGTGGCTTCGGTCAGCAGGACCGGACGCTGCCTCGTGCTGCATGAGGCGACACTGACTTCGGGCTTCGGGGCCGAGCTGGCGGCGCTGGTGCAGACCGAATGCTTCTGGCATCTGGAGGCGCCGGTGCGCCGGGTGGCGGGATGGGACACGCCTTATCCCTATGTCCATGAATGGAATTACTTCCCCGGCCCCGCCCGGGTGGGCGCCGCGCTGCGCGAACTGGTCGAGGTGTGACATGGGCCTGCATTCAATCCGTATGCCCGATATCGGCGAAGGCATCGCCGAAACCGAGATCGCCGAATGGCTGGTAACTGTCGGCCAGCAGGTGCGCGAGGATGACCCGCTGGTGGCGGTGATGACCGACAAGGCAACGGTGGAGATCCCCTCGCCTGTCGCGGGCAGGGTGGTCTGGCTCGCCGGCGCACCGGGAGACATGATCGCGGTCGGCGCCGAGATGATCCGGCTGGAGGCCGAAGCAGGGGAAGACACCACGCCGATGCCCGAAGCAGCCGGCGCCATGCCGACCGCCGCTCCGGCGGGATCTGAGGCGCCCCGGTCCGCCCCGCCAAGCCCCGCCGCGCCGCTCTGGCCGGAGGGAGAAAAGCCGCTCGCCCCGCCCTCGGTCCGCGCAAAGGCGCGCGCGGCCGGGGTGGATCTGCGGATGCTGCGCGGCTCCGGCCCCTCCGGGCGCATCACCCATGCCGATCTGGACGCGTTCATCTTTTCTGGCAGCGCTTCCGGCAGCGCGCCAGGCACTCCCCCGGCTGGCCTGCCCACGGCCCCTGCCCCGGGGGCCGACCCGGGGGTCGAGGAAATCCGCGTCATCGGCCTGCGCCGCAAGATCGCCGAGCGGATGGAGATCGCAACCCATATCCCCCATATCACCATCGTGGAGGAGATCGACGCCACCGCGATCGAGGATCTGCGCCAGCGGATGAATGCAGGCGACGGGGCAAGACTGACGCTTCTGCCCTTCGTCGCGCGCGCCATGATGCGGGCGCTCCGCGAGCAGCCGATGCTGAATGCGCATTACGATGCGCCGGCCGGGCTGATCCGCCGCTTCGACGCGGTGCATCTGGGCATCGCGACACAGACGCCTTCGGGCCTCATGGTGCCCGTTCTGCACCATGCCGAGGCGCTGGGTCTGCGCGAGATCGGCGCCGGGATCGTCCGGCTGGCCGAAGCCGCCCGCAACGGCACCGTCCGGCGCGAGGAGTTGATCGGCTCCACCATCACCATCACCTCGCTGGGATCGTTGGGGGCCATCGCCTCCACCCCGATCCTGAACGTGCCCGAGGTTGCCATCATCGGGATCAACCGCCTCGCCATCCGGCCGTTCTGGAACGGCTCCGGCTTCGAACCCCGCCGGATGATGAATCTGTCCTGCAGCTTCGACCACCGGATCATCGACGGCTGGGACGCCGCCATCTTCGTCGCGCGGCTGAAGGAATTGCTGGAAACCCCGGCCCTGATCTTCATGGAGAATTGAGGCGCAGGGTTTACCAGTGCCCGGTGCCGAACCCGGTGGCCATGTCCGCGCACCCGTTCCCGCGCGGCATATCCGGACAGGTCGGCCCGGCGGGGGGGAGACAGGACGACGGATTTCGTGTCCTGGAACTCGTCGTGTGAACCCGCGCCATGCCCGGAACAAGGCACGTAGTGCCGCCGGGCAGCGCCCGACTGCCCCCCGGGGCGGGCGCTTTGGTGAGGTAAGCGCGGGGATCGAACATGGGAGAGGTTGAGAGCCACAAAGTGACGACCACAACCGTGGGAGCGCCCACCCGCGGTCGTGTGCTGCCCTCCGTGACGTCAAGGAGCCAGATCGGTCGGGTTATTTGGATGAGGTGGGTGGTCCGGTGCTGCCCTTCGTGGTGTCAGGTAAAGGGGATGAGGGCCTTCTGGCGAAGGCCGTCGCCCTCGTCACATCCCGCCGCCCCGGCCCGGGCGGGGCCCGGAATCCCCGACCAGCGCCTGCTCCGCCAATGGCAGGCGCTGGCCCCGCCCCGGGGTCGCGTTGGTACCGGAGGGCACCGCGCGACGGGCGAGGAGAGGCAACGCCTCGCCTTCTCCTCCCGACCAGCAGCGGGCCGGGTGCGGGATCCGTCTGCCGCCTCAGGCCGGGGCTTCGTCCCTGGGTCGGGCGAGGCGCGGCACGTCCTTGGCGCCGGCGGTGCCACGGCCCGAGAGCGAGGGGTTCTCCATGAAGAAGCGGTGACACGAGAACAGCGCCCCGTCAGCCGCAGCAAGCTGGCGGCTGTAATGGCCGTCGGGATGCAACACCCAGCTTTGCGCCTCGTCGGCCAGATTGGCCGCCATGATCTGCCCCATGATCTGGTTCTTCACGGTGGGGGTCGTCGTCTCGACCAGCGTTTCCACCCGGCGGTTGAGGTTGCGCCCCATCCAGTCGGCAGAAGACAGGAACACCCGAGCCTGTTTCGAGGGCAGCCCGCCGCCGTTGCCGAAACAGACGATCCGGCTGTGTTCAAGAAACCGGCCCACTACCGATTTCACCCTTATATTCTCCGACAGCCCCTTCACGCCCGGGCGCAGCCCGCAGATACCGCGCACGACGAGGCTGATCCGCACCCCGGCCTGGCTCGCGGCATAGAGGGCGTCGATCACCTCGGGCTCGATCAGCGAGTTCAGCTTGATCCAGATCTCGGCCGGCCGACCGGCACGGGCATGATCGGCTTCAGTGCCGATCATCTCCAGCAGGCGCGGCTTCAGTGTGATCGGCGCGATGGCGATATTCTCCAGCCCTTGCGGCTGCACGTAGCCGGAGAGATAGTTGAATACCTTGGTCGCATCGCGCCCGAGTGCCGCATCACAGGTAAAGAAACTGAGGTCGGTATAGATCCGCGCGGTGATCGGATGATAGTTGCCGGTGCCATAATGGGTATAGGTGACAAGGTTGTCGCCCTCGCGCCGCACCACGGTCGAGATCTTCGCATGGGTCTTCAGGTGCATGAAGCCATAGACGACATGCGCGCCCGCGCGTTCCAGCCGCCGGCTCTGCCGGATATTCGCCGCCTCGTCGAACCGCGCTTTCAATTCCACAAGGGCAGTGACGGATTTTCCGGTCTCCGCCGCCTCGCAGAGCGCCGCGACGATCGGACTATCCCAGGAGGTGCGGTAGAGTGTCTGCTTGATCGCAAGCACATTCGGGTCACGCGCCGCCTGTTCGAGGAAGCGGATCACCATATCGAAGGTCTCGTAAGGGTGATGCAGCAGCATGTCCTTCTGCTTGATCGCCGCGAACATGTTGCCCTCGTGATCCTGCACCCGTTCCGGCACACGAGGGGTGAAGGGCGGCCAGAGCAGATCGGGGCGCGAGGACAGCACCAGTTCCTTGAGGTCGGCAACGCCGAGAAGACCGCGCACCTCCACCACCTCGTCGGGGGTGACATGAAGCTCTTCCATGATCAGCGATTTCAGGGT
>JAIRJX010000086.1 GCA_031260425.1 Gemmobacter sp.
CCCCTCTTGAGCCTTCGGCTCAATTCACCCCCTGAGGATATTTCTGAACAGATGAAGCCGGAAGCGGTTCTCTGTTCATCATCTGTTCAGAAATATCCTCGGGGGGAGGCCCGCAGGGCCGTGGGGGGCAGAAAGCCCCCCGGGCGCCTTGGCGACGAGCGCGATGGTCGGACATGGGTGGGGCATTGCCATGAAGTAACGATTGCAAGCCGGCCTGTGCCGGTCGCCGGGGAGCGGCGGTTTCTTCAAGGGGACCGAAGAGTCGCAAAGGACACCGATCCGGCACGCCGAGCCGCTATTCCCGTCGGGTCAGGCTCAGCCTGTCACCCGCGATCTCCATCTGGTAGAGCCGCAGGTAATCCATCCCCAGAAGCGAGCCGTCCATCCGCCCCTCGGTCACATAGGCCGGGACCCCGGCGTCATGCCAGTCCCCCAGCCGCACATCGGCAAGATGCACCCGCGCGGTGCGCACCGGGCCATTGGCGGTGGTAGCCTCGCCGATGAAGGCCAGGCTCTCGGCGTGGATGCCGAGCCGCCGGGCATCATCGCGGCTCAGCACGACATTGGTGGCGCCGGTATCGACCATGAAGCGCACCTCCTTGCCGTCGATTTGGAGCGTGAGGTAGAAATGCCCGTCGCCGGCCCGCGGCACCTCGATCCGGTCGCCGGTCACCTGTTGTATCGCGAGGACATTGCCGCGTATGTCCTGCCAGAGGCCATAGCCTGCCATCACCCCGACAAAGATCATCCCCCAGGCCAGCGCCGTGCGCAGCGCGAGACCCAGCCGGGTGCGGTATTCGGCGAAAACCCAACCGGCCACAGCGGCGAGCAGCAGCGACAGGTAGATCAGCCGGGCGGTCATCTCGGATTCCATCGGCACCTCCGACCTTCGACTTAGGGGGCCGGTGGCCCCGCCGCAAGCCGCCTCGGCTTCGGGCTGGGCCGCAGGAGACCAGGCCGTCTCAGATCAGGCCGGCGCCGCGCACCCCGTCGATGACGAATTGCACCGCAAGTGCGGCAAGCAGCATGCCGAGCAGCCGCGTGATGACCACGGTGCCGGTGCGGCCAAGCGCCCTTTCGATCGGCGGGGCGGCAAGCAGGAACAGGAAAGTGGTGATCATCATGGTGTAGATCAGCGCCAGCACCGCCAGTGTCCCGGCCCAGCCGCCGCCGGTTTGCCCCACCAGCAGGATCGTGGTGGCGATGGCACCCGGCCCCGCGATCAGCGGCGTGGCGAGCGGGAAGACCGAAGGATCGTGATCGGGATCGGCATGTTGCCCTGCGCCGCCCCGGCTGCGGCGCTCGAACAGCATGTCGAGCGCGAAGAGAAAAATCAGCACCCCGCCCGCGATACGGAAAGCGGGCTTGGTGATCCCGATGAAGTCCAGGAGCGCCTCACCCGTGATGGCGAAGAGCGTGAGCAGCACGGTCGCGATGATGCAGGCGCGCAATGCCATGGCACGCCGCTGTCCGGCCTCCATGCCGCGGGTCAGCGCGATAAAGAGCGGCACCAGCCCGAGCGGGTTGATCACGACGAAAAGCATGGTGAAGGCGGTGACGAGAAATCCGGTTTCGATCATGCGCCTTCCTTGCGTGGTCCGGGGCCGCATCCGGGGCAGAACCCAAGGGCTGCGACCGGACCATGGTGATGCAAAAGCCCGGCCGCGGCAACGGGTGCCGGCCGGGCTCCGATATCCCCGGATCGGGCGGGGTGCAGGGCGCGCAGGCGCCCCGCGACCGCCTCAGTTCGCGCCGAGAGTGATGAAACGTTGCGCGTCGTCGAGGAAGGTCTTCTCCGCGAAACCTGCCTCGTTGGAGCCGAAGGGCATCTGCGCCCGCAGCTTCCAGCTTGCCGGCACGTTGAATGCCCTGGCCACCGCGTCGTCGATCAGGGGCGCGTAGTGTTGAAGGCTGGCACCGATGTCAGCCTCGGCCAGCGCCAGCCATACCGCCAATTGCGCCATGCCGCCCGAATGCTCCGAGTAGACCGGGAAATTGTCGGCGAAGGCCGGGAATTGATCCTGCATCCCCTTCACCGTGGCCTGATCCTCGTAGAAAAGCACGGTGCCCGCGCCGGAGGCGAAGGCCTTCATCCGGCCCTCGGTGGCGGGGAAGGCGTCGGCCGGCACGATGGCGCGCAGCGTTTCGGTCACGATCCCCCAGAACCGGTCGGACTCCGCGCCGAACAGGATTACCGCGCGCGAGCTTTGCGAGTTGAAGGAAGAGGGCGTGAGGCGCATCGCCTCTTTGATCAGCGCCTCGACCGCCGCGTTGGAGATCGGGAGCGCCTTGCCGAGGGCGTATTGGGTGCGGCGCTTCTTCAGCATGGCGAGGACGGCATTGGTCATCGGAAAAACCTCTTGTTGCTTTTGCGGCGATGATGGCGCTGCGATGCGGCGGGCGCAATGGCCGGAAATGTGCGGAAATGCAGGGCTGGCGTTCATCCTTGCGAGGGAGACAGGGAAGGTCTGATCATCATCGATTCCCCCGTGAGCCCTTCTCCCGCCAATAGTCAGGCAAGGCCCTCCGCAGTAGTTGGCGCCGAAGACCGTGGCCTTGCTTCCTGCAAAAATACTCACTGATCATCGCGCGCCATGGTTCCGGAGGTTGAAGGTGACGGGCGCGGCTTCCTCAAGGTTATTATTGCACCGTGTGAGCCCTTCCTCCACCCGGAGCAAGGCGAGTAAGCGCCGCCGGACAACGCCCGACCGGGGACGGGCGGACGCTTCGGGGGCACCTGCGCGGGGATCGGACATGGGAGGGATCGCACCATAAAGTGCAGACCACAATCGCAGGAGCGCCTACCCGCGGTCGGGCGCCGCCCTTCTGCTCGGCGAGGGGGGAAGCGGCCCCCCATTAACGCCCCTCTGCCGCCTCCAGGGCCTCCTGTGCCGCGAGCCAGAGCACCTCTGCCTTCGCCTCCGCCGCCTCCAGTTCGCTGAATTTCGCGGTCCAGACCGCGAGGTCGCTCTTCCTCGCCTCGTCGTAGAGTCCGGGATCGGCCAGCCGGTCCTGCAATTTGCCGCGCATATCGGCCAGCTTTGCCAGCCTCTCCTCACATCTGCGCACCTCCGAACGCAGGGCAAGGATTTCGTCGCGCCCGATTTTCCGCGCCTTTTCAACGGTTTTTGGCGCATCCTTCACCGGATCGTCACCGGCCAGCAATTCGGCGCGATAGGTTTCCAGATCCTCGCCATAGGGCGTGACCGCACCGCCTTTCACCAGCCAGAGCCGGTCGGCCACCAGCGACAGCAGGTGCATATCATGGCTGACAAGGATCACCGCGCCGGAATATTCGGTCAGCGCCTCGACCAGCGCCTCGCGGCTTTCGATGTCGAGATGGTTGGTCGGCTCGTCAAGGATCAAGAGGTGCGGCGCATCAATGGTGGCCAGAAGCAGGCTCAGCCGCGCCTTCTGTCCGCCGGAGAGCCGCCCCACCACGGTCTCTGCCTGATCGGCCAGCAGCCCGAAGCCGGCCAGACGGGCGCGCAGCCGGGATTGATGCTCGGCCGGGCGCAGGCGCTGCACATGCTGAAGCGGCGTCTCCTCGACATGCAGTTCCTCGACCTGATGCTGCGCGAAAAAGCCGATGCGCAGCCGGGAATGGCGGTTGAGCGTGCCGCCCATGGGCGCAAGCTTGCCGGCCAGCAGCTTGGCGAGGGTGGATTTCCCCTCGCCATTGCGGCCCAGAAGGGCGATGCGGTCATCCTGGTCGATGCGCAGGTTGAGCCGGCGCAGCACTGCGCCCCCGCCATAGCCGACCGAGACGCCATCCATATCGACAATGGGGGGGGAAAGCTCCTCGGGTTCGGGGAAGGTGAAGACCATCTTCGCCGCATCCTCGGGGGCAGAGATCGGCGCCATCTTCTCCAGCATCTTGATGCGGCTTTGCGCCTGCACGGCCTTGCTGGCCTTGTAGCGGAAGCGGTCGACAAAGCTTTGCAGATGCGCCCGCCGCGCCTCCTGCTTGCGGGCCTCGGCCGCCTGCACGGCACGGCGCTCGGTCATCTGGCGGGCGAACTGGTCATAGCCGCCCTGCCAGTAGGTGAGCCTGCGGTTATCGAGATGCAGGATGCCTTGCACGGCACGGTTCAAGAGCCCCCGGTCATGGCTGATGATGATGACGGTATGGGGGTATTTCTGCAGATAGCTTTCCAGCCACAGCGCGCCTTCGAGGTCGAGATAGTTGGTCGGCTCATCAAGCAGCAGATAGTCGGGCTGCGCGAACAGCACCCCCGCCAGCGCCACCCGCATCCGCCAGCCTCCCGAGAAATCGGAGCAAGGACGCAGCTGCGCCGCAC
>JAIRJX010000092.1 GCA_031260425.1 Gemmobacter sp.
CTGCTCGTCCGCCAAGCGCGTCCGTTTCATCGTCCGCAAATCTCGTTCGCTTCATCGTCCGTCCTCATGTCGGACCGGACGCCAAGCAACAGCGGAGAAAAAATCCCGGGGCAGGTCACAATCAATGCGCCTCGGCCCAGCTTCGGCCCCGGCCGGCATCGGCCTTCAGATGGACGGCGAGTTTCACGGCGGGTTCCGCCGCGCCCTCCATCACCGCACGGGCAGCGGCGATCAGGCGGTCGGCCTGATCCTCGGCCACCTCGAACAGCAATTCGTCATGGACCTGGAGCAGCATCCTCGCGTCGATCCCCCGCAGCGCGGCGGGCATCCGGATCATCGCGCGGCGGATCACGTCGGCGGCTGTGCCCTGGATCGGTGCATTGATCGCGGCGCGGCGGGCAAAGCCGGCGCCGGGACCTTTGGCGCCGATCTCGGGCGTATGGATCTTGCGGCCGAACAGGGTCTGGACATGGCCATTGGCCTTCGCGAAGGCCACCGTCTCGTCCATATAGGCCCGGATGCCGGGGAAGCGCTCGAAATAGCGGTCGATGAAGCTCTGCGCCTCGGCGCGCGGGATTCGCAGGTTGCGGGCGAGGCCGAAGCCGGAAATGCCGTAGATCACCCCGAAATTGATCGCCTTGGCCTGTCGGCGAATCATCGGATCCATACCCTCCACCGGCACGCCGAACATCTCTGAGGCGGTCATCGCGTGGATGTCGAGCCCGTCGCGGAACGCCTGTTTCAGCGCCGCGATGTCGGCGACATGGGCGAGGATGCGCAACTCGATCTGGCTGTAGTCGAGGCTGACCAGCACCCGGCCCTCGGGCGCCACGAAGGCTTCGCGGATGCGGCGGCCCTCGTCGGTGCGGACGGGGATGTTCTGCAGGTTCGGGTCGGTCGAAGCGAGGCGGCCGGTATTGGCCCCGGCGATGGAGTAACTGGTATGCACCCTGCCGGTCTCAGGGTTGATATGGTCCTGCAGGCTGTCGGTATAGGTCGATTTCAGCTTGGCGATCTGCCGCCAGTCGAGCACGCGGGCCGCGAGGCGGGCACCCTTCGGATGGGTATCCTCCAATGTGGTCACGTCTTCCAGCACATCTGCGCCGGTGGCATAGGCACCGGTCTTGCCCTTTTCGCCGCCGGGCACCTGCATCTGGTCGAACAGGATTTCGCCAAGCTGCTTTGGCGAGCCCACGTTGAACTTCGTTCCGGCGATCTCGTGGATCTCGTCCTCAAGCTGCACCAGCTTCTGCGCGAAGGCATTCGACATGCGCACCAGCACGTCGCGGTCGACCTTCACTCCGGTCCTTTCCATATCGGCCAGCACCGGCACCAATGGGCGTTCCAGCGTCTCATAGACCCGCGTCACCTGTGCCTGATGCAGTTGCGGGCGGAAAAGCTGCCAGAGCCGCAGCGTCACATCGGCGTCCTCGGCCGCGTATCGCACCGCATCAGCGAGCGCCACCCGGTCGAAGGTGATCTGGCTTTTGCCGCTGCCCAGCAGATCCTTGATCGGGATCGGGCGGTGGCCGAGATATTTCTCGCTCAGAATGTCCATGCCGTGGCCGTGCAGTCCGGCGTGCATGGCATAGCTTTGCAGCATCGTATCCTCGATGGGGGCCATGCGCACGCCGCGGCGGGCCATGATCTTCAGGTCGTATTTGATATTCTGGCCGATCTTCAGGATGGCCTCATCCTCCAGCACCGGCTTCAGCAGGGCCAATGCCTCGTCCAGCGTCATCTGGCCCTCAACCAGTTGGTCAGAGGCGAAGAGGTCGCCGCCACCCTGCCGATGGCCAAGCGGGATGTAGCAGGCGCGCCCCGGATCGACACAGAGCGAGATGCCCACCAGATCGGCGCGCATCTCGTCCAGGCTGGTGGTTTCGGTATCGAAGGCGACATGGCCGCGCTCGCGGATACGGGCGATCCAGGGGGCGAGTTGCGCGGGCGTAGTCACCGCCTCATAGCCGGTGGGGTCGAAGGGCAATGCCAAGGTCGCCTGCGGTGCGGCGGTGGGCGCTGCCGGCGGCGGGGGGGCCTCGACCTTCAGCTTGTCGGCCACGCGCCGGGTCAGGGTGCGAAACTCCATCGCATCGAGAAAGCCAAGCAATGTGCCTGCCTCCGGTTCGCGCTGTTCGAGACTTTCGAGCGTGAAGTCCAGCGGCGTGTCACATTTCAGGGTGACGAGTTGCCGCGACAGTCTGATCTGGTCGGCGAAATTTACCAGCGTCTCTCGGCGCTTAGGCTGTTTGATCTCGCCGGCCTGTGCCAGCAGCGTATCCAGATCACCATATTCCTGGATCAGGAGGGCGGCGGTCTTGATCCCGATCCCCGGCGCGCCGGGCACGTTGTCCACACTGTCGCCGGCGAGGGATTGCACATCCACCACCCGCTCCGGCCCGACCCCGAATTTCTCGATCACCTCATCGCGGTCGATCACCCGGTTCTTCATGGCGTCGAACATCACCACCCCGTCGCCGATCAGTTGCATCAGATCCTTGTCGGAGGAGATGATGGTGCAGCGCCCGCCCGCCGCGCGCGCCTGGCAGGCGAGGGTGGCAATGATGTCATCGGCCTCGAACCCTTCTGTCTCGATGCTGGCGACGTTGAAGGCGCGGGTCGCCTCGCGGGTGAGGGGGAATTGCGGTCGCAGATCCTCGGGCAGCTCTGGGCGGTTGGCCTTGTAGTCAGGGTAGATCTCGTTGCGGAAGGTTTTCGAGGAATGGTCGAAGACCACCGCGATGTGGGTGGGCGCGTCGGCGCCCCGGTTGTTCTCGATATAGCGCAGGAGCATGTTGCAAAAGCCCGCCACAGCGCCGATGGGCAGCCCGTCGGACTTGCGGGTGAGGGGGGGCAGCGCGTGATAGGCGCGGAAGATGAAGGCCGATCCGTCGATCAGATGCAGATGGCAGCCCTTGCCGAAACTCATGTCGTCCCCCTTCGCGCGTGCTGCGACCGTCTTGCCACGTTCCGCTGCGCGCTTCTAGGCTGCAACGCCTATTGGCCCGCATGGTGAAATCCTCTCCCCCTCGCTTGTCTCGCCCGGCGGGATCGCTAGAATGGTGCAAGGCACAGCTGAGACCCGAGAGGACCGCCATGACCATCGACGCGCCGGAAACCCAGATCGTTACCCGCTGGAAGGTGGCCTGCGACGGTGGTGAGGGCGCCCTGGGTCATCCGCGCGTCTGGCTGAGCATCCCCCAAGACAGCGGCTTCGTCGCATGCGGCTATTGCGGCAAGCGCTACCTGATCGACCGCGAGCACGCCCACGACGATCACTGAGGCGATCCGTCATGGCCGCGCCCTGTGCCCGGCCGGGGCGCCGGTCACATCCGACGCTTGGCGGCCATCCCCCGGGGCATCAGCCCGGCATGGGGCCAATAGACCAGCAGCCCGCTCAGAAAGATGAGGCCGCCCTCGAAGCGTTGCCGGTTTACCGCGACTGCCATGCCATTTCCCGGAAATTTTCCGGCCCTGTATCGGGTTTCGTCCCGACTTACCAGCAAAGGTTCGCCCGCCCGAAAGTTCCGCCCCGGCAGGCGTGACGTAAGCATCCGGCTTGGGCCGCGATCAGGCGACTTTCGCGGTTTGGGCGGGTTTCCACTTCCATGGGAGGAGTTCAGGGAGGGGTGAGACAACGCTTCCGGGCATGCGGGCCAGACCATCAGCCAGCCAGGCTTGCGGGTCGATGTCGCTCCTCTTGGCGGTGACGATGAGGGAATCCATGGCGGCGGCGCGGTCGCCGCCGCGCGAGGATCCGGCAAAGAGCCAGGCTTTTCTTCCGCGTGCCTGCGCCGAACATGCTGTGGGTGTCGGATTCTACCTGTGTCGCCACCTGGCGAGGCTTCGTCTATGTCGCCTTCGTCATCGACGCCTGGGCCCGCCGCATCGTCGGCTGGCGCGTCAGCGCCTCGGCGCATGCGGGTTTCGTCCTCGATGTCCTGGAGCAGGCGGTGCATGAGCGCCGTCCCGGAAAAAGGCATGGGGCTGGTTCATCATTCGGACCGCGGCTCGTAATATCCGAGCATTAGCTACACCGGGCGACTGGCCGAAGCGGGCGTCGAGCCATCGGTCGGCAGCGTCGGCGACAGCTACGACAATGCGCTGGCGGAGACGATCAACGGGCTGTTCAAGGCCGAAGTCATCCGCCGCCGTGGCCCGTGGCGCAGCTTCGAAGCGGTGGAATATGCCGCGCTCGAACGGGCGGACCGGTTCAACAACCGCCGCCTGCCGGAGCCGATCGGGAACATCCCGCCCGCCGAAGCCGGGGCAAACTTCTACGCAGCACCGGAAACCGACCCCAAGGCCGCGTAACTAACCGAAATCAGCCTCCGGCAAACCCGGTGCGGTTCACACCGCCACCTCGAACCCATCGCAGCGCGCGACGATACGGGCGTTAAGCCGGCCCGCCAACAAGCCCTGGTCGGCATCCACGTACAGGTTGGACGAGGCCGTCTCCTTCAACCAGCGTTCGACACGCAGTTCGTCCAGCGTGACGCAACAGCAGCGACAAGGATATGCCCGTCCAAACTGACCTCATGAAGCCCCTCTGCACCGGACCGGGAACCGCTTCCCGCTCCCGGTGATGACCGGCCAAAGGTCAGTGACATGTCTGCAAGCCCGCACATCGACGCCATCGAGCATCTTCCATACGGTTCTCCGGGACATGGGCTTGACGCAGTGCGACGAGTCCATGGTCAGAAAACGTCGAGGGGTATATGAAGGACAGGGAAACAGCCGCTCCGGTGCTGCGTAAACCTTGCGGCACACCTTATCAGAGGCCTCCCAAGCGGCCTTCGGGGGGGGGCGCGACTACAACACCGAGCAGGCTTCTCCCCGTGGTGCCTTCGGCACATTCACCACTGAAAACCATCCGGTGGATGGCTTCCCGGGCACGGCTCATCCCCGAGGATATTTTTCAACAGATGATGATGCAGAGCGCATCTTGTTCCTCATCTGTTGAAAAATATCCTCGGGGGGTGAATTGAGCCAAAGGCTCAAGAGGGGGGCGGAAAGCCCCCTCTTCCGGAATACTGCCGCACCTCGCTCGGATTGGGCGAGCAGGGCATGTTACCTCCTGGCCGGGGAGAGGGGTCGCCATGCGGCCTGGCGCCCGCTAGGGTAGCGGAAAGACGGAGGCCGACAGATGGATTACGACCAAGCCTATGCGAACGCGGCCTTCATTCCGGGATCCGAATCCCTGCCCGCCCGCTGGGCGGCGGAGGCAAAGGCGTTCCGCGCCACCTTGGGTACGCGGGCGGAATGCGGGCGGACCTATGGACCGGGCGCGCGGCAGCGTTTCGACCTGTTCCATCCCGCGGGCAAGACCCTCGGTCTGCTGGTCTTCGTGCATGGCGGCTACTGGCTCGATTTCGGGCGAGAAAGCTGGTCGCATCTGGCGGCCGGAGCACTGGCGCATGGTTGGGCCTGCGCCATGCCCTCCTATACGCTGGCGCCCGAGGCCCGGATTGCGGCCATGGTGCTGGAGGTCGCGCAAGCCTGCGCCGCCGCCTCGGCCCGCCTGCCCGGCCTGCCGATGGTGATCACCGGTCATTCGGCGGGCGGGCATCTCGCGGCACGGATGGGCTGCGCCGATGTTGCCTTGCCTGGGCTGGCCCGCGTGGTGCCGATATCGGTCCTCGCCGATCTGGAGCCTTTGATGCTGACCGGCATGAACGAACGGCTCCACCTCGACGCGGCGGAGGCCGCAGCCGAGAGCCCCGCCCTGCTGCCACGCAGGGCAGGAGTCGAAGCTCATGTCTGGGTCGGTGGGCAGGAGCGGCCCGCCTTCCTCTGGCAGGCACGGCTCTTGTCCGAGAGTTGGGGCTGCCGCTGGACGGTGGATCCCGGCCGGCATCATTTCGACGTGATCGACGCGCTGGCTGACCCGGCCTCGCCCCTGATCGCGGCCTGTCTCGGCGGGCTGTAACGGCGTTGAGGGCCCGCCCGATTCATCACATTCCTTAAGGTGAATGCAATCTGCCTCCTGCGGTGCGCATGCCTGCCCGTCGTGCTGCCCGCCAGCACCACCTTTGCCGAACCGCTCGTCCCCGAGGGTATGAGGAAACAGACACCCGCTGCTGACCGGATCTGTTCAGCCGCACCCCTTCAGATCAGTTCGATCACCTGAGCAAGGCCGGTCAGCGTCGGCACATGTTCCAGCACGATCCGCCCGACCTTGCCAAAATCCAGTGCGACGGAATCCCCGAGATCCTCGCCCCAGCGATCGACGACCCCCTGTGCCGAAAGACCGGGAGGCAGGCCGAGCAGATCCGTGTCCAGCAGTAGCCGATCCTCGGCACGGTTGAAGTCTCGGATCCGATCCTGCCCGCCCTCGAAGACGAAACGATCGGCACCCGATCCGCCTATCAGGATGTCGTTACCCGGCCCGCCGCTCAGCCAATCGCGCCCGGCCCCGCCGATCAGCAAATCGTTGCCCGCGCCGCCAGCCAGCCAGTTGGCCCCGCCGTTGCCGGTCAACTGGTCGTGCCCCGCGCCGCCTTGCAGCGCCTCGATACCGATCAGCGTATCGGTGCCCTGGCCGGTCACCTGCGGACCGGAAAGCGCAAGGCTTACTTTCACCGCCACCTGCCCCTCGTAGATCGCCCAGTCGGTTCCCGGCCCGCCGAGGAACAGGTCATTCCCCTCGCCCCCTATCAGGCTGTCATTGCCCTTGCCCCCGACCAGGGTATCATCGCCCGCCCGCCCAATCAGCAAATCGGCGCCCCGCCCCCCCTCCAACCGGTTGGCCTGGGAATTGCCGGTCAGCCGATCATTGCCGGAACCACTTCGCAACCCCTCTATTCCGGAAAGAATATCGCCATCGCCGCCAAGCACCGTCCGACCATTCTGCGCGAGCGTCAGCACCATCGCCTTGTACCCCTCATAGGCGGCTATATCGATGCCTGGCCCTCCCTCGAGCCGGTCGCGGCCCACGCCGCCAACAAGCGTATCATTGCCCGCCCCACCGCGCAGGGTGTCATTGCCATCCCGCCCGATCAGTAGATCCGCCCCGCCCTCGCCGACAAGCAGATTGGCCTGCGCATCACCGCGCAGCCTGTCCCCGCCGTCACCGCCTATCACCGCCTCGATCCCCACCAGAAGGTCGCGGCCCAAGCCGGTTTCCTGCGCAACCTGCAGCGCAAGATCGACCCGCACCGCCACATTGCCGCGATAGACCGCCCGGTCGAACCCCGTGCCGCCAATGATCGTGTCATCGCCGACGCCACTCTCCAGCCAGTCATTGCCGCCGCGTCCGTCCAGCCAGTCATTGCCGCCATCGGCCAGAATCCGGTTGGCGTGGCCATCACCGGCCAGCGTATCGTCCCGCCAACTCCCGCGGACATGCTCGATCCCGATCAATTGGTCGAAGCCATAGCCGCCGGTATCCTGCCAGTCGGTGATCGCCAGATCGATCCGCACCGCGATCCGCCCCTCGTAGATCACCCAGTCCTGCCCCTTGCCGCCATCCAGCAGGTCGTTGCCCGCGTCCCCGAACAGGCTGTCCCTGCCCGCGCCGCCCCTCAACGTGTCGTTGCCGTCCCGGCCCCAGAGTCGGTCCGCCTTGCCCAGACCATAAAGCATATTGTCCTGCTCATCACCGAAGAGCGTGTCGCGCCAGGGGGTGCCCGACAAATCCTCGATCCCGCGCAGCAAGTCGCCGGCCGCAGCACCGGTGTTCATCCCCGGTGACATCATGTCGACCGTTACCCCGCCGCCTGCGCCGGCATAGCTGGCCAGATCGCGGCCCGAACCACCGACCAGCGTATCCGGCCCCGCTCCACCGATCAGCGTATCGTCCCCCGCTCCGCCATCCAGCAGGTCGCCACCGCCACCGCCCGACAGCAGGTCGGACCCGGCACGCCCTTCGATCCGGTTTGCTCCGGCATCGCCGATCAGCGTATCGTTGAAGGTGCTGCCCGCCAGCCCCTCGATCCCGACATATCGGTCGCCCGCCGCCAGCCCGCGATTGCTGCCCGGCGCGGCGAGATTGGCCAATACGCCCGCCGGCGCTTCGCCGTAGTCCACGATGTCGACACCCATCCCCCCGCTCAGCAGATCGCCGCCACCCGAGGCGAGCAGTGTATCGTCGCCGGTGCCGCCCGTCACCGTCTCGGCCCCGGCAATGCCGGCCAGAAGCTGGCCCGCCGTCGCTACCGGACCGACCACATGCCAAAGGCCGAAGAAATCGGACGAGGCGAAGATCTTCGGGTCGATATCCTTGCCGTCATGGCTATAGACGTAAAGCGCCTCATTGCCCCAGCGGATCACCACACAACCGCGCCGGCCGGCCATCGGCAGCACCTGGACCGAATAGACCCGCCCCCAGCCGCTCAGATCAATACGATCCTCGCCAAGGGCGACATCACGAATGATGTCGAGATTGCCATCCGCCGCCATGACGAAGACATCGGCGCCCGGGCCGCCGCGCAACTCGTCCTCGCCCGTGCCATCGAGGATATAGTCGTCGCCCTCGCCACCGTCGATCGTGTCATTTCCCGCCCCGCCAGAGATCATGTCGCCCTGCGCGCTGCCGATCAGCCGATCCGCGCCGGCGGTCCCGAGGATCGCAGGGGCAAGCGCACCGGGATCGACCCGGATACGGTGCAGCCCGCTGCCCTCGCCCGCCACGATCAGTTCGATCCGGCCATCGAGAACCACCGCCTCGATCGCGGTGATATTGTCGAGCGCGAGACCGTCACCCCGCAGGATCTGCCCGGCGGCGGTCAGCCGGCCATCCGGCATCAGCACAAAAGCGGTCAACCCCTCATCCGCGCCGCCTGCGAACAGAAACACCCGGTCGCCGATCACCGCCGTAGTCAGTGCCTGCACCGACTGGAAACGGGTGTCGAGCGTGTCGATCACGTGATCGGTCAGCACCGCCGTCCCCGCTCCGTCGATCCTCAACACCGACAGCGACGAGGAGCCCGTCGCGGCGACGAAAACCCAGGGCGTGCCGCCTGCCTCCACCACGGCCAGTGCCGCCGGATCGGCGATCCCCATCCCGCCGGAAGCCCCGATGCGCGAGGCTACCGTGAGGCTGCCGTCAGCCCTGATCCGCCAGACCGTCAGCCCATCCTCTGCGGTCGAGAGCGAGAGCAGGAAGCTCTGCCCCTCCACCCTGACGCTGGCCAGCGCTAAAATCTCGACCATCTGCCCGGGGAGGGAGAGTTGCACCTCGTTCAGCTGGGCGAGCCTGCCGACCGGATCGAACGACCAGACCGTCAAGGCGCCGTCGGAATAGCCCGCCATCACGGCGAGATCCCTGCCGCCCACCCGCAGGAAATGATGTGCGGACTGGATACCCGCCGGCCCGCCCTCCATGCCGAGCCAGCGGTCGATCCCACCTGCACCATCCAGAAGCCAGGTGCCCGTCCGTGTGCCAAGGCCACCGGTCCAGACCAGCGTTTCCCCCCGATCCAGCGGCATCAGCGTCAATGTCGGGGCGATGGCCAGATGCCATGTCGCCTTCAAATCCTGCTGATCGATCAGCCGAAGGCCGGTGCCGGTCTCTGTCAGTTCCAGTGCCAGCATCCCGCCGCCCGGCCGCGTCGTGGTATAGACCCGCGCTGCGCCGCCCACCATGCGCACGCAGATATCGGTGACCCCCGCAATCATCTGCGACGCCGCCGCACTGAACGTGCCCAGCACATCGAAGCGCATCTCGCCCCCAGAACCCCGATTTCACACCCGAGGTCAGGGTGGCCGGGGGGAGCGGCCAGAAAGTGGCAGGGGGAACACCGGGCAAGGCGGCATTGCGGCCTTTGCCCACAATTTCCCGAAAATACGGCTCAATTGCTCAAGGGTGGTCCGGGCGGGCGGTCAGAACGGGCCGACCATCGTCCAGATTTCATGTGGCCCTCTGGGAAGGCCGCCGTCTCCACCTTTGAGGTATTGAGGAGCACAGGGCCGCGCCCGACCTTGCACGAGGAACCACTCTGATCAAGTATGTCGACACACCGCACGGGCCGAGGGGAGCGGAACTCAACCGTGGCGCCAAATACCTGCGCCGTCGACACACCGCACGGGTGGGGGGCGGCACCCGACCGCGGGTGGGTGCTGAGGCGATTGTGGTCTGCACTTTGTGGCGCAACCACGCCTGTGCCCGATTCCCGCGCAGGTTCTCCCAAAGCGCCCGCCCTCGGGAGCGGTTGGCCGCCCGGCGGCGCTTCGCGCCTTGTTCCGGGCTTGGGTGGCGGGCTCATGCCCCGCTTGGGTAGAAGTGATACATGATCCCTCCAGCCGCCTGACCGCCGATCCGCCCAAGGCTGAACCGGCGACCCGGCACCGCCCGGAACCTCACCGACAGGACGAGGATACCTTCGCCGGAAGGTGCGCCCGACTCCGAGACCGGAGCCGGGCAGGATCCTCTGTCAGAGCACCGAAAGCGGCTGAAATACCGGCCCGTCCGGGGTATCTGCGAAAAAGGCGGTCACGCCGAATACCGCGCGCATCAATTCCGGCGTCAGAACATCGGCGGGCGGGCCGGAGGCCACGACCCGCCCCGCATTCATCGCCACCAGCCGCGTGCAATAACGCGCCGCAAGCCCGAGGTCGTGTAACGAAGCCAGCACCGCCCGCCCTTCACCGGCCAGCGCGCGGAACACTTCCATGCTGCGGATCTGCTGCGCGGGGTCCAGCCCGGCAATCGGCTCATCCGCCAGCAGAAGCGGGGTTTCCTGTGCCAGCGCCCGGGCGATCAGCGCGCGGGCCTGCTCGCCGCCCGAAAGCTCGGTCGCCCGGCGGTCAGCGAAGGCAGCAAGCCCGGTGCGCTCCAGCGCACGGGTGACCGCCGCCGCATCACGCCCGCCCGCTTGCGCGCCAAGCCCCACCAGATGCGCGACCGGCACCGGCCAGGCGATCTCACGCGCCTGTGGCAACCAGGCTGCCCGGCGCGCCCGGCGCGCCGGCGGCAACGTTGCCAGATCACTGTAACCCCGCGCAGGAACGAGCCCGAGTGCTGCCCGCATCAGCGTGGTCTTGCCCGCGCCGTTCGGCCCGATCAGCCCGACGAACTCGCCCTCCGCGACGACAAGATCCGCGCCGTCCAGCACTAACCGGCCCCCCCGGCGCAGCATCAGCCCCTCGGCGCGAAGCAGCGTCATGGCTCTCTCCGGCTGCGCCAGACGAGGTGCAGGAAGATCGGCGCGCCGACCAGCGCCATCAGCACCCCGAGCTTCAGGTCACGCCCCGGCAGGATCAGCCGCACCGCGATATCCGCCGCCAGCACCAGCGCCGCGCCTCCGAGCGCCGCGGCAGGAAGCAGCCGCCCCGGTCGCGCACCAACCAGCGGGCGCAGGACATGCGGCACCACAAGGCCCACGAAACCGATGGCCCCCGCCACCGCCGTCGAGGCGCCAACCGCCGCCGCCACCCCCAGAACCAGCATGAACCGCAACCGCTTCAGGTCGATCCCCCTCGAGACGGCGGCATCCTCGCCCAAGGTCAACGCCTCCAGCCCCCGGCCCAGGGTCGCGAGCGCAATCCAACCCAGCGCCATCACCGGCAGGGCAATGGCGACATGCGCGAAGGAGCGGTCCGCCAGCGAACCCATCAGCCAGAACACGATGTCATTGGCAGCAAAAGGATTGGGCGAAAGGTTCAGCACCAGCGAAGTCAGCGCCGAGGCCAGCGCCGAAATGGCAACTCCGGCAAGGATCAGCGGTATGGTTCCCCCCGTCCCCGCCAGGCCGAGGATCAGAAGGACCGAGACCAGCGCCGCCGTCAGCGCGGCAAGCGGCAGGGCCAGCGCGAAGGTGGCGGCAAAGCCGGTCTGCAGGGCGATCACCGCCCCAAGCGCCGCCCCGGCAGAGACGCCGATCACGCCGGGCTCGGCCAGCGGATTGCGCAGATATCCTTGAAGCGCTGCCCCGGAGAGCCCAAGGCTCAGCCCCACCATCAGGCCGAGCAGGGCGCGCGGCAGCCGGATCTCGCGCATCACCAGCGTAAGCGGCCCGCCATCGTCGCGGACCAGCGCCTGCAGGCTTGCCCCGGGGCCAACGGCGGCAGGACCCACCAGCAGCGAGCTCGCGAACAGCACAAGGCACAACAGGACCAGCAGGACCAGCAGGCGAAGCCGGCTCATCCCGCCTCCCGCAGCCGGGCCAGCCGCTCCACGGTATCAAGCACCGCCGGCAGACCGCAGAGCCAGTCGCGGTCATCGATCTCGACCTTGCGGGAGGGCAGAGCGGCCAGCGCCGGATGCAGCAGGATGTCCTCGGCCCGCGAGCGGCCAGGATAGCGGGCGCCGGTGATCAGCAGATCCGGCTCCGCCATCAGCAGGAGTTCCAGGGGAAGCATCCCGCCCGAGGCAAGCCCCAGCCGCCCGGACAGATCCTCGTACCCCGCCGCGCGCACCGTGTCGCCCGGCAGGCTCTCGTCACCGGCCATATAGCCATTCGCCGCATAGGTCGCGGCCAGCGGCCGGGGTCCGCCTTCCTGTCGCAGTGCTGCCAGCCGGTCGTCGAAAGCCGCTGCCATGGCCTCCGCCGCTGCCTCGCGATGCAAAAGGCGCCCCATCTCCAGAAGCGCCGCCCGCACATCGTCCAGCGAACGTGCCTGTTCGATCGTCGCCACCCGCACGCCGAGCCGGCGCAGCATCTCTACCGTGGCGCGGCCGGAATAGCTGTCGGCCAGCACCAGATCGGGGTGCAGCAGATAAATCTCCTCAGCCAGCCCGCGCAGCACCGGCCAGCGCTGCGCCTCCGCCGCCATCAGCGAAGATCGCGGATCGCGGGCGAGCCAGGACACCGCCAGCAACTGCCCCGGCGCTGCCAGCGCCATGGCGAGCTGATCGGTGCAGAGGTTCATCGAGACCACCCGCGCCGGCGCCTCCTCCGCCGCAGCCGGCGCACAAAGCGCCAGCGCGAGGGCCAGCGGTTTCAGCACCGTTCAGCGCCCGACGCCGACATAGGTTTCAAACCCCGCTGACAGCACCTCGTCGCGATCATAGATGTTGCGCAGGTCGGCCATGCGCGGACGCGCCATCTTGCGGGCAAGCTTGCCCAGATCCAGCGCGCGGAACTCGTTCCACTCGGTCAGGATCACGATGAGGTCCGAGCCCTGCGCCGCCCCATAGGCGCTTTCCATCCATTTCACACCGGGCAGCAGCGCCTCACCCTCGCGCCGTCCCTCGGGATCAACCACGCGCACCCGCGCGCCCGCGCCCACCAACGCCGGAACGATGGTAAGCGAGGGCGCGTCGCGCATGTCGTCGGTATTGGGCTTGAAGGTGACGCCGAGCACGGTGATCACCTTGTCGCGCAACACGCCATCGCAGAGATCCTCCAGCTTCCCGATCATGCGGTGCTTGATCTCTTCATTCACCCGGATCACCGTTTCGGTGATCTGCATCGGCACCGCATGCTCCTGCCCGATCCGGGCCAGCGCCTTGGTATCCTTGGGGAAGCATGACCCGCCATAGCCGGGCCCGGCGTGAAGGAACTTCGCCCCGATCCGTGCATCCATACCGATGCCCTGGCTCACCGCACGCACATCCGCCCCCACCCGCTCGCAGAGCGAGGCGATCTCGTTGATGAAAGTGATTTTGGTGGCGAGGAAGGCATTGGCCGCATATTTGATCATCTCGGCGGATTCGAGGTTGGTATAGACCACCGGGTAGTCGCGCAGCGACAGCGGGCGGTAGACATCCTGCATCACCTTGCGGGCGCGCTTGGTCTCGACCCCGACCACCACCCGGTCGGGGCGCATGAAATCATCGATCGCCGCGCCCTCGCGCAGGAATTCGGGGTTGGAGGCCACGTCGAACGGCTTGCCGCCCGCCGTCTTCGCCACCGCCTCGGCCACCTTGCGATTGGTACCCACGGGCACCGTGGATTTGGTAACGATCACCGCATAGCCGGCCAGCGCTGCGCCGATCTCCTCGGCTGCGGCCATCACATAGGTCAGATCGGCATGGCCGTCGCCGCGCCGTGTAGGGGTGCCGACCGCGATGAACACCGCCTCCGCCCCGGCCACCGCCTCCACCAGATCGAGCGTGAACGAGAGTCGCCCCGCCGCCACGTTCTTCGCCATCAACTGATCGAGACCCGGTTCGTAGATCGGCACCTCGCCGGCATGCAGCTTCGCGATCTTCGCCGGATCCTTGTCGACGCAGACCACATCATGTCCGAAATCCGAAAAGCATACGCCGGAGACCAGCCCGACATAGCCCGTTCCAATCATCGCAATCTTCATGTTCCAGCCTGTCTATCCGGGGCCATACTCATAGCCGTTCTTGGCCCGAGGATTTCGCCCTGTCAAACCGACTCGGGATGATCCGGTGCGAAAACCGGACGTCTATTGGCGCCCGACCGCAAAAAATCCGGCCTATCGCCGGCTTTGCGGGCAGCAGATGAGGTTCAGGGGCTTCCGATTTCCGTCACATGGAACGCCGTGAACCGTATCCGGCCGTCGCGCGGCTCGGCGATGCGGCCATGACGCCCGCATTCGCTCATGCACCGAGATTTCCGGCCAGACCGGCTGACCGGAGATCGGGATCATGCCAATTGAAATCCTTTCAGCACGCTGGCTACATTGTCGCCGATGGCGGCGATGGCATAACCACCTTCCATGACAAACAGCGTGGGCAGGCCAAGCCGACCGATGCGGCGGCCGATCTCGGCAAAATCCGCACCTTGCAGCCTGAACCGCGAAATCGGGTCGCCCTCGAAAGCGTCGACCCCGAGCGAGACCACCAACCGCTCCGGCGCAAAGGCACGGATACGCAGCAGCGCCTGCTCCATCGCCCCGCCCCAGGCCGAGAAATCCGATCCCCAGGGCAAAGGCAGGTTCAGGTTGGCCCCGAGCCCATCCCCCTCGCCCCGCTCATCGGCGAAACCGATATAGTAAGGGTATTCCTGTATCGGATCGGCATGGATCGATACCGTCAGCACATCACCCCGGTCATAGAAGATGTCCTGCGTGCCGTTGCCGTGGTGATAGTCGACATCCAGCACCGCGACACGGCCCGCCCCCGCATCTCGGAACCACTGGGCAGCGACGGCGGCGTTGTTCAGAAAGCAATAGCCGCCGAAATAATCGCGCCCGGCATGATGGCCCGGCGGGCGGCAAAGCGCAAAACCCGCATTCTCGCCGCCTTCGATCAGGCCGGCCGCCGTCAACGCGCAATCGACCGCGGCCCGCGCGGCGGCCCAGGTGCCCTGCAGGATCGGGCTGCTCATGTCCACGGCATAGCGTCCCAGTTCGGCGCCGGGCCGGACGGTCGGGATCATCCGCGTCCGGCGCGGTGGCCAGATATTCGGATAAGCCGGGATGTCACCCACCTCGTTCACCCAGCCATCCCGGAAGGTTTCCAGAAAGCGCACGAAGCCCGCGTCATGCACCGCAAGAACCGGGGCCAGATCGAAACATCCGGGGGCAATCACCGGCCCCAACCCGGCCCGGCGCACGGCATCCAGCACCAACTCGGCACGACGCGGAATCTCGAAGGCATCGACCCACTTCCCGCGATAGAATTCGGTCTCGACACTTTGCAGGGCATGAAGTTCGGAAAAGACGGTTTTCATGGCAAGCTCCTCTGAACGGCAGGGAGGGGCGGGTTTCGAGGGGCCGCACCGACCGCCGCCTCGCGGGCAGGGCCGGCAGGTCTTCTCAGAACCCCGAGATATATCCAAGTCATTTCATGATTGATCGGTCAATCAATTTGTTGACGGGTTCGCATTTCCAAATAGATGAGCCGTATTGGGGCAGCAGCGGGCGCACCCCTTTCGGGTCAACCATCAGAACCCGAAAAAGCGATCCATGACAACGGGATTTGACGGGATGAATCATCTCGTCGCGCGACCACTGATGGCAAACCGCAGTTGCCCTTGGTTTCGCACCATTCGCGGAAGACGATCAGGCGCATCCTGAGCATCTTCCAATCCGCTGCCGCATCGATCCTCAGCCGCCCCCTGCGCTCTATCATGGGCTGCATGGGCCCTGACACGAAACCCGCCCCTTGGAGCCGCTGCAACTGGTCGAGGGCCGGCCCTTGCCGACCAGCTTCCGGGTGGACGCAGCGTGTGGCCATCGCGTGTGCCACTGCCGTGGCCCCCGAGTTGATCATCTGCGACGAGATCCCTTCGGCACTGGACAAGGTAGTGCGGGCCGAGGTGCTGCGGATGGCCGAGATGGACGATTCGCTGAAGGAACGTATCGCCGGGCTCAAGGCGATCCGGGAACAGGCCAAGGCCGACGCCGAGCGGGCGCAGGCCGCGCTCGACAACAGTGGCAGTCAGGCCGTCACGCCCGACATGGTCAGGAAATTCGCACGCACCGCCCGCGAGCGCATCCGGCTGGAAGGGGGCGGCTACCGCCGCGATCACTTGCGCGCGCTCGCCCAGCGGGTTGAGGTGGCCGACAAGGAAGTGCGGATCATGGGGTCGAAGTCAGAACTGCTGCGAACCCTTGTCGCCGCCCAAGGCGGGCAATCGGCGGCAATCGGCGTTCGCAGTTCTGTTCTGAAGTGGCGCACCCAGCACGATTCGAACGTGCGGCCTTTGCCTTCGGAGGGCAACGCTCTATCCAGCTGAGCTATGGGTGCTTTGCGGCTTGCATAGACCAAGCCGACTGAGGCCGCAACCGGGAAATCAGGCGAAAAGATCGTGGCAGAGCTCCAGCGCCTCGACCAGCCGATCGACCTCGGCTTCGGTATTATAAAGCGCGAAGGAGGCGCGACAGGTTGCGGTCTGACCGAAATGCTCAAGCAGCGGCATGGCGCAATGGGTGCCAGCGCGCACCGCGATGCCCTTCCGGTCGAGCACGGTCGAGATGTCATGGGCATGCGCCGGGCCTTGCAGCGTGAAGGAGAAGATCGCCCCCTTCCCCGCTGAATTCCCTTGCAGGTTCAACCAGTTGAGGTTGGACAGCCGATCCTGGGCATAGTCGCGCAAGTGCCGCTCATGGACGGCGATATCGGCCATCCCGAGCGACATCATATAGTCCAGCGCCACGCCGAGACCGATCTGCTGCACGATGCCGGGGGTGCCGGCCTCGAACTTCATCGGCGGATCGGCCCAGGTGACCACCTCGCGCGTGACCTCGCGGATCATGTCGCCACCACCGAGGAAGGGGCGCATCTCGGCCTGCCGTTCTGCCCGGATCCAGATCGCGCCGGAGCCGCTGGGGCCGTAGAGCTTGTGGCCGGTGATGGCGTAGAAATCACAGCCCAGCGCCTGCACGTCGACCGGTATATGCACCGCGCCCTGCGAGCCGTCGATCAGCACCGGCACACCCTTTTCCCGCGCGCCCCGGCAGATCGCCGCCACATCGACCACCGTGCCCAGCACGTTCGACATATGGGTAATGGCGACCAGCTTCGTCCTTGGCCCGATGGCGTCGAGCACCGCCTGCGGGTCAAGATCGCCGTTCAGGTCGCATTCCACCCACTTCAGCACCACGCCCTGCCGCTCGCGCAGGAAATGCCAGGGCACGATGTTGGCGTGATGCTCCATGATCGACAGCACGATCTCGTCGCCCGGTTGCAGGCGCGGCGCGGCCCAGGCGTAGGAAACCAGGTTGATCCCTTCGGTCGCGCCGGAGGTGAAGACGATCTCCTCCTCGGTCGCTGCGTTCAGGAAGCGTGCGACGGTGCCACGCACCGCCTCGTATTTCTCGGTCGCGAGATTCGACAGGTAGTGCAGCCCGCGATGCACATTGGCATAATCCTGCGAATAGGCTTGCAAAACCGCATCGATCACGCAGCGCGGCTTCTGTGCCGAGGCGCCGTTGTCGAGATAGATCAGCGGCTTGCCGTTCACCTCACGCGAGAGGATCGGGAAATCGGCACGGATCTTTGCGACATCGAACATCAGGACATCCCGGTTTCGGCCACCATCAGCGTGGTCAGCCACTGGAAGAGGAAGGCGGCGAAGGTGAGGCCACCGGCGCACCACAGTTGCGGCCCCGGCCCGATCAGCCCGGCGACGATACCGCTCAGCAGCAGGAAGGGCGTGACCGTCACCAGCGCCCAGAACAGCGCCATCCGCGCGCCATACCAGCCCCCCCTTCCGCCGAAGGTACGTGCAACCAGATGTGACAGGGCGGCGAGCGTATAAAGCAGCGGGATCGCCGCCAGCAGGCCCAGCGCGGTGCCAAGGATCTGCGGCGGAACCGGAACCTTTGGGTCCAGCGCGCTGACACGTGCCGCTGCCGGATAGCGCGAGATCAGCGCTATCAGCAGGAAAACGCAAAGCAAGCTGAAGGCGAAAGCCTCCGACCGCCCCCGCGCCAGATGCCGACGGAAGACCGCGCGTGGGCGCCGCCAGCTTTCCATGATATCCGACGTAACCGCCATTACCTGTCGTGCCGGGCGAGCCAGCCCTCCAGCCGCAGCCGGATATCCGCCGCGATCGTCTCATCCTCGATCTCGCCGATCGCTTCGGCCAGGAAGGCCAGCACCAACAGCGATTGCGCCTGCCGAAGCGGCACTCCGCGCGATCGAAGATAGTAAAGCGCCGTCTCGTCGATGGCGCCGGAGGTCGAGCCATGCGAGCATTTCACGTCATCGGCATAGATTTCCAGTTCGGGCTTGGCCAGGAACTGCGAAGCCTCATCCAGCAGCAGGCTTTGCGAGATCTGGTAGCCGTCGGTCTTCTGCGCACCGGGCTGCACCAGGATCTTGCCCTGGAAAACGCCGACCGCGCCGTTCTTCAGCACCTTCTTGAACACCTGCCGGCTCTCGCAACGCTCCGCCGCATGGGTCACGAACACCGTGTCGTCATGGTGGAAGGCGCCGTCGCCCACTGCTGCCCCTGCAACATGCGCCACCGCACCGTCACCGGCCAGTTCCAGCACCGCCTCGTTGCGGGTCAGCACCCCGTTGGCGCTGAGGGTGAAGCTCTTGAACAGCGCGCCGCCCCCCAGCCGGGCAAAGATATGGGTCACCGCGCGGCGCTCATGATCGCGCCCCTGCGTGCGGACATGATGGAAGCGGGCGTCCTCGGCAAGCTCGACCTCCAGCACCGCGTTGAGCCGCGCCGCCGCCGGGCCATTTTCCAGAAGCGTGAGCTCCGCCCCCGCTTCCAGCTTCACGCAATGGTGCAGGATCGCGTCAGAACTGTCGGACCGGTGCAGATAGACCAGCGAGACCGGCTTTTCGGCCTTGCCGGTGACCCGGATCAACACACCCTCCACCGCCGCCGCGGTGTTGAGCGCGGCGAAAGGACGCGGCACCGGGCTTTGGCCGCGCGCCTCGAGCACACCGTAAAGCCCCTGTGCCCAGTGGATATCCGCCGATTGGCGGCTCAGCAATTCCACCCCGGCCGCTTCCGGATCATCCGACTGCGCCGGATCGAACACGCCGTCGACGAAGACCAGTTTCACCCGGTCGAGCCCGCCAAACACCACCGGCTCATCCGAGGCATCGAACAGCGCCGCCCGCTGCGGTGCAGGCTGGTTGAGCGTCGCCGCATCGGTATAGCGCCAGTATTCATCGCGCCGCCCCGGTAACCCCATGGCCCGGAGCCGCGCCGCCGCCGCGCGCCGTGCCGCAGCCGTCCACCCCGTCTGCGGCTGGCCAAGTGCATCAAGCCGCAGCGCCGCAGCGTCAAGTTTCGCCTGCGCCACCATCAGAGCACCCCGGACAGGATATCGGCGTAACCGTTATGCTCGACCTCCAGCGCCAGTTCCGGCCCGCCGGTCTTCACGATGCGACCATCGGCCATGATATGCACCACATCCGGTTTGATATGATCAAGCAACCGCTGGTAATGGGTAATGACCAGGAAGGCGCGGCCTTCGTCGCGCAGCGCATTCACCCCGTTGGCCACCAGCTTCATCGCATCCACATCGAGGCCGGAATCGGTCTCGTCCAGGATGCACATCTTCGGCTCCAGCATGGCCATTTGCAGGATCTCGTTACGCTTCTTTTCACCACCCGAGAAGCCGACATTGACCGGCCGCTTCATCATCTCGGCGTCGATCTTCAGCGCCTTGGCCTTCTCGCGCACGATCTTCAGGAATTCGCCGGCGGAAAGCTCCGCCTCGCCGCGCGCCTTGCGCTGCGCGTTCACTGCGGTGCGCAGGAAGGTCATGTTGCCAACACCGGGGATCTCCACCGGATACTGGAAGGCGAGGAAAAGGCCCGCCGCCGCGCGCGCCTCGGGCTCCATCTCCAGCAGTTCCCGCCCGTCCAGCGTGGCTGACCCCTCGGTCACCTCATAGCCGTCACGGCCCGAGAGCACATAGCTCAGCGTCGACTTGCCCGAGCCGTTCGGCCCCATGATGGCATGAACGCGGCCCGCCTCCACCCTCAGGTCCACGCCCTTGAGGATCACCTTGTCGCCCTCTTCCAACTTGACGTGCAGGTTCTTGATTTCCAGCATTTTCTTCCTCAGGCGATGGTGACGGCGGTGCCGGAGGCCGACACCATCAGCAAGTTGTTGATGACTTCGCAATC
The DNA here is from genome assembly GCA_031260425.1 of Gemmobacter sp. Classification (GTDB taxonomy): domain Bacteria; phylum Pseudomonadota; class Alphaproteobacteria; order Rhodobacterales; family Rhodobacteraceae; genus Gemmobacter. The sequence continues at coordinate 20,402 of JAIRJX010000092.1, forward strand.
GAGGTCGACGCCGACGGCCGCGTTCACGCCAGGCGCCCGCGCCTCTTCCAGTCCGCAGGACGCCGCCCGGCTACCCGCGATATCGCGGAGGATACTGGCTCCGGGAGCGGCTTCATCGGTGACGAGGCCTTGACAGGGTGCAATCCTGCGGCCCTCGACGGGCGGAGTGGTGGCAATGATCATCCGACCGATCCTTCCAGCGAGATCGCGACGAGGCTTTGGGCTTCCATTGCAAATTCCATCGGCAGGGCCTGCAAGACCTCCCTGCAGAAACCGTTGACCACCAGCGCCACCGCCTCTTCCTCATCCATCCCGCGTGAGCGACAATAGAAAAGCTGGTCGTCATCGACCTTGGAGGTCGTCGCTTCGTGCTCCACCCGCGACGAGGTGTTCTTCACCTCGATATAGGGAACCGTATGCGCCCCGCATCTGTCGCCGATCAGCAGGCTGTCGCATTGGGTGTAGTTGCGGCTGTTCGCCGCCTTCGGATGTATCGAGACCAGCCCGCGATAGATGTTCTGGGCCCGCCCCGCCGAGATTCCCTTCGAGACGATCCGGCTGCGGGTGTTCTTGCCCAGATGCACCATCTTGGTGCCGGTATCAGCCTGCTGGGCATTGTTGGTGATGGCGATGGAATAGAACTCGCCCTGGCTTTCGTCACCGCGCAGGATGCAGGACGGATATTTCCAGGTGATCGCCGATCCGGTCTCCACCTGCGTCCACATCATCTTGGCGCGGGCGCCGCGGCAGTCGGCACGCTTGGTGACGAAGTTGTAGATGCCGCCCCGGCCCTCCTCGTCGCCGGGATACCAGTTCTGCACGGTAGAGTATTTCACCTCCGCCTCGTCGAGCACGACGATTTCCACCACCGCCGCGTGAAGCTGGTTCGTGTCACGTTTCGGCGCCGTGCAGCCTTCCAGATAGGATACATAGGCGCCCTTGTCGCAGATGATCAGCGTGCGCTCGAACTGGCCGGTATTCTCGGCATTGATGCGGAAATAGGTCGAAAGCTCCATCGGGCAGCGCACCCCTTCGGGCACATAGACGAAGCTGCCATCCGAAAAGACGGCGCTGTTCAGCGTGGCGAAGAAGTTGTCGCTCTGCGGCACGACGGTGCCGAGATATTTCCGCACCAGTTCGGGATAGTCGCGGATCGCCTCGGAAATCGGGCAGAAGACGACGCCGGCCTTCTTCAGCTCCTCCTTGAAGGTGGTGCCGACCGAGACCGAGTCGAACACCGCGTCCACCGCCACCCTGCGCGGCTCGTCAGCCCCCTCGACCCCGGCCAGAAGCATCTGTTCCTTCAGCGGAATCCCCAGCTTCTCGTAGGTGGCAAGCAGCTTCGGATCCACCTCGTCAAGGCTTTTCGGTTTCACTGCCATGCTCTTCGGCTTGGCATAGTAATACTGGTCCTGATAGTCGATCGCAGGATAGCTGAGCATCGCCCAGCGCGGCTCCTCCATCTTCACCCACCGCCGATAGGCAGCCAGCCGCCAGTCCAGCATCCAGTCCGGCTCGCCGTTCTTCTCGCTGATGAGGCGCACGATGTCCTCGTTCAGCCCTTTCGGCGCATATTCGGTCTCGATCCGGGTTTCCCAGCCATATTTGTATTTGCCGGCCATCGCCTGCACGGTCTCGATGGTTTCCCGATCCACGCCGTCGCGAACCTCGATCTGGTCTTCATCCCCCAGAGCCATGCCAGCCATCCTTCCTCACGCCCGCGCGGGCCTTGCGATACTGCGCCGCCCAGGTATCGGCGAAGCGCAGCACCTGGTCTTCCGTCGTCTGCGGCCCGAGCGAGACGCGCAGGGCCGATGCCGCCGCGATCTCGTCAAGGCCCATGGCGCGCAACACCCGGCTCGCCCGCACCTTGCCGGACGAACAGGCCGAGCCCGCCGACACTGCAAAGCCGGCAAGGTCCATCTGCATCACCTGCGTCTCGCCCTTCCAGCCGGGAGTGACGAGGCAGAGCGTATTCGGAAGCCGCGCGCCCCCTTTCCCGACAGAAATACTCTCATTTCCCGCCGCTGACAATGCGCCTTCTAGAATATTTCTAAGTTTGGCCACCCGCTCCCAGACACCATCGGCCAAATCGCGCGCGGCGGCCTCGGCGGCGGCGGCGAAGCCGGCGATGCCGATCAGGTTTTCGGTGCCGGCGCGGCGTCCCATCTCCTGCCCGCCCCCCTTCAATTGCGCTGCCACATCCAGGCCCTGCCGCAGGATCAGTGCGCCGATACCCTTCGGTCCGCCCAACTTGTGGGCTGAAACAAGGCCCATGTCGCAGCTCAGCCAGTTGAAGGCCAACGGCAGCTTGCCGAAAGCCTGCGTCAGGTCGGAGACGGCAAGCCCTTGCGGCAAGATCTGCAGTATTCCCGTTTCCGAATTTGCATATTGCAGCGCCGCTCGCCTCGGCTCCGGCACCGTCACCTGCCCCGCCGCATCCGCCGCCAGATCGGCGGCGCACCAGGCACTCACCGCCTCATGCTCGATCCCGGCGCAGGAGAGGCCGCGCCCGGCACAGGCCAGCGCCGCCGCCTCGGTCGCGCCCGAGGTGAAGACCACATCCGCGCCATCCGCACCCAGGGCAGCGGCAATCTGCCCGCGCGCCTTCTCCATCAGCGCCCTCGCCGCCCGCCCCTCGGCGTGAACCGAAGAGGGGTTGCCCGCCAGATCCATCGCGGCGATCATCGCCACCTTCGCCTCGGGGCGCAGCGGCGCTGTGGCGTTCCAGTCGAGATAGACCCGAGCCCCCATCAGATCGCCGCCAGCCGTCCCGCGTCGAAGCCCGGGCCGGGCAGCAGTTCCACCCCCGCCTTCGACATCCGCACTTCGACCCCCGCCGCCATCAGCGCCTTCTTCATCGCGTCGACCGCCGAGAAATCCTTGCTTTCCATGGCTTTGCTCCGCAGCCCCGCCAGCCGCTCCGCCCAATGCGCGAGATCGACCGACGCCACCTCCCAGCCGCCCAGTTCTGGCAGCAGAAGACCCAGGAGCCACGCCGAACCCAGAAGCCCCGCCGCATCCCCGGCACCCGCCAGCCGGTGCAATTCTGCAATCGCGCCGGCGGTGTTCAGGTCCTGCGCCAATGCCGCAACGACCGCCGGCGAGGGTTCCGACGGCAGCACCCCTTCGGTCAGCGCCCGCCATTTGCGCAAATTCGCCTCGGCCTGCGCGGCCTTCTCCGCCGTCCAGTCCATCGGCTTTGCATAGTGGGTTTGCAGATACACGAACCGGATCACCTCGCCCGGCCAACCCCGGTCCAGCAGGTCGCGCACGGTGAAGAAGTTGCCCAACGACTTGGACATCTTCTTGCCCTCGACCTGAAGCATCTCGTTGTGCATCCAGATATTCGCAAACATGCCGCCCTGGTTTGCACAGCAGCTTTGCGCGATCTCATTCTCATGATGCGGGAATTGCAGGTCGATGCCGCCGCCATGAATATCGAAACTCTCGCCCAGCAGCTCCCGGCTCATCGCCGAGCATTCGATATGCCAGCCGGGCCGCCCGCGGCCCCAAGGGCTGTCCCACCCCGGCAGGCTGTCATCCGAAGGCTTCCACAGCACGAAATCCATCGGGTCTCGCTTGTAGGGCGCCACCTCGACGCGGGCTCCGGCGATCATGTCATCGACCGAACGGCCCGAGAGCCTGCCGTAATCGGCATAGCTGCGCACATCGAACAACACATGCCCTTCAGCCTCGTAGGCATGGCCCCTCCCGATCAGTTCCAGGATCATCGCGATCATCGCGCCGACATATTCGGTAGCGCGCGGCTCATGCGTCGGGCGCAACGCGCCGAGCGCGTCCATGTCCTGATGATACCAGCCAATCGTCTCGTCGGTAATGTCGCGGATCGGCCGGCCGGTCTCGGAGGCGCGCGCGTTGATCTTGTCGTCCACGTCAGTAAAGTTGCGGACATAGATGACATGCTCCGCACCATAGACATAACGCAGCAGCCGATAGAGCGTGTCGAATACCACCACCGGCCGGGCGTTGCCGATGTGGGCGCGATCATAGACCGTCGGCCCGCAGACATACATCCGCACCTTACCGGGGATCAGCGGCACCAGTTCTTCGGTTCGACGGGTCCGGGTATTGTGCAGGCGGAGGATGGTCATGGCGATCTCCCGATACGGTGTCTGCGGCTTACCCGTTTCGGTACCGGTTGAAAACCGCGATCCCCATGCCACCAGGCGCCGGAAACCCTCCGGCGCCCTCGACTTCCCACATGGCAATGCGGATCAGAAGCGGTAGTTCGCCCGCAGCGTGGCGGTGGTCGCCTTGAGATCAAGACCGGACCCATCGAAATCGTTGAAGCGATGCGTCAGCACCTCGCCGCCCACGGTCCAGCGGTCGTTCACCTGATAGTCAAGGCCGATCCCACCGAAATAGCCGGTGTCAGACAGAGATACACCCGCGATGTCCGCCTTGGCATAGGCGGCACCCGCCGTCGCATAAACCAATGTGCGGCCGAAGTCGTAACCCGCCTGAAGCTTCAGATGCGCCAGCCTGTCGACCGAATCGTTGCTGTCTGCGGCGCTGATGCTACCCCCCGCCATATCGGCTTCGACACCGACGACGGCAGTGCCCAAATCCCAGCGATAGCCGGCCTGCAAGCCGCCGAAGGCGCCATTGGCATCGGGATCTTTCGCATCGGCATAGCCCAGATGGGCACCCGCATAGGCGCCGCCCCATTCGCCATCCGCGCGCATCGTCACCACCGGAGCAGGCGCGCTCACCACGGGTTCCGGAGCGGGGGTGGCCAGACCGCCAGCGAAGGCCGGAGCGGTAAGAGCCAACGGGGCCAGAAGGGCTACTGCGAAATGTTTCATAGTCTTCTCCTTATCATCGCGGCGGCATTGCTGCGCCGCAGAGACAAAGATGCAATCGCAGAAAATCAGACTCAACCGTTCCTCTCGACGATGTGAGCACATGTGATCAGCCGGCCTTTTCCTCCAGCATCAGCCACTCCTCCTCGGCCGCTGCCACGGCCTGCTGCCGCTCGGCCAGCATGTCGGAGGCTTTGCGGAACTTCACCGGATCCTTTGCGAAAAGCTCCGGGTCGGCCAGCAGTTCGCCCAGCTTCACGATCTCGCGCTCGAGCTTTGCGATCAGATCCGGCAGCTCGTCCAGCCGCTTGCGCTCGGTGAAAGAAAGCCCCTCGGCCTTTCTCGCCACGGACACGGGCCGGACCGCGGCGGGGGTGGCGAGCTTCGCCGCTGGCGCCTCGGCCGGCACGGAGCGCTGCGCAAGGTAATCGCTCCAGCCGCCGGCATAAACGGTCGCACGCCCCTGTCCCTCCAGCGCCACCGTGGTCGTCGCCACGCGGTCGATGAAATCGCGGTCATGGCTGACCAGCAGCACCGTGCCGTCATATTCGCCCAGCAAATCCTGCAACAGATCCAGCGTCTCCACGTCAAGATCGTTGGTCGGCTCGTCGAGGATCAGCAGATTGGAAGCCTGTGCCATGAGTTTGGCCAGCAGCAGCCGCGCCTTCTCGCCGCCCGAAAGCGCCTTGACCGGCGCGCGGGCCTGCCGTTCGTCGAACAGGAAGTCCTTGAGATAGCCCACCACATGTTTCGGCGTGCCGCGCACCATCACCTGATCCGAGGCGCCGGACACCGCCATCAGCGGATCGCCTGTCAGGTTCTCCCACAGGCTCGCCTCGGGGGCGAGCCGGGCACGGGTCTGATCGAACACCGCGACCTGCAGATTGGTGCCAAGTGCCACGCTACCGCTGTCCGGCGAGTCCTCGCCGACAAGAATCTTCAGCAGCGTGGTCTTCCCGATGCCGTTCGGGCCGACGAAGGCGATGCGGTCGCCGCGCAGCACGCGCAGGTCGAAATCACGGACGATGCAATTTGCCCCGAAGGATTTGCAAATCCCCTTCGCTTCGATCACCCTGCGGCCCGAAATCTGCCCGCTTTCCAGTTCCAGCGCCGCCGTGCCCTGCCGGCGGATCATCGCCGTGCGCTCAGCGCGCAGCGCCTGCAAGGCACGCACCCGGCCCTGATTGCGCTTGCGCCGGGCCGAAATGCCCTCGACCGCCCATCTCGCCTCGGCCCTGATCTTGCGCTCCAACTTGTGGCGCACCTCGTCCTCCTCGGCCCAGACGGTCTCACGCCATTCCTCGAACCCCTCGAAGCCGGACTCGCGCCGCCGCACCTCGCCCCGATCGACCCAGAGCGTTGCGCGAGTCAGCGCGCGAAGGAAGGCCCGATCATGGCTGATGAGAACGAAGGCCGCGCGCGTCCCGGCCAATTCGGCCTCCAGCCACTGGATCGCCTGGATGTCGAGATGGTTGGTCGGCTCGTCGAGCAGCATCAGCTCCGGCGCCTCCGCCATCAGCTTGGCCAGCGCCGCTCGCCGCCGCTCGCCGCCCGAAGCGTTGGAGACCGGCGTGTCGGGTCGGAATTTCAACCCCTCCGCCACCACATCGACCCGATAGGAGGCCTCCGCAGGCAAAGCGCTTGCCGCATAGTCGCCGAGGGTGGCGAAACCCGACAGGTCGGGATCCTGCTCCATATAGCCAACGCTCACGCCCGGCGGCACGATGCGCAAGCCGCGGTCAGGCTCCACCAGCCCCGCCATGATCTTCATCAGCGTCGATTTGCCCGAGCCGTTGCGCCCGACCAGCGCCACCCGGTCACCCGGCTGGATCACCAGATCGAGCCCTTCGAACAGCGGATCACCGCCGAAGGTAAGCGAGATATCGGAAAGCTGAAGAAGCGGTGCGCGAGCCATGACCGGCAGGTAGCGGGGTCAGGGTCTGAGGTCAAGCCGAGTGCAGTTGCAGGCCAACGGCCCTTGATCCGCAGATCATTGCGCGAGCAACCGTAGCGCCCGCACCCGCGCCGGCGGAATCGCCGCCACCTCGACTGCGGTGAAAACGTGCAGCGTGTTCATCCGCCGGTCGACCACGGCATGATCGGACACCCAGCCCCCCATGGCAAGATAGGTGCGCAGCAAAGGCGGCATCGCCGCCTGAGCATCCGGGGGGGCCTTCGCACTGCACAGCGCCACCACCTCCGGCGCCCGCCGCCCCGGCCGCCAGCACTCCGGCGCCAGATGGGCGGCGGCCAGCCGGGCAAAGGCGGCGCGGTGCAGCTCGGGATCGCAGCTCGCGAAAGAAGCGCAGCCAAAGATCATCGCTACCCCCTCCGCATCGACGATGCGCGTCATCGCCGCCCAGGCAAGGCGCAGGATGTCGGGATCGGGCGGACCGGGGCGAATGCAGAACCGGCCCAGTTCCAGCATCGGGCCGGGAAAGCCACGCAACCGCGACAGGTCATAAAACCCCGCCGCATAACTGGCCTCCAGCCCCGCGCCATCGGTCGACAACAGGCGGTAACAACAGACGGGCAGGCCGGTTGCAACCTCTTCGACCAGCACATGCAGGCACAGCGGGTCGAGATCGTCGGCGTCGCACCCCGCCTTGCCGAAGAAACACAGGTGTCGCAACGCCTGCGCGGCCGCAACGTCGCCGGGCGTAACCGCCAGGCGCGCGATATGGCGGCCGGTCCGGAGCGGCTCCATCCGCCCCCCGGACGCCTGCCCTGTCGGCACCCAGGCGCGGCCCGTCACTTCAGCATTTCGCCCGCGTCGATCCGACCGAGATTGCCGAGGATCTGGCGCAGGAAGCCGATGCCGCGGATGTTGCTTTCGGTCACCCGCCGCGACAGCACGACAACGCGCCCACGCTCCAATCCGAAGCGCTCGACATTCTGCACCACGCCGGCCTCGGTGAAGGTGATCGAGACGACCTGCCTGTCGATCTCCTGCGGCTCGCGCGCACCATAGTGGCGCCAGCGACTTTGCACATAAAACCAGCCGATGTCGTTCAAGAGCCCGGTTGCGGAGGGGCGGCCGATCTTTTCGGCCACCGTCTCACGCGTGTCCCTGCCGACCTCGATCTGCGCCAGTTCCTCTTCCTGTGGGATATAGCCGTGGTTGCGATAGATTGGCGCACAGGCCACCAACACCAGCGCAATCAGCCCACCGCCCAGCCAGCGTGCCGCCCGCCGCATCCTGCTTGCCCCGCCCCGCCGCGATTCTTCTGCCGAAGCCATGCCCACTCCCGTCACCGCCAGCGCCGCGCCCCTTGCCCTTGCCGGGCCGGATCCCGTATCCCGGATACTGCCGTGGATACCGGCCGACCACTGTCCGTCCGGCAGGCGCCCGGTCAGCCCTTGCAATCGGCTTACAGAAGGTCGGGCCAGTGTTCAAGAATGGAACGCGGATCGCGCCGCGGGACGAGGAGATCGGTATGGACGACAAGGCACCGCAAGCGCAGCCGGACCTGGGTCCGGTGCTCCGCGTGGCGACGCTGGCCGCGCGCAAGCCGACGCGGTTCGACCTGAGACCGGAGGCCGGGGCGCTGGCGTTGCTTGCGGACCTGCTCGGCATTACTCAGGTGCGGGAGCTGCATTTCAAGGGTGAGCTGCGACCACAGGGCCGCCACGACTGGATGCTGGAGGCGGAACTTTCCGCCGAGGTGGAGCAACCCTGCTCGGTCACCCTCGCCCCGGTGGTGACGCGGATCCGCGAGACAGTGCGGCGGCGCTTTCTGGCCGACCTGCCCCAGCCGCAGGGCGAGGAGGCCGAAATCCCCGAGGATGACACGCTGGAACCGCTGGGCGAGACCATCTCACCCGGCGCGGTGGCGGCCGAAGTGCTGGCGCTTGCCCTTCCGCTCTATCCGCGCGCGCCAGGTGCGGCGCTTGGCGAGGCGGTCTTCGCCGCCCCCGGCGTAGCGCCGCTACGTGACGAGGATCTGCGCCCGTTCGCAGGTCTGGCCGGGCTTGCGCAAAAGCTCGGAACCGGGCAGAAGGACGATGGCTGAGGTGGACCGGCCGGAGCCCGTACGCAGAAAGCACTTGCGTCCGCGTGGAATCCGGCTATGTTCCGCGCTTCGCAAACACCCTGGACAGGCGGATTCCCCGAGACGGCGGAGACCGGCTTTCCCGAAGCAGAATCAGGGGCTTGTCCCCTCATATATCGAGGTCGAGACATGGCTGTCCCGCAGAACCGAGTCACCCGTTCGCGCCGTAACATGCGCCGCTCGCATGACGCTCTTGTCGCCGGCAACCCGGCAGATTGCCCGAATTGCGGCGAACTGAAGCGCCCGCATCACGTCTGCGGCGCCTGCGGCCACTACGATTCGCGCGAAGTCGTCGTGGTAAGCAAGGAAGTCGATCTGGACGAGGACGCGGCGTAAGCCGCCCTCAATCACGCTGCCACCATGGCGAACGGAACCGAATTTCCGGCTGGGGCTGCGCAGCGCACCGTCATTTCCGTTGATGCGATGGGCGGAGATCGCGGGCCGGCAGCGGTGGTTGCCGGCCTCGCCGATTCTGCCCGCGCCGATTTCGGGCTGCATTTCCTGCTCCATGGCGATGAGGCGGTACTGCGCCCGCTCGTCGCTCGCCATGCGGGGCTGGCAGACCGGGTCGATCTACGCCACGCCGCTCGCACCGTCACCATGGCAGACAAGCCGAGCCAAGTCATGCGCCATGGCGAAGGCACCTCGATGTGGTCCGCCATCGACTCGGTGAAGGCCGGCGAGGCGCGAGTGGCGGTAAGTTGTGGCAATACCGGCGCGCTGATGGCGGTCAGCATGATCCGCCTGCGCAAGCTGCCCGGGGTAAATCGCCCGGCCATCGCCTGCCTCTGGCCTTCGCACAATCCCGGCGGCTTCAACGTCATGCTGGACGTCGGCGCCGATATCAAGGCCGAAGCCGAAGACCTGCTGCAATACGCCACGATGGGCGCGGCCTATGCCCGCAACGGCCTGGATCTGAAAAGCCCGCGTGTCGGCCTGCTGAATGTCGGGACTGAAGAGCACAAGGGCCGGGCTGAACTGAAGGCGGCCCATGCCCTGATGACCGCGGCACAGCAGGCGGCGGGGTTCGAGTTTACCGGCTTCGTCGAAGGTGGTGATATTCCGTCCGACCGGGTGGATGTGATCGTGACCGATGGCTTCACCGGCAATATCGCGCTGAAAACCGGCGAGGGCACGGCGAAATTTGCCTCCGACATGCTGCGCGGAGCGCTGACCTCGGGCCCGCTGGCCAGACTCGGCGCACTTCTGGCGATGGGCGGGCTATGCCGGCTGCAAGGGCGTATCGATCCGCGCCGCAACAACGGGGGCGTATTCCTCGGGCTGAACGGCACCGTGGTGAAAAGCCACGGCGCGGCCGATGCAACCGGGGTGGCGGCGGCGATCCGGCTTGCCGCACAACTGGCCCGCTCGGGCTTCATTGACCGGCTGGCGGCGCGGGTTGCATCAGCCGAACGGGCGGGGCAGGATGCCGCCGTGACGAAGGACGGGCAGCAATCATGACGATCAGGGCAGTAGTGACCGGCGTGGGGCATTACCTGCCTGAACGCATTGTGCCGAACAGCGAGTTCGAAGCCGGCATCGACACCTCTGACGAATGGATCCGCTCGCGCTCCGGCATCGAGCGGCGGCATTTTGCGGCCGAGGGCCAGGCCACCTCCGACCTCGCCACCCGCGCGGCTGAAGCGGCGCTGGCACAGGCCGGCCTTGCGGCGGACGATATCGACGCCATCGTGCTTGCCACCTCCACCGCCGATTTCACCTTCCCCTCCGCCGCTACCATGGTGCAGGCCCGACTCGGCATGACGCGGGGCTTCGCCTATGACGTGCAGGCGGTTTGCGCGGGCTTTGTCTTCGCGCTGGCCAACGCCAATGCGCTGATCATCTCGGGCCAGGCGCGGCGGGTGCTGGTGATCGGAGCAGAGACCTTCTCGCGCCTGATGGACTGGACCGACCGCTCCACCTGTGTCCTGTTCGGCGATGGCGCGGGCGCGCTGGTGCTGGAAGGGCAAGAGGGCACCGGCGAAGTGACCGACCGTGGCATCCTTGCCACCGACCTGCATTCCGATGGGCGGCATCGCGACATTCTCCATGTCGATGGCGGCGTTTCTACCGGACGAACCGGCCATCTGCGGATGCAGGGCAAGGAAGTGTTCCGCCATGCCGTCGAGAAGTTGACCGAGACCGCCCATGCCGCGCTTGCCAAGCTGGGGCTGAGCGGGGCGGATGTCGACTGGATCGTGCCGCATCAGGCAAATATCCGCATCATCGAGGGCACCGCCAAGCGGATGCAGGTCCCGATGTCACGGGTGGTGGTTACCGTGCAGGATCATGGCAACACCTCTGCCGCCTCGATTCCTCTGGCGCTCTCGGTGGGCGTGGCGCGCGGCCAGATCAAGCGCGGCGATCTGCTGGTGACCGAGGCGATCGGCGGTGGCCTTGCCTGGGGTTCGGTCGTCCTGCGCTGGTGATCGCTGCCGGCCGCCGCATACCCCGGGCGGAGCTGCGCGGCTTTCCATATGGATCCTTCTGAAAAACCGCACCCAAGGTGCTGATATTGACTCGAAAACCCAAAACCCTCAATCTCGAAAGAATTCTGGTGGGGGGAAGGCGATGGGCGAAAAGACTCTGACGCGGATGGATCTCAGCGAGGCGGTGTTCCGCGAGGTGGGATTGTCACGCAATGAATCCGCCGATCTGGTGGAGGTGGTGCTGCAACTCGTCTCCGATGCACTGGCCGTAGGTGAGACGGTGAAGATATCTTCCTTCGGCACTTTCGCGGTTCGCGACAAGACCGCCCGGGTCGGACGTAATCCCAAGACCGGCGACGAAGTGCCGATCAGCCCGCGCAGGGTGCTGACCTTCCGCCCGTCGCATCTGATGAAAGAGCGTGTCGCCAGCGGCAAGAAACGCTGATCGGGGCCGCAGGCATGGACAAGTCTCCCGACGCCTTCCGCACGATCAGCGAGGTCGCCGAGACGCTGGAGACCCCGACCCATGTGCTACGCTTCTGGGAAAGCCGGTTTCCGCAGATCAAGCCGGTGAAACGTGCCGGCGGGCGCCGTTACTACCGGCCAGTCGATGTTGCACTGCTTTCGGGCATCCGCCGGCTGCTCCACGATGACGGAATGACCATCAGGGGCGTGCAGAAGATACTGCGCGAACAGGGGGTTCGCTACGTCACGGCACTCGTCGGCGGCGCGCCGGAGCCCGACATGGCAGAGCAGGCGCCGGACAACCTCACCCCACTCGCGCAGCCGCCGGTCGGGGCAGAGGTGATTGCGTTGCGCGACCGGGCGCCGCCGGTTGCGGCACAAATCGCTCCTGCGGAGACCGGCATCCGGGCGGAAGCCGTAAATGACGCGACCCGCTCCCCCCAGCCACCAGTTGGCGATCCGCAGCAGCCTTCGCTGTTCGACCAGCCGCCGGATACACCGGAAACCGGGAGGGTGAAAGCAGCAGGTCAGCCATCGGGCGCCCCTGCAGGCGACGCCGGATTCGTGGCGGGAGAGGCCTCGCCCACCCTGGTAGAAACCGACCGAGTGCCCGATGATGCCCCGTCCACCCCGGTGGAGTTTGATGCATGTGGCAACAAAGCCGCCTCGGCGCCAGCCGCAACACCGGCAATTCCGGCAGAGGCTTCCGGAGCAGATTCTCCCCGCCCCGCCCCCTGTGACCCGCCTTGGCTGCCTGCCCTGCTGCGCGCCCTCCCTCGTGATCAGGCCGCCGCGCGGGTCGAGGCGCTCGCCGCTTTCCTGCCCCGCATCCAGGCGCTGCATGAGCGGCTGGCCCAGGCTCGGCACCGTTCCGGCTAAATCGCGCCCATGCGTTTTGCTGCTTGCTCCCGCCGGATTTATCGCTATGTATCCGCGCAGTCGGGCCGTGGCGCAGCCTGGTTAGCGCGTCCGTCTGGGGGGCGGAAGGTCGTGAGTTCGAATCTCACCGGCCCGACCATCGAAAACACCCGCTCCTGGTAACAGGGCGGGTTTTTTTGACCGCATGAGGAGAGGCGGATGACCGAGACCGGAGTGCTGCCTGCGCAAAGCCTGCGCCGCCTGATCGCCGAAGGCACCATTGCCGCCGATCCGGCCATTCTGCCCGATCAGGTGCAGCCCGCCAGCCTCGATCTGCGGCTCGGACCGATCGCTTACCGGGTGCGGGCCTCTTTCCTTGCCGGGCAGGGCAGCAGCGTGGCAGAGCGGATCGCCGAGTTCGAGATGCACCGGATCGATCTGACCGCAGGTGCGGTGCTGGAGAAGGGTTGCGTCTATATCATCCCGCTGATGGAGCGGCTGGCGCTGCCGCAGGGCGTGACGGCGGTCGCCAATGCCAAAAGCTCTACCGGGCGGCTCGACCTGCTCACCCGCACCATCACCGATGGCGGGGTGGAGTTCGACCGGATTGCCGAAGGTTACACCGGCCCGCTCTATGCCGAGGTCTGCCCCCGCAGCTTCTCGGTGCTGGCGCGCTCTGGGCAGAGGCTGAACCAGATCCGCTTCCGTCGGGGCCAGGCGCTGCTCAGCGATCCGGACCTGCTGGCGCTGCACCGGCAGGAACCACTGGTGGACAGCCCACCGGTGATTTCCGAAGGGCTTGGCTTCTCGGTCGATCTGCACCCGGCAAAGGGCGATCTGGTCGGCTACCGCGCCAAACCGCATACCGGCGTCATCGACCTCGCGCGCATCGGCCACTACCCGGCGGCGGAATTCTGGGAGGAAGTCCGCACCCGCGAGGGCAGGATCATCCTCGACCCTGGCGCCTTCTACATCCTGGTCAGCCGTGAGGCGGTGACCATTCCGCCCGACTATGCCGCCGAAATGGCGCCCTATCTCGCCATGGTGGGCGAGTTCCGCGTGCACTATGCCGGCTTCTTCGATCCCGGCTTCGGCCATTCCGCGGCAGGCGGCGCCGGCTCGCGCGGGGTGCTGGAGGTGCGCTGCCACGAAGCGCCCTTCGTGCTGGAACATGGCCAGATCGTCGGACGGCTGGTCTACGAGCGGATGGCCGCGCGACCCGAAACCCTATACGGTGCCGGGATTGCCTCGAACTATCAGGGCCAGGGCCTGAAACTCGCCAAGCATTTCCGCGCCTGACGAGATCCCCTTCGCCTCAGGCTCCCCAGACGCGTCGCAGCACATTCATCCAGTTCGACCAGCGCAGCTTTGCAACAAGCGCCTCATCATAACCATGCGCCCGGAGCGCGGCCAGCAGGTTCGGCAGACCGGCAACATCGCCGATTCCCTGCGGTATTTCCGCCCCATCGAAATCCGAGCCGAAGCCGACGTGATCCTCGCCCAGATGCGCGATCAGATGGTCGAGATGACGCAGCACCGGCTCCCAGCCCATCCTGGCGGAGCGTCTGCCATCCTCGCGCAGAAAAACCGTAGCGAAGTTCAGCCCCACAATGCCACCCGACTCGTGGATCACCGCCAGCTGCCGGTCGGTCAGGTTGCGGGTAGAGGGCGTAATGGCATGGGCGTTGGAATGGGTGGCGACCAGCGGCGCATCAGAGAGCGCCGCCACATCGTTAAATCCCGCCTCGTTCAGATGGCTGAGGTCGATCACCATACGCAGCGCATTGCATTCGCGGACCAGCCGCTTGCCCGCCTCAGTCAGGCCCGACCCGGTATCCGGGGTGCCGGGGAAGCGGAACGGCACACCTTGGCCGAAGATGGTGGGCCGCGACCAGACCGGTCCCAGCGACCGCAGGCCGAGGGCATGGAATATATGCAGCGCGTCAAGGCTTTCGTCGATCGCCTCCGCTCCCTCCATATGCATGACGCCGGCAATGACCCCAGCGGCACGGGCCGCTTCGATCTCGGCCACCGTCCGGCAGAGCCGGAACGCGCCCTGCGAGGCGCGCTCCATCCACAAGAGATGCCCCGCCATTGACAACGCGACCGGCTGCGCCACGCCCAGCGGGATCATCGCCGGCAGTTCCAGCTCATAGGGCGGGCTGTCCATCATCGCGTCGTAATCCGGTGCGCCGGGGTCGGCGGGGCTTGGAATATAGATGGCAAACATGCCACCAGCAAAACCGCCCGCCTTCATGCGCGGCAGGTCGAGATGGCCCTTCCCCTCGCCCTCGACCCAGATCTTCGCGCGCCGTTTGGGCGCCATCTGCAACCTCAGCAGGATATCGTTATGTCCGTCGAAGACCGGCTCTGCCGTCATCCTTCCCCCCTGGAGTTCTGACCCGTGACGGTCGACCCTGCCATGTCCCGCTTGCGAAGACTAGGCAGGATCGACAATCAGGTTCGCCGAACGGCAGGTTCGCCGAACGGCGATGAGTATTTCATGGCGCCTCCGGCCTAAACGCCGTGAGGGGCCACGCCGAGCCCGGAATAGCTGCGAAGCGGACCGGGTAGCGCGCGACCGCCTCTCCGGGGGGGCTTTGGGGCTATTGGCACGGAGAAGTGAGCCAGGCGGGGTGGCGCCATAAAATGGTGACCACAACCGTAATAGCGCCCACCTGCGGTCAGGGCCTTGCTCCCCGCTACATCGAATGTCGACGGCAGGGGGCAGGGTTCCCTCACGATGCCATATCGGCCCATGCATGAAAGCCGGTCCAGCCTGAAGCCCGACATGTCGGCTCACACGGATTTCGGCTCGGTCGTTAACCTTTTGTTAACTGGTTCGCACTAGAACGGGCTGGCCGAGGGGAAACTTCGGCGGGCGCTGCTTGCAAAGGTGACCCAACCTACCCCACCCACCCCATCCCGCCGGATCGAACGTCCGGCGGGATGTTTTTTGGGTCGGCGCTACTCCGGATCACAAAACCGCACCGGGGTTGAGGATACCAAGCGGATCGAGCGCGTCCTTCACCGCTTGCATCGCAGCCAGCCGCCCCGGGTCGCCATAGTGGCGCAGATCAGCAGTCTTCAGCCGTCCGATGCCGTGCTCGGCGCTGACCGACCCGCCATGCGCATGAACGAGATCATGCACCCGCGCCTGCACCTCCGCCACTTGCCCGACATGATCGGCCCGCCTCCCGCCGCGGGGCGGAAAGATGTTGTAGTGCAGGTTGCCATCGCCGAGATGCCCGAAACAGTTCACCCGGAACGGACCAAGCGCCGCGATGGCCGGCCCCGCCTCGGCAAGAAAGGCCGGAATTTCCGAGAGCGGCAAGGAGATATCATGGCTCGACACTGCGCCGATATGGCGATTCGCCTCGGGGATGCTTTCGCGCAGGTTCCAGAAGGCGGCGCGCTGCGCCTCGGATTGCGCGATGAGACCATCCTCCACCAGATCGCCCGCCGCCTCATAAAGCCCGGCCAGCGCCTCGACCGGGTCGAGCCCCTCGGGCAGGCCAAGGTCGACCAGCACCAGCCATTCGGGGGGCGAGGCGAAGGGCTGACGGACCTGCGGCATGGTTTCGGCAAGGAAATCGAGACCCTGGCGGTGGATCAGCTCGAAGGCGGAGATCATGCCGGGCAGGCGCTCCTGTGCCAGCGCCAGCAGATCAAGTGCCGCCGCCGGGCCACCGGGCACGGCCAGAAGCGCCGCCCCCTCCTGCGCGGGCGGCGGAAAAAGCTTCAGGCTCGCAGCGGTAATGATACCCAGCGTGCCCTCCGATCCGATCAACAGGTGGCGCAGGTCATAGCCGGTATTATCCTTGCGCAGCCGCTTCAGCCCGCCCAGCACCGTGCCGTCGGCCAGCACCGCCTCCACCCCGAGGCAAAGGTCGCGCGCATTGCCATAGCGCAGCACGTTCACCCCGCCGGCATTGGTGCCGAGCAGCCCGCCAAGCCGCGCCGTCCCCTGCGAGGCCAGCGTCAACGGAAGGATCCTCTCCACGCTTTCCGCCGCCGCGTGCAGATCGGACAGGATGCAGCCGGCCTCGGCCACCAGCGCGTTCTCCTGCGGAAAGACGCCCCGGATCGCTACCATCCGCTCCATCGACAGGATCAGCGGCAGCGGCCCTTCCGGCATCACCTGCCCACCAACAAGACCGGTGCCACCGGCGCGCGGCACCACGCCGACACGGGCGGCGGCGCAGGCCCGCAACAGAAGCGCCACATCCGCGGTTGAACGCGGCACCGCCACCGCCGCCCCCTGCCCGATCCAGCGCCCGCGCGGCTCGTCCAGATCGCCGGGGCGCACCTCACGCAGCAGCGCAGGCGGCAGGGCGGAAAGGAAGACGGCGTCGGCGGGATTCAGCATGGGTGGCCTCTCGCACATATCCCGGCAGAGTGGTATGCAGCTTTCCCCCGGAGCATGCGCCGAAGGAATGTGTCAGCGCTCAGCCCGCATCGGTGCGTCCGCGCCGGTCGCCGCGCAGATTGGCATAAAGCACATGGTTTCGCCAGCGCCCCGCGATCTGGAGATAGCTTTGCGCCACGCCCTCATATTTGAAGCCGGTCTTTTCCAGCACCCCGCGTGATGCCACGTTCTCCGGCAGGCAGGCCGCCTCGATCCGGCTGAGGTCGAGCGTGGCGAAAGCGTGATGCACGAGGGCAAGGATCGCCTCACGCATGTAGCCATGCCGCGCAAAGGGCTGGCCGATCCAGTAGCCGAGCGTTCCGGCCTGAACCGGCCCGCGCCGGATATTGTCCAGCGTGATGGCACCCAGCAATCGCCGGTCATCGCGCCGAACCAGAACCAGCGGCAACGCCGTGCCCTGGGTAAACGCACGCTGCGACCAGTAGATCCGATTGGTAAACGCCCTGCGCGACAGGTGATCGGCCGACCAGACCGGCTCCCACGGCGCAAGGAAGGCGGCACTCGCCGCGCGTAGCGCTGCCCATTCTCGATAATCGCCATGCTGCGGCAGGCGCAGCGTCATCCGCTCGGTCTCGATCCGGAGCTTGCGGCGCAGGCCGAACATCAGGCGGCGAGCCTGTCGCGGATCGCCTCCAGCCCCGGCGCCTGCGCGACCGGGCCGTAAAGCGCCAGCGCCGCGCGTGCCGCCGTCATCTCGCCAGCATAGCGCCGCACATCAGAGGTGGTCACCGCGTCGATCCGCGCCACCGCCTCGTTCACATCCGGCACCCGGCCCCAGATAGACAGCAGCCGCGCATTGCGTTCTGCCCGCGAGGATGGGCTTTCAAGACCCATCAGCAAACCGGCCTTGAGTTGCGCCCGCGCCCGCGCCACCTCGGCCTCGGTCATGTCATCCGCCGCGCGTTTCAACTCGTCGAGCGTCAGCGTGGTAAGATCACCGACCTCCTCCTCCGAGGTGCCGGCATAGATGGTGATCGAGCCGGTATCCTCATAAGCGCCCGATTGCGCGAAGATCGAATAGCACAAACCCCGTTCCTCGCGGATCTTCTGAAAGAGGCGCGAGGACATGCCGCCGCCCATCGCGGTGGAATAGACCTGTGCTGTATAGACATCGGGATGGCGATAGCCCGGCGCCTCGAAGGCCAGCGCGAAATGCGCCTGTTCCAGGCCCTTGACCTCGCGCCGCTCGCCACCGCCGAACTGCGCGGGGGCAAGCAGCGGTGTGCCAACCGGTTTCAGCCCGCCGAAGATCGCGGCGGCTTGCGCCAGGATGGCGTCATGATCCACCCCCCCGGCAGCGGCAAGGATCATCTGGTCCGGCCCGTAATGCTCGGCCACGAAGTGCATCAGGTCATCTCGGCTGAAGGAGCTGACCCGCTCCGTCGGGCCAAGGATGGTGCGACCGAAGGGCTGGTCGGGGTAGCTCACCTCCTGCAACCAGTCGAAGATGATGTCGTCGGGCGTATCCAGCGCCTGTCCGATCTCCTGCAGGATGACATGGCGTTCAATCTCGATCTCTTTCGGATCGAAGACCGGGTTCAGCACGATGTCGGAGATCACGTCGAGCGCCAGCGCCACGTCCTCCGACAGGACGCGCGCGTAATAGGCGGTCATCTCCTTGGAGGTGTAGGCGTTGATATAGCCGCCGACATCCTCGATCTCCTCGGCAATCCGCAAGGCGCTGCGCGTCGCAGTGCCTTTGAAGGCCATATGCTCGAGGAAATGCGCGATGCCGTTCTGCTCGGCCCGCTCATGCCGCCCGCCGGCCGTGACCCAGATCCCGACCGAGGCCGATTTCAGCCCCGGCATGTTCTCGGTCACGATGCGCAAACCGTTGGGCAGACTGGAGATACGCAGGGTCAACGCGCGATCCTTTCGCGGATGAGGGCTTGCAGGGCGGCAAGATCGTTCGGCATCCGGGTAAACCGCTCCGGGCGGTCGAAAAGGCCGGCCATGCGGGGCGGCAAAGCAGGGCGGATACCGGCCGCAGCCGCGACCGCGTCGGGGAATTTCGCCGGATGCGCGGTGGCCAGGGTGATCATCGGCACGGGGCCGGAATGATCTCCGGCGACCTTCACACCGACGGCGGAATGCGGACACAGCAACTCGCCGGTGGCGGCGAGCGTGGCCTTGATGGTGGCGCGCGTCTCGTCCTCGGAGCAGCGGCCCGAGGCAAAGGTAGCGCGCAGGCTTTCCAATGCATCCTGCGGGATGGTGAAGCCGCCGGATTTCAGCCCGGCCATGAGCTGTGCCACCACCGCGCCATCGCGGCCACAGGCATCAAACAGCGCACGTTCGAAATTGGAGGAAACCTGAATGTCCATCGAGGGGCTGATCGAAGGCTTTACGCCGACGGTCTGATAGGCACCGGAGCGCAGCGCACGGTCCAGAATGTCGTTCTGGTTGGTGGCGATCACCAATTGCGCAATCGGCAAACCCATCCGCTTCGCGATGTAGCCGGCGTAGATATCGCCGAAATTGCCGGTCGGCACGGTGAAGCTGACCTCGCGATACGGCGCGCCCAGGCTGGTAGCCGACGAGAAGTAGTAGACCACCTGCGCCAGCACCCGCGCCCAGTTGATGCTGTTCACCCCGGCCAGCCGCACCCCGTCGCGAAAGGTGAAATCGTTGAACATGTCCTTCACGCGGGCCTGCGCATCATCGAAATCGCCGTCCATGGCGATGGCATGAACGTTCGGATCAGACGGCGTGGTCATCTGGCGCCGCTGCACCTCGGACACCCGGCCATGCGGAAAAAGGATGAACACGTCGACATTGGCCAGCCCCTTGAACGCCTCGATAGCCGCCGATCCGGTATCGCCGGAGGTCGCACCGACGATGGTGATGCGCTCGCCCGACTTCGCCAAAGCTGCCTGCATCATCTGACCGATGAGCTGCATGGCGAAATCCTTGAAGGCCAGCGTCGGGCCGTGAAACAGCTCCAGCAGGAAATGGTTCGGGGCAAGCTGTTTCAGCGGCGCACGCCCCGCATGGCCGAAACCTGCATAGGCGCGAGCAATCAGGCCCCTGAACTCAGCCTCCGTGAAGGTTTCGCCCATGAAGGGCGACATGACGCGGAAGGCGATCTCTTCATAAGGCAGGCCGGCCAGCGTCGCGATCGCCTCGGTCGTGAACTGCGGCACCTGAGCCGGAACATAAAGACCGCCGTCGCGGGCAAGGCCCGTCATCATCGCCTCGCCGAAGGAAAGAGCGGGCGCCTGCCCGCGCGTCGAGATATAGTGCATCGCCTCGCCTCATGCGTTCCGGCGTCTGATACGCCAGAGATAGGTCCCTGTCATCCCCAACCACGCCACCGCCAACGAAAACCAGGTGATCGCATAGCTCAGGTGATCGTTGCGGAAGGTAGCGGTGACAGCGCGGGGCGCGACACCGTCACCGGTATCGGAGCGCGCAACGATCAGCACAGCCTCCGTCCCCAGCACCCCGGCCATCGCCGCCACGTCGCGGCCGAACCAGATGTTGCGGCCCATGTCCGGCGGTGGAGTAGCGCTGGTCACATCATCGGGCAGGTTCAGGTTGCCTGTAACCTCGGCCGCATGGGGTGGGCGGGGGGTGTTCTTCTGCGCCTCCGGCACGAAACCACGGTCGATCAGGATGCGGCGACCGTCCCCGGTCTCATAAGCCGCGATCACCAGAAAACCCGGCCCCTCATCGGGGATCGAGGTCAGCACATGCGCTTCAGGGCCAAGGAAGCGCCCGCTTACCCGCACCGGCAAGTAGCGGTCGCGCGGAAATTCGACCTCTGCCGCGAGCGGCCCCGCAGGCTCTGCCATGCGTGCTTCGGCGGCCGCAATCAGTGCGGTCTTCCAGTGCAGGCGCTGCACCTGCCATGTACCCAACGCAATCAGGATCGCAGCCCCGATCAGCCCGAACGACATGGGCAGGATCATGCGGCGGGTCATCCCGGCCTCCGGTCAAGGGAAAGGCGCGGGCCCGCCGGAGGCCCGCGCCGCATTGGATGGACGGAGCGCGCGCCCTGGCTCAGCCCTGGCCCCAAACATAGATGGCGGCAAAGAGGAACAGCCACACCACATCGACGAAGTGCCAATACCAGGCAGCAGCCTCGAAGCCGACATGCTGTTCAGGGGTGAACTGGCCCCGCATCGCCCGGATCAGGCAGACCAGCAGGAAGATCGTGCCGATGACGACATGGAAGCCGTGGAAACCGGTCGCCATGAAGAAGTTGGCGCCATAAATGTTGCCGGCGAAACCGAAGGCCGCGTGGCTGTATTCATAGGCTTGCAGGACGGTGAAGCACACGCCCAGAAACACCGCCAGCGCGAGGCCGTTGATCATGTCCTTGCGGTTATTCTCATGCGCGATGGCATGGTGCGCCCAGGTGCAAGCCGCGCCCGAACAGAGCAGGATCAGCGTATTGATGAGCGGCAAGTGCCAGGGGTCGAATGTCTGGATGCCCTCGGGCGGAAATACGCCATCGACGAGCGGCGACATCGGCCCCATCGGATAGAGGGCGTGCTTGAAGAAGCTCCAGAACCAGGCAGAGAAGAACATCACTTCCGACGTGATGAACAGCACCATGCCGTAGCGCAGGCCGATCCGCACCACTGGGGTATGGTCGCCCCCGTTCGCCTCGGCCACCACATCGGACCACCAGCCGAACATCACATAGAGCACGAGGACGAACCCGGCGAGGCCCATCCACGGCCCCGAGCCATGCATCCACATGACCGCGCCGAACAGCATGACGAAGGCACCGATCGCGCCAAGGAGGGGCCAGAGAGACGGGTGCAGGATATGGTAGTCGTGATTCTTGGCGTGGGCCATTTGGGTTCCCTCGTTGTCTTGTCAGTTCACGGCGCCCGTGCCGGAAGCGGCCAGTGCCGCCTGCTCCGCCGGAAGCTCGGTTTCATGGAAGGTGTAGGAGAGTGTGATCTCTTTCACGAATTGGCCTTCGGGATCGGTCACGATCTCCGGGTCGACATAGAAGGTCACCGGCATGATGGCGGTCTCGCCCGGCGCCAGCACCTGCTGGGTGAAGCAGAAGCAGTCGATCTTGGTGAAATAGCCCCCTGCCGAATCCGGGGTGACGTTGTAGCTGGCGGTTCCAGCAACGGTGCGGCCGGTCGGGTTGTGCGCCTCATAGAAGGCAAGGCCGGTCTCGCCGATCTTGAGCCGCATGGTATGCTGCTGCGGCCGGAAATCCCATGGCATTCCGGCTTCTTTCGAAGCATCGAAGCGGATCAGCACAGTGCGGTCGAGCACATGGTCGGGCGCCACAGCCGAGACGGCAACGGTGCCGGCATAGCCGGTCACGCGACAAAACCAGTTATAGAATGGCACCGCCGCGAAACTCAGCGCGCCCATCGTCACCACGATACCGACGAGAAGGCCGGCGGTCTTGCCCGGCGTCATTGCTCCCCCTCCCCCTGCGGCGGCACCAGTTCGGGACGGGCCACGTGGTCGAAGGCCTGCATCGGATCGCCTCGTTTCACCTTCACCACGGTCAACCCGAAAACCAGGGCCACGAAGACCGCCAACGCAAGGCCAAGGCCCAGGTTGCGGCCGAAGCGGCGGCGATGGAGTTCGTGTTCGATACGCAATGTCATGTCACCAGCCCCCGAGGCCCCAGGGCTTCAGACTGGCCTCAGCCAGCAGCGCCCCGAAATGCAGGAACAGATAGAGCAGCGAAAACTTGAACACCGCCTTTTCGGTGGTGTAGCCGTCGCCCTCCGCCAGCGCCTCGCCGCGCCGCCAGATCGCCCAGGCGCCCCACAGGAAGCCGAGGTTCAGCAGCACCGAGACCGCCAGATAAATCGGCCCGCCGATCGAGGTGAAGGCCGTGGCCAGTGCGAAGGGCACCAGAGCGATGGTATAGACGAGGATATGGTTGCGGGTCACCCGCTTGCCATGGGTCACCGTCAGCATCGGCACCCCAGCCTGCTGATAGTCGCTGTTCATGAAAAGCGCCAGCGACCAGAAATGCGGCGGTGTCCACATGAAAATCAGGAGAAACATCAGGCAGGCTTCCACCGAGACACTTCCTGTCGCACAGACCCAGCCGATCATCGGCGGGAAGGCCCCCGCCGCACCGCCGATCACGATGTTCTGCGGCGTCGAACGTTTCAGCCACATCGAATAGATCACGACGTAGAAGAAAATCGTGAAGGCCAGCAGTAATGCAGCCAGCGCATTGGCCGCCAGCCACAGCATCATCACCGACAGGCCCGACAGAGCGAGGCCGAGACCCAGCGCCTCGCCCGGCTGCACCCTGCCCGAGGGGATGGGCCGGGCACGGGTTCGGCGCATCACCCGGTCGATATCGGCATCCCACCACATGTTCAGCGCGCCCGAGGCCCCTGCCCCAAGCGCGATGAACAGCACCGAGATCAGCGCGACGAACGGATGCATCCCCTGCGGCGCGACCAGAAGGCCCACCATGGCGGTGAAGACCACGAGCGACATGACCCGCGGCTTCAAGAGCGCGACGTAATCGCCGAACCCGGCCTCGCCGGTCTCGGTCAATGCGCCATTTGCGTGGGTGTCGCTCATGTCTTCGTTTCGTCCCTCGATTGGTCCGCGCGCCGGGGGCTCTCACCTCGCCCGCGCGTGATCTGCTCCCGCCGCCCTGCCGTCAGTCGTTCGCGGCCATCTGCACCGTGACCGGGGCCGCGATCGCGGAAAGCTGCACGTCACCAGCCTTGGCCTTTTGCAGCCACTCGGCATATTTCGCCTCGGAAACCACTTTCACGGTGATCGGCATATAGGCGTGGTCCTTGCCGCAAAGCTCCGAGCACTGGCCGAAGAACACGCCTTCGACCTCGGGCTTGAACCAGAGCTGTGCCAGGCGACCCGGCACGGCATCCTGCTTCACGCCGAAGGCGGGGATGGTCCAGGAATGGATCACGTCGGCACCGGTGACCTGCATCACCACGGTCTTGCCGATGGGCAGCACGACGGCGGTATCGGTGGCCAGAAGGTAGTCGCCGTCGACATAGCCATATTCGGCAAGCTGATCACGCTCCAGCTTGAAGCTGTCGAAGGCTACGGGGGGGGCTTCTTCGCCGTCGGGGGTCAGGCCGTCCTGCACGTATTCATAGCTCCAATACCACTGATTGCCGGTCACCTTGACGACGATCTCCCCCTCCGGGATCTCCTGCTGATGGAACAGCACGGGCAGCGAGAAGG
>JAIRJX010000237.1 GCA_031260425.1 Gemmobacter sp.
CCGCTGGGCGTAGTCGGCATCGCGATCGGCACGGCGCTTTTGCCCGAGCTCTCGCGCCGCCTGCGCATGGGCGATACCGAGGGCGGGCGCGACGCCTTCAACCGGGGCGCGGAATTCGCCCTTGCGTTGACCCTGCCCGCCGCCGTGGCGCTGGTGGTCATCGCGATGCCGCTGGTGCAGGTGCTGTTCCAGCGTGGCGCTTTCGGCGCGGACGATACCGCCAATACCGCGCTGGCGCTGGCGGCCTATGGGCTCGGCCTGCCCGCCTTCGTGCTGCACAAGGTGTTGCAGCCGCTTTATTTCGCGCGAGAGGACACAAGGCGGCCGTTCCGCTATGCCGTCTGGTCGATGGTGGTGAATGCCGGCTTCGCGGTGGGGCTGATGCCGGTGATGGGCTTTCTCGCCGCCGCGCTGGCGACAACGGTATCGGGCTGGGTGATGGTGGTGCAGCTCTGGCGGGGGTCGCGGGGGATGGACGACGCTGCCCGCCTCGACGACCGGCTGCGCAGCCGGCTGCCGCGCATCGTACTGGCCTGTCTGGTGATGGCGGCGGTGCTCTGGGGACTGGTGCTGGCGCTCGGCCCCGCGCTCGATGCACAGCGCTGGCGATGGCTGGCGCTCGGCGTGCTGGTCGGTGGCGGGATGGCCAGCTATTTCGGCACCGGCTTCCTGATCGGCGCCTTCCGCGCGGCAGAGTTCAAGGCCGCGCTGCGGCGGCGGAAGGGGTAGGACGGGTGGGTATTCAGCCGGGACTTATCGTAGTCCCTTGGCGATACACCTGTTCCGCCCGGATACCATACGCGACAGAGGGCAGCGCCCGACCGTGGATGGGTGCATGAGACGGCTGTGGTCTGCGATTTATGGTGCGCCCGCATAACCCCTATCCCCGCGCCAACGTCACCGAAGCGACCGCCCGGGGGGCGATCGGGCGCTGCCCCGTGGTGCTTCGCGCCTTGTTCCGGGTCAGGGAAGCGTTCATGCGGGGGCGTGCCCGCACCTTCACGTTCTCGCCTCCCATGCTGTGAAAGCGCACCTGGCTTCGGGCAGCGGGCGAAGCTCTACCGTTTCGCCCCCCGGTCCTGGTCCTCACCGGTTGCGCAGCCGCGCCACCACCCGGCTGATGCCGCCGGGGCCGACCACGAAGCTGAGCCCGAACCCCGCCCCGAAAGCTGCGAGATCGGCCACCCATTCCGTGCCGCCGCCGAACAGCAGTCCGAACAGCAGTTGCACGCCCAGGAGAAAGCCGATCAGGGTGAAGGCGCGGTATTGCGTCGTACCCGTCCCCGCCAGCCGCATCCAGAGCAGGAAGGTGAAGGCCCCGATCAACCCATAGACCCCGGGATAGCCGCCGATCAGCGGCATGGTCAGCCCCGGCAGTGCCGTATAGACCAGCGCCGCCGCGGCTGCCGCGCCGAAGAACACCAGCAGCACCGCCCACCAGCGGAACACCTCGCCCACCATCTTGCCGAGTGCGAGCAGCATCACCATCACGAAGACCGCATGGGTGAAGCTGAGATGCACGAAGGGATAGGTGACGAGCCGCGCCAGCTCCCGCACCGGCCAGACGTCGTTTTCGGCCATCCAGCGCATCAGCCCGGGCGAGAAGGCGAAGCGCTGCACCGCGTCCTGCCGCCAGCCGATCGCCAGCGGCCCGCCGATGATGCCGCGCGCGCCAAGGCTCAGCACCACCTCCATCGCGATCATCGGCAGGACCAGCGCCCAGACCACCCAGGGCAGCGGGTTGACCGGCGAAGCGTTAAGGTTGCGGTCGCGCATCGGGCCTCTCTTGCGGTTCCGGCGCCTTCATTGACGCCCTGATCCCGCAAGGTTAAGCCGAAGGCCCAGACATTTCCAGACGGAGAACACCATGTCCGAGCCGGTCCAAACGCCTCAGACCTTTTCCACCCGCATCTTCTCGGGGATCCAGCCCTCGGGGGGGATGACGCTCGGCAATTACCTCGGCGCGCTGAAGCGCTTTTCGGAACTGCAGGATCGCGGCGTGGAAACCATCTATTGCGTGGTCGACCTGCACGCCATCACCGTCTGGCAGGATCCCTCGAAGCTGCGCCACCAGACGCGAGAGATCGCGGCCGCCTTCCTCGCCTCGGGGATCGACCCGAAGCGTTCGATCCTGTTCAACCAGAGCCAGGTAACGGTCCACGCCGAACTCGCCTGGATTTTCAACTGCGTGGCCCGCATCGGCTGGATGTACCGGATGACGCAGTTCAAGGACAAGGCGGGGAAGAATGCCGAGAACTCCTCGCTCGGCCTTCTGGCCTATCCGTCGCTGATGGCGGCCGACATCCTTGCCTACAAAGCAACCCATGTGCCGGTGGGTGAGGATCAGAAGCAGCATCTGGAACTGACCCGCGACATCGCCATAAAGTTCAACCATGACTACGGGGTGAACTTCTTCCCGGTCACCGAACCGCTGATCGAAGGGGCCGCAACAAGGGTGATGAGCTTGCGCGACGGCTCGAAGAAGATGTCGAAATCCGATCCCTCGGACCAGAGCCGCATCAATCTGACCGACGATGCCGACACCATCGCCGCCAAGATCCGCAAGGCCAGGACCGACCCCGAGCCGCTGCCGGAAACGGCAGAGGGACTGGCCACCCGGCCCGAGGCGAAGAACCTCGTCAATATCTACGCCGCGCTTTCGGGGCAGAGCCTCGAGTCGGTGGTAGCCGAGTTCGCCGGTGCCCAGTTCGGCAGCTTCAAGCCGCGCCTCGTCGATCTGGCGGTGGAAAAGCTCGGCCCGATCACCGCCGAGATGAGCCGGCTGATGGCCGATCCCGCCGAAATCGACCGCATCCTCGGCAATGGGGCGGCCCGCGCCGAGGCAATCGCCCGACCGCATATGGATGAGGTCTACGATCTGGTCGGCATGATCCGCGCAAGGCGCTGAGACTGGGGCCGCAGGAGCCGGGAGCTTTCGCCGCGCACCGGCGCCGGCGTGGTGCGGTGACCGGGCGCACGTCCATACCCCGCCGGGCACGCCTTCGGCCCGGTATCATGCCGGTTCCGCCATATGAACCCGCCCCCCTCGACGACCTTCGACGGCAGGAGCTTCGGCGGCGGTCAGGGCGACGCATGAGGGCCGCGCGCCACATGTCCATACGGGAAAAGGGGGCGCTCGCGCCCCCTCTTGAGCCTTCGGCTCAATTCACCCCCTGAGGATATTTATGAACAGATGATGAACAAGAGGG
>JAIRJX010000308.1 GCA_031260425.1 Gemmobacter sp.
CGCGCGAGCGGTGGGCGTCGACGCGGTAGAACCGCTCCGTCAGCCGTGGCAGGTGCTGCGCGGCGATGCCCTCGCCGCGATCCTCCACCGCGACGGCAAGAACCGGGCCACGCCTTGCCCCTCCCTCCTCCTCGCGCCGCAGCGTGACGGTGACCAGCTTGCCGGTGCCGCCATATTTCACAGCGTTCTCGACGAGATTGTGAAACACTTGGGTCAACTGATCGGCATCGGCGCGCACCGGCCGGCTCTGCTCCACCCGCAACTCCAGCGCGACGCCTGCGGCTTCCGCCATCGGCCGCAGCGTGGCCAGCACCCCGGCCACCACCGCCGCTACGTCCACCCGCGCCTCGGGCCGCATCCGCTCCTGCGCCTCGACCCGGCTGAGCGACAGAAGATCGCGCACCAGCCGCGCCATCCGCTCTGCCTCGCGGGCCATGATGCCGAGAAAGCGGGCCCGCGCCGCCGCGTCGTCGCGCGCAGGTCCCTGAAGCGTCTCGATAAAGCCGAGGAGCGCGGTAAGCGGGGTGCGCAGCTCATGGCTGACATTGGCGACGAAATCGCGGCGCAACTGGCCGACCAGTTCCTGCTCGGTCACGTCGAAGAAGCTGCAATAGGCGCCGCCCCCGGGTGCCGGCGCCACCGTCACGTCATAGACATGATCATGCTCGTCGGGCACCAGACGGCAGCGCAACTGCTGCGCCTCGGCTCCCGCCATCACCGCCTCGATCGCCTCGACCAGAGCCGGCTGGCGCAAGGTCAATCCGAAATGCCGCCCGAAGGCCGCGCTCCCGAGCAGAGCCTCTGCCCGCTGATTGCCCTGTGCAAGGCGCAGATCGGGGGTAATGTGCAAGACCGGCAACGGCACTGCCGCCATCAGCGCCGCCCGGTCCTGTATCGCCCCGTTCCCCGGCAGCCGCATCTTCCGCCTCCTGTCCGATATTGCAAGAGGGGCGCTCGCGCCCCTCTTGAGCGCTTCGCGCTCAATTCGCCCCCTGAGGATATTTTTAGACAGAAAATGAAGGAAGAGCATGTCCCGGCTCGTCGTTTGTCCGGAGATACCCTTGGCAGGAGGCCGAAATTCTTCACGTATTGAGTTAAAATCAATGCGTTACGAGATTCATCGGTATCGAAAATCGCTCCTTTCCAGCATCTGGTGACGTTACGTCATGATGCCGTATCAAGGTGCTGACGGGAGGGGCGGTGCCGAAGCCCCCGATCTTCCCGAGGTCTTGATGCAAGCGCATCCGTGCCCCTGCTTCTGGCATCGCCTTGGGAAGCAAAACGGCATAAGCGGCAGCAATTCCATGGATTTCCTTCCTGTCAACAGATTGCCATGGCAAACACGGTGGGCAGACAGCCCCCGCCGCATTGCCACTCGTGCAACCGGTAAGCGGCGATGTCGCCAGTTCCGCTGCGGTTTCAGGGCGCGACGGATCCCTCAGGTAGTGCAGGGTGCAGCAGGCGGCCCGTTTGCCCGCCCTGCGGATCGGCAGGGCGGGTTGCGCTGCCTCAGCCCAGAATGGACCGGATCGCACTCGCCGTTGCCGCCACCACCCGATCTGCCTCGTCGCGCGAAAGGCAAAAGGGGGGGGCGAAGCCGATGATGTCGCCCTGCGGCATGGCACGGGCGATGACCCGGTCCTTCGCCGCCATGGCGGCTGCGACCTGCGGACCGATCTTGCGGGCCGGGTCGAAGAAGCATCGCGTCTCGCGCTCCTCGACCAGTTCGACCGCGCAAAGCATTCCCTCGCCGCGTATTTCCCCCACGTTCGGATGATCGGCCAGCGCGTCCGACATCGCGCTTTTCAGATAGGCGCCCACCTCACCGGCGTTGCGGACCAGATCGAGCGCGTCGATCAGCTTCAGGTTCGCCACCCCCGCCGCCGCGCCGATCGGATGGGCCGAATAGGTCCAGCCATGACCGATCGGGCCGTTTTCGTCAGTGCCCTGTTCCAGAACGCTCCAGACCCGATCCGAGACGATCGAGCCGGAGAGCGGGGCATAGGCCGAGGTCAGGCCCTTGGCGATGGTGATGAAATCGGGTTCGATCCCATAATGGGTGCTGCCGAACATGCTGCCCAGGCGGCCGAAGCCGGTGACCACCTCATCTGCGATCAACAGGATGTCGTGCTTTTTCAGCACGGCCTGGATCGCCGGCCAATAGCCGGCAGGCGGCGGCACGATACCACCCGTCCCGAGCACCGGTACCCCGATGAAGGCGGCAATGGTGTCGGCCCCCTCGCGTTCGATCAGCGCCTCAAGTTCCGCATCGCAATGGGCGGTGAACTCGGCTTCAGTCTGCGCCATATTCTTGCGGCGAAAATAGCAGGGCGCTTCGGTGTGGATTACCTGCGAAAGCGGCAGGTCGAACTTCTTGTGGAACCCCTCGAGCCCGGTCAGCGAGCCGGTCATCAGGCCCGAGCCATGATAGCCCCGCCAGCGCGAGATGATGCGCTTCTTGCCGGGCAGGCCGCGAATGTTGTTGTAATACCAGACCAGCTTGATGTTGGTTTCGTTCGCATCCGATCCGCCAAGGCCGAAATAGACCTTGGACATATTCTTCGGCGCGCGGTCGAGGATCATCTTCGCCAGAGTGATCGAGGCTTCGGTGCCATGGCCGACATAGGCATGGTAATAGGCGAGTTCGCGGGCCTGCGCGGCGATCGCCTCGGCGATCTCCTGCCGGCCATAGCCCACGTTCACGCAGTAAAGCCCGGCAAAGGCATCAAGAAAGCGGGTGCCGTCGCGATCTTCGATGAAGACGCCATCGGCGCGGGAGATGACGCGGCTGGGCATCTCGCCGCGCGCGTGCTGGGCAAGGTGGGTTGACGGATGGAAGAAGTTCTCGCGGTCCCATTGGGCGAGTTGATCATTGGTCAGCATGGCTGTTCTCTCCTTCATGCCCAGTCGCGGCAGACATATTTGATTTCGGTGAATTCCTCCATTCCCAGGCGCGATCCCTCGCGCCCGAGGCCGGACTGTTTCATGCCCCCGAAGGGGACGGGCGCCCCGGTCACCTTGGTCCGGTTGACCGCGACCATGCCGAATTGCAGCGCCCGGCTGAGCCGGTAGATGCGGCGCGGATCGCGGGTGTGGATATAGGCGACGAGCCCGTATTCGGTCGCGTTTGCCTGTGCTGTGACTTCGTCTTCGTTGTCGAAGGGCAGGATGGCGGCTACCGGGCCGAAGGTCTCTTCGGTCAAGATGCGCGCGCCTTCGGGCACATCGACAAGAACGGTCGGCTGGTAGAACAGCGGGCCAAGGGGATGGCGTTTCCCGCCACAGGCAAGGCGTGCGCCGCGCTCCAGCGCATCGGCGACCTGCTCTTCCTGCTTGACGACCGCTTTTTCGTTCATCAGCGGGCCAAGGTCGCAATCCTCCATCCCGGGGCCGAGGGTCAGCGCCTTGGTCGCCGCGACGAAGCGGCGGCAGAATTCGGCGTAGACGGGACGTTCGACGAGGATGCGGTTTGCGCCCAGGCAATCCTGGCCGCTGGTCGCCCATTTCGCCTTCATCACCTCGGCTACGGCATTGTCCATATCGGCATCGGCGAAGACGAGGACCGGCGCATGGCCGCCAAGCTCCATGACCAGCCGCTTCACCGTGTCCGCCGACTGGCGGTAAAGCAGCCGCCCCACCTCGGTCGAGCCAGTGAAGGAGAGGACCCGTACGCGCGCATCCTCGATCCATGGCCTGACCACGACGGCGGCAGCGCCGGTGATCACGTTGAAGACACCCGGCGGAATGCCTGCCCGCTCGGAAAGTTCGGCCAGGGCCAGGGCGGAGAAAGGCGTCTCCGCCGAAGGATGCGAGACCACGGTGCAGCCTGCCGCCAGCGCCGCCGCCGCTTTGCGGGTGAGCATGGCCGACGGAAAGTTCCAGGGGGTGACGAGGGCCGCAACCCCCACCGGTTCGCGCCAGAGCTCCATCTCGGCATCGGCAAGATGGCTGGTCACGCCCTCGATATTGGGGCGTTTCGCCTCTTCGGCGTAGAACTCGATGAAGGCTGCGGCATAGTCGATCTCGCCGCGGGCTTCCGACAGCGGCTTGCCCTGTTCGAGCACCATGATACGGGCCAGATCTTCGCGATGCGCCAACATCAACTCATACCAGCGGCGCAAGATCGCTGCGCGCTCCTGTGGCAGGTGCCTTGTCCATGGCCCGAAGGCCGCTTGCGCCGCGTCCACCGCCGCCGCTGCTTGCGTGGCGGAGAGGTTGGCGACCCAGCCGATATCCTGTCCGGTCGCAGGGTCGGTCACGCGGAATGTAGCGCCGCCTTCGCCGCCGACCCAGCGGCCGCCGATATAGGAAAAGCTCCGCACCAGCGCCTTGTCGGCGATGTCCGGGCGGGCGGAGATTGCACTGTCGAGCATGGGGGCCTCATCTTCTGATCCGGCCCAGGATTGCGCGTTCATGCCGATATTATCCCCGAAATCACCCTGTCGAGCAGAGGAATCCTCTGGAAATCCAGCCTTTGACAGACCGGATCAATCATCGCCGAGCAGTGCTTCGAACGGGATTGCCCCCGAGGTCTTCACCGGCTTGGTGACGATATAGGTGAAGTAGCGCGATAATCCGATGCGGGCATCGAGCAAGGCGTCGATCAGGCGCTGATAGGCGTCGATGTCGCGCGTGACGATCTGGAGGAGATAGTCGAACCCGCCGCCCAGTGCCCAGCAGGCGATGATCTCGTCATGCCGCGCGACCGCCGACTCGAAGGCGCGAAACGCGGCGGCCGTATGGTCTGCCAGTTCCGCCGCGACGAAGACGGTCACGTGCGGGCCCAGCTTGCGCAGCGCGATCGTGGCGCGGTAGCCCTCGATCAGGCCGGCCTTTTCCAGCTTTTGCAGCCGCTCCCAGCAGGGGGTGGGCGAAAGGCCGACACGCTCGGCAAGGGCCGCCTTCGAGATCCGCCCCTCGCAGGAAAGGACGCGCAGGATCGCGATGTCGCGGGCGTCGAGTTTCATCTTCGGCGTCAGGTCAGAAGGGGGGTGCCGGCCGCAGGAAAGCGCGCGCGCACATGGGTTGCAATCGCCGTATCCTGAATGCCCGTCCCCGTCAGATCGCAGATGGTGATATCCTCGGCGCTCCTCCGCCCCGGCTTTGTGCCGGTGATGACCTGGCCAAGCTCCGCAGGGCGGCCTTTGGTCCAGACGCTGGCGGCAAGCGCCGCCGCCAGCTCTCCCGAACCCTCGCACTGGCTGACGCGGTCACAGACATAGGCGTCGGCCCGCATCAGGGCCAGAGGATCCAGTTCGTTCTTGCCCGCCTGATCGGAACCCATGGCGGTGACATGCAGGCCCGGATGCAGCCATTCGGCGCGAAGGACGGGCTGCCGGGCCGGGGTGGTGGTGACGACCAGTTGAGCTTCCCGCACCAGCGCCGCCGGATCGGTGACGGGTTCGACGGCAACGCCCAGAGCCGAGGCCAGATCTGCGGCACAGGCGCGGGCCTTCTCCATGTCGCGCCCATGGACGAGGAGCCGCTTGAACGGGCGCACCAGATGCGCCGCCTGCATCTGGAGGCGTGCCTGCACCCCGGTGCCGATGACGCCGGCGGTCTCGACCGTCCCGGGCGCCAGATGGCGGGCCGCCACCGCACCGGCGGCGGCCGTGCGGATATCGGTCAGATAGCCGTTGTCGAGAAAGAGCGACTGCACCAGCCCGGTCTGCGCCGAAAACAGGATCATCAGCCCGTTCAGGCTGGGCAACCCGATCTTCGGATTGTCGAAGAAGCCGGGGCTGACCTTGATGGCGAAGCCGTCGAAGCCCGGGATATAGGCGGTCTTCACGTCGACCTCGCCATTCACGGTGTGCAGATCCATCGACAGGATCGGGGGCATCACCACCCCGCCCGCCGCAAGTGCGGCAAACGCGGCCTCGATCACGTCGACCGTCGTCAGGTCCAGCCGGACGAGCCGACGCAACTCGGCCTCGGTGACGATCTGGATTTCATGCGCCATAGGGTTTGCCTTTCACCACCAGATCACCGATCCGCACATCCTGCCCGGCCATGATGGCGGTGAAGGTGGCCATGTCGAGGTTGCGCCCGGTGATGATCGTTGCGGCCGGTCCGCTCAGACGAACCTTCCCCGCGAGCGTAGCGGCCAGCCCCACCACCGACGCGCCCTCGGCCACGATCCGGTCTTCGTAATAAAGCGCCTGCATCGCGTCGCGGATCTCTTCCTCCGAGACCAGCACGACCTCGTCGAGCAACTCGCGGCAGAGCGGGAATGTCAGCCGGTTTTCCAGCCCGATCCCGCCACCGAGGCTGTCGGCCAGCGAGGCATGTTCCGTCACCATGACCGGCCGGCCGGCCGCCAGTGACTCCCGCATCGCTGCCCCCCGGTCCATCGAGATGCCGATGAGCCGGATTTTCGGATTGATCGACTTTGCTGCCAGCGCGACTCCGGCCGCGAGCCCGCCGCCGGAGAGGGGAACGAGGATCGCCGTCAGGTCGGGCCGTGCGGCCAGCAGCTCTACCCCGATCGTGCCCTGGCCCGCGATCACCTGCGGGTCGTCGAAGGGCGGGATCTCGACCAGCCCCTCCTCGTTGCAAAGCCGCCGGCTTTCGACGGCGGCGGCGTCCTGCGACCGGCCGATGATCCGGACCTCGGCCCCCAGGGCGCGGATCCCCGCCACCTTGGCCTCCGGCACGAGGCCGGACATGCAGACCACCGCGCGGATGCCGCGCAGCCGGGCGGCATAGGCCACGGCGCGGCCATGATTTCCGGTGGAGCAGCAGACGACCCCTGCCGCCCCTGCGGGCAGCGCGGCCAGCGCGTTCAAGGCACCGCGAAGTTTGAAGGCACCGGTTGGCTGGGTGTTTTCCAGCTTCAGCAGGAAGTCCTGCCCCGCCTGCGCGGTCATATGAGGTGATGGCACCAGCGGTGTATCGCCGGCCTGGCCACGAATGACCCGCTGCGCCGCGAGGATGTCCGTCAGAGAAAGGGCGTGATCAGTCGGCATCCTTCACCGCCCGGAGGAATTGCTGGGTGCGTTCGCGCTGCGGGCTGGTGAAGAATGCCTCTGGCGGTCCCTGCTCTTCGATCTGTCCCTTGTAGAAGAAGCAGATCCGGTCAGAGATGTCGCGGGCAAAGCCCATCTGGTGGGTGACCATCAGCATGGTCAGGTCATGTTCCGCAACCAGCTTGCGGATCACGTTCGTGACCTCGCCGATCACCTCGGGGTCAAGGGCCGAGGTCACTTCGTCGAAGAGCATGATGCGCGGACGCATGGCCAGGGCGCGCGCGATCGCCACCCGCTGCTGCTGGCCGCCCGAGAGGCGGGACGGGTGCTGATCCTTCTTGTCGATCATGCCGACCATCGCCAGCAGCTCTTCCGACCGCGTGCGCGCCTCCCGCTCGGAAAGGCCAAGGACCTGCACCGGCCCCTCCATGCAGTTCCGGAGCGCCGTCATATGCGGAAACAGGTTGAAATGCTGGAAACACATGCCGATGGAGGCGCGCATCCTGCGCAGATGACGCTCGTCGGCCGGCACCAGAACGCCACCCCGTTCCATATGCGTAAGCGGCTTGCCGTCGACATAGATGACGCCATCGCTGATCGTTTCCAGCGTCATCAGCATCCGCAGCACGGTAGTTTTGCCCGAACCGGAAGGGCCGATGACCGAAACCATCTCGCCGCGCCGGACATCGAGGTTGAGCCGGTCGAGCACGGTGAGCGAACCGTAGCTCTTGGTCACGTTCATGAAGCGGACCATCGGGCGGTCGTTTTCGGGCAGTTCCAGCGGATAGGCGGACATGTCCATGTTCTACATTCCCAACTTGCGGCGCACCCGCGCCTCCAGCAGGTGCACGAGCCCCGCCACCGGCAGCGAAATGGCCAGGAAGATCACGCCGACCATCGTATAAGGCTCCAGAAAGCGGTAGGTCTCGGAGCCTATGGAGTTCGCGGCCTGCATGAGCTCCGCCACCCCGATTACCGACAGCATCGGCGTATCCTTGAATATCCCCACGAGGTAGTTGCCCATGCCGGGAATGCTGGCCGGCAGCGCCTGCGGGATGACGATGCGCCGGTAGGTATCGCGTGTCGACATGTTCAGGGCGCGGCACGCCTCCCATTGGCCCCTCGGCACCGCCTCGATACCGGCGCGGTAGACCTCGGACAGATAGGCCGAATAGTGCAGCCCGATGGCGAGCATCCCGGAGACCCAGGGCGAAAGCGTGATCCCGAATTGCGGCCCGACATAGAAGATGAAGAAGATCTGCAGCACGAGCGGCGTCGAGCGCACGAACTCGATGAACTCCCGCAGGGCCAGCGTCAGGGCGCGCGACCCGCTGCGCTGGCCAAGCGCGAGGGCGAGGCCCACCACCAGGGCGATGGCATAGCCGATCCCCGCCGCCATCAGCGTATTCAGCGTGGCGGCAAGAAGGCGCGGCAGGATCGCCCAGGTGAATTCCCATTTCCAGTCGAAGCTCATATGCGCCCGAGCCTCCGCGACATGGTGCGCTCCAGCCAGCGCATGAAGGGCGTGATCAGGAATCGGGCGAGGACGAAGTAGACGACGAGCGCCACCCCGAAAGCCTGGGCCGAAAGGAAGGTCGCGCCGTTGATCTGTTTCGCCACGAACATGAGATCCGCCACCGCGATCAGCGCAACCAGCGCCGTGCCTTTCAAAAGCTCGATCAGCAGGTTGCCCCAAGGTGGCAGCATCAGCACGAAGGCCTGCGGCAGGATGATCCGCCGCATCCGCCGCGCGGGCGACATGGAGAGCGCGTAGGCCGCCTCCCACTGGCCGCGTGGCACCGCCCGGATGGCGCCGCGCACGATCTCAGCCCCATAGGCGCCGACATTCAATCCCACGGAGAGAAAGCCCGCGATAAACTTGGGCAGGCTGACGCCGAAGAGCGGCAGGACGTAGAAGATCCAGTAAAGCTGCACCAGCAGCGAGGTGCCGCGGAATATCTCGATATAGATGATGGAGAAGCTGCGGATGAACCAGTTTCCCGACATCCTGCCAAGACCCGCAAGAAGCGCCGCGACGATCGCAACCATGCTGGCGAACAGGAACTGGGCGCAGGTGACAAGCGTGCCGTTCGCCAGCCGGGCGCCATAGGTTTCCAGAAAGTCCCAGATCGACATTCCGCCCCCGCTCCCAGGCTAGTGGTCCAAGCTGGTGGAAGGGCCGGTCATCCATCCCGGCCCTTTCGCGTCGATTGCTCACAAGCCCCGGATCAGCGGTTGGCGCAGACCCATTCGGTGGTCTTGTCACCGGGCAGCATGGCTTCGGAATAGCCGTATTCCGCCACGGCGGCCAGCATTTCGGGGGTGCCGAGATAGGCCGCCTGCGCCGCGTTGAAGGTATCGAGGAAATCCTGATCCTCCTTGCGGAAGCCGACGCCGGCCCAGTTGAAGCTTTCCTCGGGCATCACGCTGGGATCGGTGATCTCGACCTTGCCGCCGGAGCTGTCGGCAAGCTGCTTCATCGTCGGATAGGTTCCGGTTCCGGCATCGGCGCGGCCGGCCACCACCGCGGCAAGGATCTCCGTCGGGCCGGGAACGATCATCAACTTGTCCTCGGTCACGCCGGCACTCTTCGCGGCCTCGATGTTCGAATAGCCCGCACCGGTGACGAGGACGGCGTCCTTGTCCTTGATGTCGACATAGGTCTGAAGGCCCTTCGGATTGCCGGGGGCCACGATGAACCCGTCACCGATCTTGCCCATCGGCTCCGAGAAGGCGATGTTTTCGCAGCGCGACTTCAGAATGTTCATGCCGCCGGTGATGATGTCGAACTGCCCGGCGTTGAGGCCGGGAATCAGCCCGCCCCATTCGGTCTGCACGGCTTCGATATTGGTATGGCCCATCGCGGCAAGCACGCCTATCACCTCGGCATTGACGAAGCCTTTCGGGCTGCCGTCATCGCCCGGATAGGCGAAGGGGGTCTCGTTGGCAAAGCCGATGCGGATGGTCTCGCCGGCGGCAATCCGGTCGGCGAGCGGGCCTGCCGCACCTGCGGCGGCGGAAATTCCAAGCATGAACACGGCAAGTGCCGTCGTCTTCGATGCGGACGTTTTCATGGTCTTCCCCCTATTGTCTGAGTCGGTTGCAAACTCGTCTTGTTGTGCACAACATGGCATGGTTCCTGAGTGTGTCAAGAAATTGTTGGGCGTATTTGCGGGATATTGCGAGTTTCTATTGCTCATTTCGAAATTCAGGTGCTAGTCTTGTGCACAACTGTGCAATTTCAGGGAGTGAGCCATGGCACCGCAGAACGCCCCATTCAGCCCCGCCGAATATGCCCGCCGGATCGAGAAGACCCGGGCGGCCATGGCGCGGGCCGGTCTCGACGCGATGTTCGTTACCGATCCGTCGAATCAGGCCTGGCTGACCGGCTATGACGGCTGGTCGTTCTACGTCCATCAGGGCGTCATCCTGACCATGGAGGGCGAGCCGCGCTGGTGGGGCCGCTACATGGACAGCCTCGGCGCCCTGCGCACCTGCTGGATCACGCCGGGGTCGATCCATGGCTATGCCGACAGTTACGTGCAATCCACCGTGCGGCATCCGATGCAGGATCTCGCGCGGATCCTGCGCGATCTCGGCCTCGAAAAGGCGCGGATCGGCGTCGAGATGGAGAACTACTACTATTCGGCCAAGGCCCATGCGACGCTGGCGGAGGAACTGCCCGATGCGGCGCTTGTCGATGCGACCGCGCTGGTGAACTGGCAGCGCCTCGTCAAGTCGGGGGAGGAGATCGGCTTCATCCGCAAGGCCGCCGGCATTTCCGAAAAGATCGTGCGCACGGCGATCGAGAAATCGCGCCCCGGATTGCGCAAGAACGAGCTTGTGGCCGAGATCTATCATGCCGGGCTGACCGGCGTCGGCGATGACTGGGGAGACTATCCGGCCATCGTGCCGCTCACGCCCTCCGGGGCGGATGCGACCGCCGCGCACCTGACCTGGAACGGAGCGCCGATGAAGGCGGGCGAGGCCACGTTCTTCGAGCTCTCGGGTTGCTATCGGCGCTATCACGCGCCGCTTTGCCGCACCGTGTTCCTCGGCAGGCCGCCAGCGGAGATGCTGCGTGCTGAAGAGGCGCAGATCGAAGGCATCGAAGCCGGACTGGCCGCCGCCCGCGCCGGAAACCGTACCTGCGACGTCGCCAATGCCTTCATGGCGGTGCTGAAACGGCATGGGATCCATCGCGACGGGCGCATGGGCTATCCGGTGGGCCTCTCCTACCCGCCGGACTGGGGCGAGCGCACCGCCTCGATCCGGACCGAAGACGAAACAGTGCTGGAGCCGGGAATGGTCTTCCATTTCATGCCGGCGCTATGGATGGAAAGCTGGGGACTGGAGACGACCGAGACCATTCTGATCGGCGAAACCGGCCCGGCGCAGGCGCTCTGCTCGGTCGAACGCAAGCTCTTCATCAAGGACTGAACCATTGGACCTGCTTGCGCAAACCCGCGATCTTCTGGGGCAGTTGATCGCCTTTCCCACGGTTTCGGCAGACAGCAACCTTGCGCTGGTCGAGTTTCTGGCCGACCGGCTTGAAGATGCGGGTGCGCGGGTCGAGCTCCATCGCGATGCGACCGGGGCGAAGGCCAATCTCTTTGCCACCATCGGCCCGGAAGTGGATGGCGGCATCCTGCTTTCGGGTCATTCCGACGTGGTGCCGGTCGCCGATCAGAACTGGAGCAGCGATCCCTTCGTGATGAGCGAACGCGAAGGGCGGCTTTACGGCCGGGGGACCTGCGACATGAAGGGCTTCATCGCTGCCGCGGTGGCGATGGCGCCGCGATATGCCCGGATGGCAAGATCGCGCCCCGTCCATTTCGCCTTCACCCACGACGAGGAGGTCGGCTGCATCGGTGCGCAGGCGTTGGCGCAGATCCTGCGCGGCCGCGCGGTTCGCCCCGCAGTTGCGATCATCGGCGAGCCTACGATGATGCGGGTGATCGAGGGCCACAAGGGCTGCTACGAATACAGCGTCCATTTCACCGGGCTCGAAGGTCATGGCTCGGCCCCCGACCGGGGCGTGAATGCGGTGGAATATGCCGTGCGCTTTGTGGCGCGGCTGCTGGAGCTGAAGGAGCGGCTGAAGGAACGTGTGCCCGCCGGCGGCCGGTTCGATCCGCCCTGGACCACGATCAATACTGGCGCGCTGGTGGGGGGCGTGGCGCATAACGTGATCGCCGGCAGGGCGCGGGTCGATTGGGAAATGCGTCCCGTCCAGCCTGAAGACGTCGAATTCGTAAAGACCGACTTGCATGACTTCTGCACTCATCAACTGCTGCCGCAGATGCGCGGTGTCAGCCCGTCCGCAGATATCGTTACCGAGATCATCGGCGAGGTTGACGGTCTTGTCCCGGCGGGCGCCAATGAGGCGCGCGATATCGTCATGGAACTGACAGGCGCGAACGGGGCGGACCTTGTCCCGTTCGGAACCGAGGCGGGCATATTCCAGGCGATTGGCATGTCGGCGGTGATCTGCGGACCGGGATCGATCGATCAGGCCCACAAGCCGGACGAATACCTGGCGATCGAGCAGTTGTCGCAATGCCTTTCCATGCTGGGTCGGCTTGGCGCCCGGCTTGGCTGACGGGGGAGGGGGCAGGGTATGACACGGGCCGCATCCGGAAACACCGACCGCTCGCCGCTGTTCTGGCTGGCCGCGCCTTACGTCTTCGTGCTGCTCTGGTCCGGCGGCTATGCCTTTGCCAAGATGGGCCTCGCGCATGTCGAGCCGATGTCGATGCTGGCTTTGCGCTATGCTCTGGCGGTGCTCGTCCTGATCCCCGTGGCGCTGCTGCACCGGCCGCGCTGGCCGGCGGGGTTGCGCCATTGGGCGGTGGTGGCGGTCACCGGCTTCCTGATCCAGTGCGTCTATTTCGGGCTGGCCTATCTCGCGATGAAGCGTGGAATGAATGCCGGAACGGCCGCCATCATCATGGCGCTGCAACCGGCGCTGGTGGCGGTGCTTGGCCCCCTCGCGGGCGGGCGGCGGGGCGGCAGGTTCCTGTGGCTCGGGCTGCTTCTCGGCTTCGCCGGTGTCGTCCTTGCCGTCGGGGCGGACGGCTCGCTCGGTCCCAGCCCCCGGGGTGCGGCGCTTCTGGCCTTGGGGGCGCTGGCCGGAATGACCACCGCCACGCTGTTCGAGAAATGGCACGGGATGAAGACCGATCCGATCGCGGGCGGGATCATCCAATATGTGGTCGGCCTTGCGGTTCTCCTTCCCGTTGCCGCCACGACCGAAAGCCTGACCATCGACTGGCAGCCGGAACTCGTCATCGCCCTGGCCTATCTGGTCCTTGCCAATTCGCTGGTCTCGATCGGGCTTTACATCGCCCTGATCCAGCGGGGGGATGCCACGCGCATCTCGTCGCTCATGTATCTGGTGCCGCCCCTGGCCATGGTCCTGGCCTGGGTGCTGCTGGGCGAGCCTCTCAGCCTGGTCTCGCTGGCCGGACTCGCGCTTGCGGCGGTGGGGGTCTATATCGTCACGCGTCAGACGGGATGAAGCCGCCATGAATTTCGCGACCGACGATATGCTGCCAAGTGCGCGCGACCGCTTCGAGCGCATGTATTCCATCCTGCGCACCCGGATCTGCCTTCTCGACTATCCGCCCGGAACCCGCCTGTCGGAAGAGGCGTTGGCGGCGGAGTTCGGGACCAGCCGCACCCCCCTTCGCCGCGTTCTCGTGCGCCTGGAGGGCGAGGGCCTCGTGCAATCGGTCCATGGTGTCGGGACCTTTGTAACGGATGCCGATTTCACCGAACTGGAGCAGACCTATCAGCTGCGCATGGAACTGACCGAGCTTCTGGGCATCCTCGGGCCGAAGCCGCCGGATCCCGCCCTGTGGGAACGGCTCGAAGCGCTCTCAGCCGAAGTGCATGCCCTTGCGGACACCCCCGATGCGCGGCGGTTCGGCGAGTTGAACATGGAATTCGTCCTCACCTTCCACCGGATCTCCGGCAATGTCCCGTTGCGTGACATCTGCGATCGCCTGTTCTTCCAGAC
The DNA here is from genome assembly GCA_031260425.1 of Gemmobacter sp. Lineage (GTDB taxonomy): Bacteria > Pseudomonadota > Alphaproteobacteria > Rhodobacterales > Rhodobacteraceae > Gemmobacter. Next base: position 13,990 of record JAIRJX010000308.1, read on the forward strand.
CGCGCGGATCTGGCTGAAATCCATGGCTGCCGCCCGGATCGACGTTGCGGCCGAGGTGCGCATCTTCGCTGACGAGATCGACGAATGCCTTCGCGCGCTTGCCATCGGCGACGTCCGTTCGGCCGCCCTGATCCAGCGCACGCATATCTCGATGAGTTTTGTGCGGATGCGGCAAGTGTGGTAGAATATCCATCCCGGCGATTGGCCGATTCAACCGTCTTCGGAAAGAAGGTGAATGAAGATGAAATTCTCCGACATGGCCGAGCGGCAGATACGGAGGGCACAGGCCGAGGGGCAGTTCGACAACCTCAAGGGCGCGGGAAAACCTCTGGACATGGCCGGTGACGGGAGCGCGGATGCCATCGGTTTCCGCATCATGGCGGAGGCCGGAGCGCTGCCCCGCGAAATCGAGCTGCGAAAGGCGGTCGAGGCACAGACCCGGATCCTCCACGCCGCACCCGATGAGGAGACGCGCAGGCAGGCGATGAAGATGCTTGCTGACCTCCAGTTGCGACTTGACATCGAGCAGGAGGCGCGGCGCCGTTTCTACGGCTAGGACGGAGCGATATTCAGGATCTTCCGGGCAGCCTGGGTGTTTCCTGGACCTGTTCTTGCAGCTCTCGCCCAACACCGCACGAGCCCGTCCCCGCCCGGGTGGTTTCCCAAGCCGCCCGCGTGAGCCCTGTCTCATGCCCGGAACAAGGCGCGGCACGTGCCGCCGGGCAGCGTCAGACCGCCTCGGAGCGGACGTTCCGGGGACGTCTGCGAGGGGATCTGGCATGGCCGTAATTGCGCCATAAAGTGACGATCACAACCGTCTCAGCGCCCACTTGCGGTTGAGCACGGCCCTCCGTTGCGCGGGGGAGCGGGAGTACCGAGACTATGGCTTCATAAACGGGGCCACATGGGCCATGGCTGAATGCCGATCCGTTTCAGGAAGCAAATCCGGGGGAAAAATCCTTTCCGCAAGGATTTTTCCTCCAGGGCCGCCCATCCTAGAACGCCCCGGCGTCAAGCGCCATCACCGGCTCCGCACCGCTTTCGATGCGGGCCAGATGCATGGCGCAGGCCGGCAGGTGGCGGGCCATGTAGTAGCGCCCCGTCGTGAGTTTCGCCTCGTAGAAGGCGCGGTCGGGGGCGCCAGCATCAAGCGCCACATGAGCGGCCCGTGCCATGCGGGCCCACATCAGGCCGAGGCAGACATGACCCATCAGGTGCATGAAATCGTAGCTGCCGGCCAGCGCGGCATTCGGATTTTTCATGCCGTTCTGCATGAAGAACATCCCGGCGGCCTGAAGCTGTTTCGAGGCGGCTTTCAGCGCATCGGTGAAGGGTTTCATCCGGTCGTCGCCGTCATGCGCCTTGCATTCGGCCTTCACCATCTCGAAGAAGCCCATCACATGCCTGCCCCCATCGGCCGCAAGCTTGCGTCCCACCAGATCGAGCGCCTGCACCCCGTTCGCACCTTCGTAGATCATGGCGATCCGGGCGTCGCGGACGAACTGGCTCATGCCCTGTTCCTCTATATAGCCGTGCCCGCCGAAGATCTGCTGGGCCTGCACTGCCATCTCGAAGCCCTTGTCGGTCTGGAAGCCCTTGATGACAGGGGTCAGAAGGCCGATCAGCCCATCGGCGGCCGCGTCGCCCTGCCGGTTGTGGCGGTCGATCAGCGAAGCCCCCCAGAAGGTGAGCGCACGCGCGCCCTCGACGAAGCTTTTCTGGTCCATCAACATGCGGCGGATGTCGGGATGCACGATCAGCGGATCTGCGGGGCCAGCGGTGTTTTCAGCGCCGGTTACCGCGCGGCCCTGCAGGCGGTCCTTCGCATAGGCGCGCGCGTTCTGATAGGCGGCCTCCGCCACCGCATAGCCCTGCAGGCCAACGCCCAGCCGCGCCTCGTTCATCATGGTGAACATGGCGCGCATCCCCTTGTGCAGCTCGCCCAGCAGGAAGCCGGTCGCGCCGTCATAATCCAGCACACAGGTCGCGTTGCCGTGGATGCCCATCTTCTTTTCGATCTTGCCGACCGAAACCGCGTTGCGCGCACCCAGTGAGCCATCGGCATTGACCAGGAATTTCGGCACGATGAAAAGCGAGATGCCCCTTGTGCCCTCGCCACCGCCGGGGGCCTTGGCCAGCACTAGATGGATGATGTTCTCCGCCAGGTCGTGATCGCCGGCCGAGATGAAGATCTTCTGCCCGGTGATCCGGTAGGAGCCATCCGCCTGCGGCTCGGCCCGGCTGCGCAACAGGCCCAGATCGGTGCCGCAATGCGGCTCGGTCAGGTTCATCGTGCCGGTCCAGTCGCAGGCGATCATCTTCGGCAGATAGGTTGCCTTCTGTTCATCGCTGCCATGGGCCTGGATCGCCGAACAGGCGCCATGGGTCAGGCCCTGATACATGTTGAAGGCCATGTTGGCCGAAACGAAGATCTCGCCCACAACGCATTGCATCAGGTAGGGCAGGCCCTGACCACCATGTTCGGGATGGCCGTCAAGAGCGGTCCAGCCGCCTTCCTTCATCGCCGCGAAGGCGGCCTTGAATCCCGCAGGCGTGCGCACCACGCCGTTTTCCAGCACGCAACCCTCTGCATCGCCCACGGCATTCAGTGGCGCCAGCACCTCGGAGGCGAGCTTGCCGGCCTCTTCCAGCACTGCCGCTGTGAAGGCAGGCTCCAGTTCCTCATAGCCGGGCACCCCGGCCTCGGTCACGTTCAGCACCTCCTGAAGCAGGAACTGCATGTCCTTTGCGGGGGCGGTATAGCTCGGCATGGTCTTTCTCTCCCTTGGATATGGCGGTCAGCCTGCACTTCTGCGCAGTTCCGCCAGGTGTTCGGCGCCCAGGGCTATCTGGACCTTCAGTTCGCCGATCGCCTCGTTCAACTCGTCACGCTGCCGCTCCATCGTGCTGAGCCGCTCCAGCGCCACCTCGTAGGTGCGCAGCAGCTGCGCCTCCTGCTGGCCTGGATCACGGTCATACATGTTGAGCAACTGGCGGATATCCTCCAGCGAGAAGCCGAAGCGCTTGCCGCGCAGGATCAGCTTCAGCCGGGCCCGGTCACGCCGGGTAAAGAGCCGCCGCGTGCCCCGGCGGATGGGGAAGAGCAGTTCTTTCTGCTCATAGAACCGCAAGGTGCGCGGCGTGACCTCGAAGGCCTCGCATGTCTCGCGGATGGTCATGAGATCCGACGGATCGGAGGGTTTCTTGTCAGGCATCGACGCTCTCTCGCAGAGATTACTCTACGTCAAGAATGGTGGGTCAAGCCTAAGCTTACCAGAGGTGATTACGTTGACGTAAATGAAACGTCACGTCAGGAAAACGGTGACGTAATGTCAGTAAAAATCCAACCGTCGGGTGCGCAATTTTCTGACTCTATATCAGGTGGAATTGCCGTGTGAGAGGAGCGCCTCCGACGCTCGGAGCAGAACGCATCGGCGGGCGGCGCTCGCACCGGACGGGCCGTGTCCTTTCCGCTATGCGGGAAGTTGAGGCCGCGGAAGATCCCGGTGGTGCGCAGATGTGTGCCCACGCCTTGTCCTGAACGAGGCACAGCGCGGGGATATGGGCCAGGCGGAGCGCCACCATGAAGCGGCAACCACAGCCGTAGGACGCACCCACCTGCAGTCGGTCGCGGCCTTCCGTCGTGCGGGGCGTTGAAGACAGGGGCGGTGGTTTCACCAAAGCCCCCCGGAACTGCCGATGAATGTCGGTCCCGCCGCGTTTCTGGCCGATTGCACAAGCGGCGACCAACCCCTAATCTGCCTGCCAGAGGGGAGACC
>JAIRJX010000314.1 GCA_031260425.1 Gemmobacter sp.
TCTGAGGGCCAAGGGCCATGAGGTGACGGTCTACAACCGCACCGAAGCGAAAGCGAAGGCCTGGATCGCCGAACATGGCGGCCGTTGGGCGGCAACGCCGCGCGCGGCGGCGGAGGGGGCGGAATTCGTCATGGCCTGCGTCGGTGATGATGACGATCTGCGCGCGGTCTGCCGCGGCCCGGATGGCGCCTTCGCCGGAATGAAACGCGGCGCCATCCTCGTCGACCATACCACGGTCTCGGCCCGGGTCACGCGCGAGCTTGCCGCCATTGCCACGACAGAGGGCAAGGGCTTTGTCGATGCGCCGGTCTCGGGTGGGCAGGCGGGCGCCCAGAACGGTGTGCTTTCGGTGATGTGCGGCGGCGCGCAGGCGGATTATGACCGGGCGGAGCCGGTGATCGCGGCCTATGCCCGGATCTGCCGCCGCCTTGGCGAAAGCGGCGCGGGGCAACTGGCCAAGATGATGAACCAGATCTGCATCGCCGGCCTCGTGCAGGGGCTTGCCGAGGCGCTGGCCTTCGGTCGCAAGGCCGGGCTCGACGGCGAGGCGGTGGTCGAGGTCATCAGCCAGGGCGCGGCCGGAAGCTGGCAGATGGCCAACCGCCACAAGACCATGCTGGCCGACGAGTTCGACTTCGGTTTCGCGGTGGACTGGATGCGCAAGGATCTGAAGATCTGCCTCGAAACCGCAAGTGAAATCGGCACCAGCCTGCCCGCCACCGCCCTGGTGGACCAGTTCTACAGCGAGGTGCAGCAGATGGGCGGCGGGCGCAACGACACCTCCAGCCTGATCCGCCGCCTCACGCGCTGAGCCGGGATGCCGCGTTCCCCGGCAAGGGAATGGCGGACCAGCATCGGGCGCCCCCTGAAAAGCCGCGCCCGCCCGGATCCCGACAGACTGAGGCGCACGGCCCTCATGAGGAAGGACCCGAACCTGTTCATCATCTGTTCAAAAATATCCCGGGGGAGGCGAAGCCGGGGGCAGAGCCCCCTGCCGCGCCCGCCCTCCCGCGCTGGTGCCTGATCGGCAGCCCAAGCCCGGTGTGTGCTCTTTCCCTGCCCGGAACAAGGCGCGTAGCACCCGCCGGGCAGCGCCCTCGCGCCCGCACGGGCCGGCGCATTGGTCGGGTTGGCGCGGGGATAGGAGTTGGGCGGAGTTGGCACCATAACAATCATGTCAAGCGCCCACCTGCGGTCGGGCTCTGCCCTTCGCGGCAAGGACTTGGTTGAAGGCGCTGATCAAACCGTCAGCTCACCCACGGTCAGGCCCCGCTCTTCGTTACGAGGGGGATTGAGGATCGCCGGGCCGCGGGCTTCATCGGAAGGTCATCTCGGATGACCGGCTCCCCCCGGCCCCGACCTCAGGGAATGATCCTTGTATATTTCGTCCCCGAAAGCGTGGCCCCGGCGATCAGCCCGGCCTGGCCGAAGATGAGCGCGATCACCGGGTCGATCTCGGTCGTGTCCTTGCCGATGCTGGCGCCCTGTTCGGGTATGGCATATTTCAGATCCGCCCCTGCGGCCCAGCCCTGCGAGCGGCGGAAGTCGGACAGCGCCGCCTCGGTCATGAAGAACAGCGCATGGGCATATTGCTGCGCGCCGATCTGGAGCCCGATGCTCGCCTTGGCGGCGGAATAGTAGTCCACCGTCACGTCGTTGATCCGCAGCGCACCGCGCCCGAAGGCCCCGCCGATGCCGAAGCCCGCCTCGGTCACCAGCGGCATGTAGAGCACGCCGTATGCCTTGCCCGCCAGATCCCTTGTGCCGGGGTAGCGGTTGAACAGGTAGTTGCGCGTATCGTCGACCCGCGCGTCGATCATCGCCGCGCCATTGCTGCCGATACCGTTGCCGCAGGCTGCCAGCACCGCCGCCGCACCTGCACTGCCGATCAGGAACCGTCTGGAAATCATCGCTGCCTCACGCCTCTGCTGCGGGGTCTGGTGCCCCTTTTACGCAAGATATAGCGGCAAGCGGCGCGCTTGTCACCAAGGCTCCGCGCGGCCCGGCAATCAGCCGCGCAACAGGCGCGCCGCTTCGGGGGCGAAATAGGTCAGGATGCCGTCACAACCGGCACGCTTGAAGGCCAGCAGGCTTTCCAGCATCGCCGACTCGCCATTGATCCAGCCGCGATCCGCAGCGCCCCGGATCATCGCATATTCCCCTGAGACCTGATAGGCGAAGGTCGGCACCCCGAAGGTGTCCTTCACCCGGCGGCAGATGTCGAGATAGGGCATCCCGGGCTTCACCATCACCATGTCCGCCCCCTCGCGCAGGTCGCGCTCGATCAGGCGCAGCGCCTCGTCGCTGTTCGCGGGGGTCATCTGATAGGTCTTCTTGTCACCCTTCAGCGCCGCTGAGGCCCCCACCGCATCGCGGAACGGGCCATAGAAAGCCGAGGCGTATTTCGCCGAATAGCTCAGGATCGCCACGTCCTTGTGCCCCGCGCCCTCCAGCGCCGCACGGATCGCGCCAATCCGGCCATCCATCATGTCCGAAGGCCCGAGGATATCGGCGCCGCTTTCCGCCTGAGCCAGCGCCATCCGCACCAGCGCCTCCACCGTCTCATCGTTGAGGATGACACCATCCCGCACCAGCCCGTCATGGCCATTCGCATTATAGGGATCAAGCGCGATATCGGTCATCACCGCGATCTCCGGCACCGCCGCCTTGATCGCGCGGATGCAGCGGTTGGTGAGGTTTCCGGGGTTCCACGCCTCGTCGCAGCTTTCGGTCTTCACCGAAGGGTCGGTATAGGGAAAAAGGCAGAGCGCCGGGATGCCGAGACCCGCCGCCTCCTCCGCCGCCCGGACGGCAAGGTCGATCGTGAGCCGGCTCACCCCGGGCATGGAGAGGACCGGTTCCGACACCCCGGCGCCGTCGCGGATGAAGATCGGCCAGATCAGGTCATTCGCGCTCAGCACATGTTCCTGCGTCAGCCGGCGCAGACTTTCCGTCCGGCGGGCGCGGCGGAAGCGGGTGGCGGGATAGGCGGCTTGGCTGGGCAGCATGGCATGTCCTTGCGGGTGGTCTGGTGTCCGGCCGGATCATGGGCCGGAACGGGGCCTTGCGGATTATTTTTCTGCCTGCCATGGAAAACGCCGCATCGCAAGGTTAGGAATGCCGCAGGCTGCGCCCCTGGCGCGGCCGGGACGAGCGAGCGGGCGGAGCGGCAGGTTGCGAACCATCTTCGAACTGATCGACATGCGGTCCTTTGCGAGCCTGTGGTTCTGGATCGTGCTGGTGGTGCAATGGTCGGTGGCGAGCCATTGGGTTCTGGGTGTGCCGCACGGCCTGCTGACGCGCGCGCGCCGACTGGGCGGGCAGGCGCAACGGGATCTGGAGGATATGGCCCGGATCAAAGTGAACCGGCTTCTCTACACCGTCCATGCCTCGGGTCTGTGGATCGCGGGGGGCACTGCCTTTCTGCTGACCGTGCTCATCTTGTTGGGCTTCGTCTATCGGGTCGAATTCGCCCAGGCGCTGCTCTGCCTTTTGCTGCCCATGGTGCCGGTCGGCCTGCTGTCGTTGCGCACGGCCCATCGCATCGCCGATGGCGAGCATCGGGGCGAGGCGCTTCAGACACGGTTGATCCGGCTGCATATGGCGGTGCAGGGCATCGGCATGGTGGCGATCCTCGCCACTTCGTTCTGGGGCATGTATCGGATCATGCAGTTCGGCGTGCTGGGCTGAGGCAGGGCGGGCGCGACCGGAGGTATCTCATGGCGAAACAGATGGAACTGATCCTTGGTGGCGCGCCCGAGGGCTATGACGCACGGCTGGTGGCGAAGGAGCTGGCGCGAGGCGGGCCGGTCCTGCATGTCGCGCGCGACGACAAGCGGCTGGAGGCGATGCGCGCGGCCCTCGCCTTCTTCGCGCCCGACGCGCTGGTGCTGGATTTCCCGGCCTGGGATTGCCTGCCCTATGACCGGGTGTCGCCCAATCCCGCGATTTCGGCGCGCCGCATGGCGACGCTGGCGGCGCTGGCCCATGGCATGCCGCAGCCCTTCATCCTGCTGACCACGCTGAACGCCGCGACCCAGCGCGTCCCCGCGCGCGAGGTGCTGCGCGGCGCCTCGTTCAGTGCAAGGCTGGGCGAGCGGGTGGATGAGGCGGCGCTGCGCACCTTTCTGGTGCGGATGGGCTTTTCGCAGGTTGCCACCGTCACCGAGGCTGGCGATTTCGCGGTGCGGGGCGGTATCGTCGATATCTTTCCGCCGGGCGACGGCGGGCCGGTCCGGCTGGATCTGTTCGGCGACACGCTGGACGGGCTGCGCCGCTTCGACCCAGAAACCCAGCGCACCACCGGCAAGCTGGCCGCCATCGACATCGCGCCCATGTCGGAGATCGTGCTGGACGAGGCCGCGATCACCCGGTTCCGCCAGACCTACCGTATCGAGTTCGGCGCCGCCGCCTCGGACGACCCGCTTTACGAGGCGGTCAGCGCCGGGCGCAAGCATCAGGGGATGGAGCATTGGCTGCCCTGGTTCCATGAACGGCTTGAAACGCTGTTCGACTACCTTCCCGACGCCTCGGTGATGTTCGACGATCAGGTCACCCCGGCGCGGCTGTCGCGCTGGGAGGGGATCGTCGACCAATACGAGGCGCGGCGCGCGCATATGGCGGTGAAGGGGCGGATGGATACCGTCTACAAGCCTTGCCCGCCGGAGGCGCTCTATCTCGACGACGCGGCGTTCGGGGCGGCGGCGGCCTTGCACCGGGTGATCCGGCTTACGTCCTTGCCGCAATCGCCCGGGCCGGGTGTGCTTGATGCGGGCGGGCGCGGCGGGCGCAATTTCGCGCCGGAAAGACAACAGGAATCCATAAGTCTTTTCAAATCATTGGCCGATCATCTTCGAGTCATGCGCGAAGATCGACAGGTCGTCGTCGCCTCTTGGTCGGCCGGCGCGCGGGAGCGGTTGAAGGGGCTGCTGGAAGACCAGAACCTGACGGCGAGTGCCGAGATCTCCGACATCCGCGAGGTGCCGGAGGGGCGCGGCGGGCTGTTCCTGGCTGTCTGGGCGCTGGAGGAGGGCTTCACCGCGCCGGGGCTTGCGGTGATTTCCGAACAGGACGTGCTGGGCGACCGGCTGGTGGCCCGGCCGCGCCGCAAGCGCAAGGCCGAGAACTTCGTGCAAGACATCGGCACACTCTCTCCCGGCGACCTGGTGGTGCATGTCGAACATGGGATCGGCCGCTTCATGGGGCTGGAGACGTTGCGGGTGCCGGAGCCGCCACGCAATCGCCCCGGCCCGCCGCATGAATATGTGCATCTGGTCTATGCCGAGGACGCCAAGCTCTACCTGCCGGTGGAGAATATCGAACTGCTCAGCCGTTACGGCCATGAGGAAGGGCTGCTCGACCGTCTGGGCGGCGGGGCCTGGCAGGCGAAGAAGGCGAAGCTCAAGGAACGGATCCGCGAGATCGCCGACCGCCTGATGCGCATTGCCGCCGAACGCCACCTGCGCCACGCACCGATCCTCGAGGCGCCGCATTCGGCCTGGGAGGCGTTCTCCGCCCGTTTCCCGTGGCAGGAGACCGACGACCAGCTTGCCGCCATCGCCGATGTGGTGGCGGATCTGGAGGCGGGAAGCCCGATGGACCGGCTGGTGGTGGGCGATGTGGGCTTCGGCAAGACCGAAGTTGCGATGCGTGCGGCCTTCCTGGCCGCCATGGCCGGAATGCAGGTCGCGGTGATCTGTCCGACCACGCTGCTTGCCCGCCAGCACTATCGCAGCTTCGCAGAGCGGTTTCAGGGTTTTCCGATCAATGTCAAACCCTTGTCGCGCTTTGTTGCGGCAAGGGATGCGGCACTGACCCGCAAGGGTCTGGAAGACGGCACCGTAGATATCTGCGTCGGGACTCATGCGCTGCTGGCCAAGGCGATCAAATTCAGGAACCTCGGTCTTCTTGTCATTGATGAGGAACAACATTTCGGCGTCGGCCATAAGGAGCGGCTGAAGGAGATGCGGGCCGAGGTCCATGTGCTGACGCTTACCGCAACACCGATCCCGCGCACGCTTCAACTCTCGCTCACAGGGGTCCGGGATCTCAGCATAATCGCCACGCCGCCGGTCGACCGCCTGGCGATCCGCACCTATGTATCGGAATTTGATACGGTGACACTGCGCGAGGCTTTGCTGCGAGAACGCTATCGCGGCGGGCAGAGCTTCTTCGTGGTGCCGCGCATCGCCGACCTGCCGGAGATCGAGGATTTCCTGAAGACCCATGTCCCGGAAGTGTCCTACATCATCGCGCATGGGCAACTGGCGGCGGGCGATCTCGACGCACGGATGAACGATTTCTACGACGGGCGCCATGATGTGCTGCTGGCCACCACCATCGTGGAAAGCGGTCTCGACATCCCGACCGCCAATACGATGATCGTGCACCGTGCCGACATGTTCGGCCTTGGTCAGCTTTATCAGATCCGCGGCCGGGTGGGCCGCTCGAAGACCCGCGCCTATTGCTATCTGACCACGAAGCCGCGCAGCCCGCTGACCCCGCAGGCCACCAAGCGGCTGAAACTGCTCGGCAGTCTCGACAGTCTTGGCGCCGGGTTCAATCTGGCGAGCCACGACCTTGATCTGCGCGGGGCGGGGAACCTTTTGGGCGAGGAGCAGTCCGGCCATATTCGCGAGGTCGGCTATGAGCTTTACCAGCAGATGCTGGAAGAGACGATTGCCAAGATCAAATCCGGCGAGATCAACGGCCTCGCCCCGGTCGACGATCACTGGGCGCCTCAGATCAACCTTGGTGTGCCGGTGCTGATCCCCGAGGATTATGTGCCCGATCTGGATATCCGTCTTGGCCTGTACCGCCGGCTCAGCCAGCTTTCCGGCAAGGTGGAGCTGGAGGGGTTCGCGGCCGAGTTGATCGACCGCTTCGGCCCGCTCCCGAAGGAGGTCAACACGCTGATGCTGGTGGTACGGATCAAGGCGATGTGCAAGCGCGCCGGGATCTCGAGGCTCGATGCCGGGCCGAAGGGGGCGACGGTGCAGTTTCACAACGACAGGTTCGCCAATCCGGCGGGGCTGGTGGAGTATCTTCAGGCGCAGAAGGGCGCAGCGAAGGTCAACGGCAACCGCATCGTGCTGGCGATGGACTGGCCGACCGAGGCCGACCGTATCCGCGGCGCCTTCGCCATCGCCCGCGATCTGGCCGAGAAGGTGGTGAAGCCGAAGGGGAAGTGAGGGGGGCACCGGTCAATGCAGGCTGTGGAGGGTTCCCGAATCACGGGCCGGACAGGTTCAGTATTCGAAAACCGCCGGAGAGCCGTGAAACGCCCGTAAAT
>JAIRJX010000009.1 GCA_031260425.1 Gemmobacter sp.
CATGTCGTCGAGCGTCTCGTTCCTGATGCGCACCTCGCCCTGCACCTGATCGTCGATCACCGTTTCGCCCCCGCGCGGCGCCTTCATGCGGATCACGTAAGGTGCGTTCGGATGGGTCGCCGGATCGGCATCACGCCACGGGCTCTGGAACAGGGCATAGCCGCCCTTCGCCTCGGCCCCGGCGCGGAAGGCGTCGATTTCTTCCCTTGTGCTGAAGCACCTGTAGGCGGTGCCGCGCGCCAACATCTCATGCGCTACCTCGGCATGGCGGTCCTTGCGGGCGAACTGGCTGACCACGTCGCCGTCCCAGTCCAACCCCAGCCATTCGAGACCGCGCAGGATGGCGGCGCTGGCCTCGGGGGTGGAGCGTTCGCGGTCGGTATCCTCGATCCGGAGCAGGAATTTCCCGCCGCGCCCGCGCGCGTAAAGCCAGTTGAACAGCGCCGTCCGTCCGCCGCCGATATGCAGATAGCCGGTGGGCGAGGGGGCAAAGCGGGTGACGACGGGTCGGGTCATGCGTCTTAACCTTTCGGAAACCAGAAGCGGGCTAGGCTTGGGCGTTGTGATAGGCGAGCGGAGGGGCGGAAACAAGGTGGCGGGGCCGGGGCTGATCCGCTGGCCGCTGGAGCGGCTGGCCGAAGCGCGGGGGCTGCTGTTCCCCTGGGTGCCGGTCTGCATCGCGCTCGGCGTCGGGTTGTGGTTCTGGCTGCCGGAAGAGCCGGGTCCATTGGCCGGTCTTGGCGCCGGAGCGGTGCTGCTGGTAATGGCGGTGCTCCGGCGCTTCGGGCCGGAGGCGGGGCATCCGCTCTGTGTGGCGCTGGCCTGTATCGCGCTTGGCGGGATTGCGGCGGGGCTGCGGGCGCATCTGGTGGCGGCGCCCGTCATGGAGTTCCGCTACCACGGCCCGGTGCAAGGCCGCATCATCGAGATCGACCGCTCGGCCAGCAATGCGCTCCGGCTGACGCTGGACCGGGTGGTGCTGGCCGACCTGCCGCCGGAGCGGACACCGCCAAAAGTGCGGATCTCCCTGCAGGCGGAGCCGCGCCACCTGTGGCCCGAGCCGGGGCAGGTAGTGCAGATCACCGCCCATCTCGCCGCACCCGAGCCGCCGTCGGAGCCCGGCGGCTTCGATTTCCGCCGCACCGCCTGGTTCGCCGGACTGGGCGGGATCGGCTATGCCCGCACGCCGCTTTTGCTGCTGGCTGAACCCGCGCCGGGCGAGCAATGGGTGAACCGTATCCGCGCCCGCCTTTCCGCCGGGGTGCAGGCGGCAATCGGCGGTGATGCCGGAGCCTTTGCCGCCGGCGTGATGACCGGCGACCGCTCGGGGCTCAGCCTCGACGCGGTGGAGGCGCTGCGCGCCTCCAGCCTCACGCATCTTCTGGCGATCTCGGGGATGAATATGGCCTTCCTGATCGGCTTCGTCTTCGAGCTGATCCGGCGGGGGATCGCGCTGGTCCCGGCGCTGGCGCTGCGGCTTCCTGCAAAGAAGATCGCGGCCGGGCTTTCCTTCGCGGTGGCCTGGTTCTACCTGCTGCTCTCCGGTGCCAACGTGGCGACGGAGCGCGCCTTCCTGATGATCTGCGTCATGCTCGGCGCGGTGCTGCTCGACCGGCGGGCGCTCAGCCTGCGCTCGGTGGCGCTGGCCGCAGTGGTGCTGTTGCTGCTCAGGCCGGAAAGCCTGCTCGATGCCGGGTTTCAGATGTCCTTCGCAGCGACCACGGCGCTGATTGCGGGCTTCGGTGTGCTGGAGGGCGGCGTGTTGCGCGGTCGCATCCCGAAATGGGCGCTGCCGGTCTTCACGCTGGTGCTGTCCTCGGTCCTCGCGGGGCTGGCGACGGCGCCGTTCGGTGCAGCGCATTTCAACCGGATCACCGGTTTCGGCCTCATCGCCAATCTGCTCACGGTACCGGTGATGGGTGCCGTCGTGATGCCGGCAGGCGCTGTGGCGGCGCTGCTTGCGCCCCTGGGCCTTGCGGAACTGCCGCTCTGGGTGATGGGGCTCGGTTGCCGCTGGATTCTCTGGGTGGCCGGGCAGGTCGCCGGTTGGGATGGGGCGGTGACGGCCGTACCAACGCCGGATGGCCTCGTATTGCCGCTGATTGCGCTCGGCGGCATCTGGCTCGCCGCGACACGGGGGAGGGGCCGCGCCGCCGGAGTGCTGCCGGTCGTGCTGGCGCTGGTGATCTGGGCGGGTACCGGGCGACCCGTATTGCTGATCGCGGCGGATGGCGCGCAGGTCGGATTGCTCGGGCCGCAGGGGCGGGCGCTCGCCGCCCCCCGTGGTACTGGTTTTGCCGTGCGCAACTGGCTGGAGAAGGATGGAGATCTGGCAGACCCGCAGCAGGCAGCGGCGCGGCCCGGGTTCACCGGGCCACAGGGCATACGGCACTTCGCCATTATGGATTGGCGGGCGGTGCATCTGAAAGGGAAAGAGGCCGAATCGGGGCTGGCGGCGGCCTGCCACGATGCCGATCTGGTGATCGTCGCAACCCGTGTCGGCACTCCGCCGCAGGGGTGCCGGGTGATCGACCTCACACTCTTGCGCCGCACCGGTGCGCTGGCGGTCGTGGCCGAGGGCGAGGGGTTGCGGCTGATCCCGGCGCGGCAATCTGGGCGGCTCTGGCAACACGGCCAGGTTGCGACGGCGCCCGAACTCCTGCTGACCAAGCCGGCGCGGCGGTCAGCACAGATCCGGGGCACGCGCCCGGGAGCGCCCGCGATACCTTGAAGCCCGGACCGTGGGCGAGACCATGGCTGCCGCAGGGGCTGTGCAGCATCCCCGTGCCGGAGCGGCCGAGGCCAACATGGCAGCGCCCTCACGGGAACGGACTCTGGCAGGCCCGGGGACGCGTCACGCACTGCTTTCAGTAACTGCGGATCAGCCCGACCAACCGGCCCTGCACTTCCACCAGATGATCGGGAAACACCCGCGTCTCATAGGCGGGGTTTGCAGCCTCCAGCGCGATCATGCCACCCCGGCGCCGAAAGCGTTTCAGCGTCGCCTCGCTGTCCTCGACCAGCGCCACCACGATATCGCCGTTCTCGGCTGTATCCTGCTGACGGATCACCACGATATCACCATCGTTGATCCCGGCCTCGATCATCGAATCGCCCTTCACCTCCAGCGCATAATGCTGGGCATTGGCGGAGAGCATGGAGCCGGGCACCGCGACGTGATGCGAGATTTCGGAGATAGCCTCGATCGGCACACCAGCGGCGATACGGCCCATGACCGGCAATTCCACCGCGTGAACCTCCGAGACCGGCAGCGCGCCGCGCGGCGGGTCGACCCGGTTTCCGGCAATGACACGCGGGTTGAAGCCCGGCTTTTCCATCGCCTCGGGCAGCTTCACGATCTCAAGCGCGCGCGCGCGATGCGCAAGGCGGCGGATGAAGCCCCGTTCCTCCAGGGCCGTGATCAGCCGGTGGATCCCGGATTTGGAACGAAGATCCAGCGCCACCTTCATCTCATCGAAGGAGGGCGGAATACCGTCGCGTTCCAGGTGGACACGGATGAAATCCAGCAATTCCAGTTGCTTGCGTGTGAGCATCGGACAGAACCTCTCATCAGCCTCGACAGGAGTTGATCTGATGTTCTACACACGTTCTTGCTTTGTGTCAAGCCGTTCCACTCAAAGCGGCAGATATTCCACCACCTCGCCTGTCTTGCGCGGCCCGTCGCCCAAGGGGCGGATCAGCAGCGCGCGGGCATCTGCAAGCAGGGTCAGCATCGCCGAATCCTGATTGCCGAAGGGGGTGATGACCGGCAATGTCTCACCCTCGGCCAGGCACGCGCGCATGTAGTGGCTGCGTGGGCCGGCGGGGCCGGTATCGATGCCGAGCAGCGCGCGCCGGGGGCGGGGGGCCGGGGCCGGATCGCCCTGCATGGCGCGCAGAAGCGGCCGCAGGAAAAGATGGGCGCAGACGATGGCCGAAACCGGATTGCCCGGCAGGCCCAGCATCACCGCCGCGCCAAGCCGCCCGGCCATCAGCGGCTTGCCCGGGCGCATGGCGATCTTGTAGAAGGCGCGCTCCAGCCCGAGACCGCCGGCGACCTTGGCCACCAGATCATGATCGCCCACCGAGGCGCCACCGATGGTCACGACGAGATCGGCCCCCCCGGCCAGCCCGAACACGGCGGCAAGGCTCGCCTCGCTGTCCCGCGCGATGGGCAGAAGGCGGACCTCCGCTCCCTCTGCTTCGGCCAAAGCCTTGATTGCGAAGGAGTTCGAGGCGATGATCTGGTCTGGCCCCGGCGCCTCGCCCGGCATGACCAGCTCATCGCCAGTGGCGATCACCGCGACCACGGGGCGGCGTCGAACCTCCAGATCGGCCAGGTTCATCGCGGCGAAAAGCGCGAGATCGGCGGCCGCGACGCGATGCGGCGCAATGGTGGCGCCGCGCCGGAAATCGCTGCCCGCCGGGCGGATGTTCATATTGCCGGAGGCGGTGGCGAGGGTGATCCGATCGCCGATCCGCGTCACGTCCTCTTGCAGCACGACCTGGGTTGCCCCCTCGGGCACCGGGGCGCCGGTGAAGATGCGGAGCGCCTCGCCGGGGCCGACGGGGCCGGCAAAACCATGGCCGGCAGCGGCCTCGCCGATCACCCGGAAGGACTGGCCGGCCACGGCCGGGCCGATCACCGCATAGCCGTCCATCGCGGCGGCAGCGAAGGGCGGCTGGTCGCGCCGAGCCGAAACCGCCGCCGCCATCCAGCGCCCGGCGGCTTTGCCGAGCGGTACCGTTTCGCTTTCCGTCACACGGGCGAGCGCCAATACCCGTGCAAGGGCCTCTTCAACCGGGATCATGGCGCTTCGTAGCGGCCGGATTTGCCGCCCTCTTTCAGCGCCAGGTGGATGCCTTCGATCCGCATGGATTTCTCCACCGCCTTCACCAT